>JAPPOR010000782.1 GCA_028817905.1 Myxococcales bacterium
AGGACAACGTGAGATGAGCAAGCCAGGACTGCCCTCCGAACGTGGGCGAGCGGAGGCGCGACGAGCGTACATCCAGGCCACCTGCGGCCAGCCGCCGGCGCAACTGCACATAGCCTGGCTGCATCTTCTCGTAGTAGCTCGCGTACGACAATACGCCCATGCCATAGGACTCGATGAAGACCAAGTGGACGTCTCGGCCCGCAAGATGCCCGAACGTCGTGGGCACGTTGGACAACGCGGCCCGTTGCTCCATCAGTCGCGCTCGGATTCGTTCGGCACGCTCGTCCATGCGAAAAAGCGCCTCAGCCGCACCCACCAACCGGGGCAGATAGGTGGGCGCAAAGACTCCGTAGTCCCCACCTGCACGCGGCAGTACTACGCTCATCAGGCACGCTGCGGCAGCCGCCAGGTAGAGCGCCAGGCGCAGGCGCGCATTCTGCAGCGCTTGCTCGCTCACCCATAGGGCACACCAGACGAGCGCACCTACCGTGTACAAAAATCCGACAACCGCGAGGACAGCGAGTGCGAACTGCCACAGCGGCAAGGTGCTTAGGCCCAGACGGACCAGGTCCGGCGCCAGGGCCAGGTCCTGCAGGACGTCCAGCTCGCGTCGCATGAAACGCCGCAGACCGACGTTGACAAAGCGAAGCACCACGAGACAGAGCAACACGGCGGTCAGAGACACACGCGCAGCCGCCGACACTGGCACGCCGCGAGCGCTCAACAACGCGACACCAAGCATCAGAACAAGAATCTCGACCGACGGGAGGAGCGGCGCCCAAAGCGGAACGTGGCGATGAAACCACATGACGTTCACGCACAGGTTCAGGGCAACGAACGATAGTACGAACGCTGCCACCCGCCCTGTCGCAGACCACGAATGCACCGCACCGATACGGCTCGACGGGAGCGTGACGAAGAATCTGGTAGGGCGGCCCATCGCCAGAGTCGTTGTATCAGCTTTTGGCTGCCGCCAACGAATGGTAGCCTCCACACGAAGCCGACACGAGTCGGGAGAACCGTGCAGGTGGCCCCCAAGCTTCGGAACTGGCGACACCATGGTGGATTGGCGCTTGCCTACGCGCTTTGCAGCGGATGTTTCATCGCTGCGAGGGCCGACTTCGCGCCCTACGACGACAGCCACTTCTTCAAGCGGGTGGCACTCCACCTGCTGACGGCCGGCCAACTCGCCTGGAACGTAGACGAGGGCCCCGTGTACGGGATGACCTCGTTGCTGTTCCAGGGGCTCGCGGTCCCGGTTGCTACCGTGGCGCCAGAGCACTTCATGCTTTCGATCCGTCTGTTGTCGTGGGTGGGCGCAGTGGTCACCTACATGCTCCTGTGCTCCATCACGCGACGCCTAGATGAAACACTGTCAGCAACCTGGCTGTCGCTGAGCCCGACGGCCCTGTTCGCGCTCTTGTCAGGCATGGAGACAACGGTCGCGCTGGCCCTGGTCTCGTGGACGCTCTGGCTTCTGCTGTCACCGACCGGCCGGCGCCAGCACTGGTCCCTTTCGCCCGTCGCGGTACTGAGCGTGTACCTGGTGCGCCCCGATGCGACATTGCTCGTGGCACCCGTTCTACTGGCACTCCGGTGGAAGGAATCCCGACGCATGCCACTGCGCGAAATCGGGCTCCTTGCAGCAGGTCTTTCAGCCGTGCTGCTCGCATGCGACGCCTACTTCGGGACGCCCCTGCCGCTGTCTTTCTACGCCAAACATGCGCTCCTCAGTCCCTATGACCCGGCATTCGTCGAGGGCTCACGCCCCAGCAGCTACCAGCGCTTCGCCGTGTTCGCCCTGTTCGCCGCCCCGGCGTTTGGGTTCGCACTGGCCAAGCGCGACCTGACCAACACGTCGCTACTGCTATCTGCGACGGCCCACGGTATCTATCACCTGTTCAGCACGATCGACATCATGGGAATGCACGGGCGCTTCTATGCACCCGCCATTCCGCTCTTGGCTGTTGCCAGCGCGCGGGGCCTACAGGTCTTCGAGCAGGCGGGGTACCGCACACTGATTCATCGCGCCCCGACGGCGTTCTTGGCGGCGTTCGCGGGGATGGCACTCGGCGGGCTCTTGCCGATGCGCGCGGGATTCCACCCCGAAAGCGTAGAGCCGCTGTTCTATGCGTGCAGCGTCCCCGCCCTCGCGCTGGCGATGTCGTGCGCACACGACGCGAAGCGACGCGCACCTGCCATCTTGGGCCTGCTGCTCGTGGGTACGCTTGGGAGTGCCGGGTTGCTGGTCGGGCGGCGAGTGCGACTGCACTCTGACCGCGACTTCCTCGAACTACAAGCGGCACGCACCACCACCGCCCGCGGCCTCGACGCGGTGCAACGGTGCCTGGGTCCAGACGCTCACGTGTACCACTCGGAGGTCGGCCTGGTAGGTCTGCTTCTGCCGAAGGGAAAAGTAACCGATGTGGTCGGCCTCCAGAGCCCTCGCTGGCTGTTCCGGGCGCCCGACAGCTTCGACGAGCTCTGCTCCGCGGATCGCCCCGAAGCAATCTTCCTTCCACACCGGAACTATGGCGAGCTGAACCGGGAAATCAGACGAGGAACGTGCATCAAGGGTTATCGGCAGGTGGTTCGCCGGTCGAGCTCACCGCTGTTTGTCCGGGCGGACGTGCACGAACGCTTCTTGGCATGCGCCAAGACCACCGAGGACCCCTGGATCTCGCGCCCTTGAGTCGTAGCAACGCTCGGGTCGCGGCGACTGCAGCAGGTGGTCAATCGACTCCCGTCATGGAGCGCTCGAACCCACCAGCCGCTAGACGTACTGCGCAAGCGGCTCGAACGGTCGCGCGCGGAAGTAAGGATCGACGAGGGCGAGCGCGAGGGCGAGGGCGCGTTTGCTGGGCTTGCTAACTCCATCGGGGACGAGTAGACAAGTGCTGGTGCCATCAACGATCCTCGGCTTGGGCGCCAGTGTATCTCTGAGCCGCGATGAAACTCTACGCAATCAGCGATCTCCACGTGGGCTTCGAAGTCAATCGCGACGCGCTGGCGAGCATCCCCCCGCATCGCGACGACTGGCTGATCCTCGGTGGCGATGTATGTGAGAGCGAGGAGGATCTGCTCTTTGCGCTCGACGTGTTGGGCAGTCGCTTCGCCAAGCTGATCTGGGTTCCCGGAAACCATGAGCTGTGGACCACTCACGCCGACGGATTGCGGGGTGAGGACAAGTACAGACGGTTTGTGAGCCTGTGTACTGAGCGGGGGGTCGTCACCCCGGAAGACGCCTATCCGATCTGGCCAGGAGAGGGCGGTGAACATCTCATCGCACCACTGTTTCTGCTCTACGACTACACGTTTCGCCCGGACCATATCCCTGTGAACCAAGCGGTAGCGTGGGCAGCTGAGTCGGGCATCCAGTGCGCGGATGAGAGCCTCCTGCATCCAGATCCGTTTCCTTCGCGCTCGGCCTGGTGCCATGCGCGGTGCGAGGCTACGGCAACCCGGCTGGACGAGGCCACGAGGCACCACGACAGGCCCACCGTGATCGTCAATCACTTCCCACTTCTGCACGAGGTGCGGTACGCGGTCTAGCGAGGACTGGCACCGCCGCTACCGGGCCAGCGTGGTCGTGTCAGGCCACCTGCACATTCGGCGGACGGCCTGGGTCGATGGCGTTCGCTTCGAAGAGGTGTCGCTGGGATACCCGAGGCAGTGGAACGCCGGTCACGGCGTGGAACACTATCTTCGGCAAATCTTGCCACATCCCGTGCAACCGCCGCGCTGATGCCACACACGCTACTCGGTCGCGACGCCTACTGCATCCCCGGGCTGCGCTTTCGGGGTGACGCGAAAGCGGTAGCCGATGCCCCGCACCGTCTCGATGTGCGTGTGCAGCTCGCCCAGTTTCTGGCGGAGCCGCCGGATGTGCACATCAACCGTGCGGGTCGAGACGTCCGGGCACGTATGCCAGACATCTTCGAGCAACTGCTCTCTGGACTGGGCGCGTTCGGGTCGCAGCAGCAACAGCGATAGCAGTCGAAACTCCATCGGTGTGAGCATGAGCTCGGTGCCTGCGGCCCAAGCCTGATGCCGGTCGTGGTCGATCCAAATCGAGGGACCATCGCGTCGGTCACGCGTGCGGGCCAAATTTGCCGGCTCGGCGATCCCATGCATGAGGTTGTGAGCCCGCGCGGCCAGCGCCTGCACTCCCTGTTCGATCAAGCCTTCCCCTCCCGCGTCCATGTCAACGACGCGTTCGAGTCTGCGACCCCGGTAAGTCACTACCATCACACGCAGTGGCTCGTCTGGCCCCGGATCTTCCACCGGTGGGGATAGTTCTGGTCTCCGCGTCTTCCCCTGGAGGCGAGCGGACAAGGACAGTGGCGGGTGGGCCAAGTTGGCGGGGGGCACGACTGGCAACGTCGTCGCGGCGCCGGAAGCTGTGCTCGGAGATCGTTTGCTCGTGTCAGTCACTGTCGCCCTCCGCAGCCTCGGGAAGTTGGAGTCGCAGTACCTGTGCGAACTGGCCCTTCAGGATGTCGGTGATCCGTTTGAGCGCACTGTGCGCGTCCACCACGCGGGCGTGACCGGCGGACCTGTCGGCGATGGCAGACCCGAGCGATCCAGGAATCGCATCTACGGCAGCACGCGCACCAGCCACGGCGTCCAACAGTTCGGAAGCGACCAGGCCGCCTCCAGCGGCGCGCAGGGCATCGTCGAAGCCAACCCTCTCCGGGTCGTCCAGCTTTCCGCCAAGGACCATGTGCTCGAAGGCCAGTAGGTTCTCGCGGACGTACTCCTTGGACCGGTTGGCCCACCGCGACTCCCTGGTCAGCAGGCACTCGTCAGCGCACTCGGACAGTCCGAGGGGCTGCGCCATTTTCCGGTCCTTGACTTGGAGGTCCAGATACAACATTGCCGCAAAGGCCGCCTCCAGCGCTTCTTGATCCCCGGAGTACGTTGCTAGGCCGGCGTCCCGCTCACTCCCAGCTTCGACGAACAGCGTGAAGAACGAACCCGCATCGGGATCCCACGCTTCACGCAGCGAGCGTGCATGCTCAGCCACTTCGGCAGCGATGACAGCCGCGTAGCGCGCGCGACGCGCATCGATCTCGCGGGACGAAAGGCTTTGCCAACCGCTCGGTTCGGTATTGATGACCAGCGCCTCGTTGCACTGGTTTTGGTCATCGACGACGAAGACCAGGTACTCCAGCGCGTCCATCCCGTATGCGTTGTCGAGGTTGCTGCTAAAGAAGTCACCCTGCGAGTAGCCAGCGTCAAGGGTCTGTTGATCCACTCGACAGGCACTGATCAGGGGCCAGGAGTAAATTGCATTCCGTAACCCCAAGCCGCCGACCGACGGCGCAGGAGCAGCGGGGCCGAGTTGCATCAGCTCGGCGCGCTGCCACGCATCCATGGCGCGAACGTAGGCCTCGCTTGCGGCCTGCTGGGACTGACCGGTGGGTCCCGCCGCGTCCATGGCGGCCTCGGCAGCGATCGCCCACATCGCGGTCGTGCGCTGGAGCTCCTCTGCCGCGGCCGCGAAATCTACGTAGGTCGGGAAAAGG
Source organism: Myxococcales bacterium (assembly GCA_028817905.1). Taxonomy (GTDB): domain Bacteria; phylum Myxococcota_A; class Polyangia; order Polyangiales; family JAFGIB01; genus JAPPOR01. The sequence goes on from JAPPOR010000782.1 coordinate 5,529, forward strand.
ACGTTGACTGCCAAGCTGCGCAGCAGGTCCCGTGGCTCGTAGCGATCGGAAACCGCGGCCCGCTGGTCTTCACCGTGCGGGTCGTCTTGCTTATCCTCTTGCGAGCCGGCATCGGACACGTCGTCCTCGGGTTCGGCCGGTGCGCCCGATGGGTCGGCCATCACCACGCTTGCGTCGGACCCGGCGTCGGACCCGTCCGTACCTGGCAGGGCCCTACCGTCGTGGGAAGAGCCCTCATCGCGATCCGCGCGTGAAGGGGCGCGGATCGCATCCAAGTCCCGCCCGTCCATGGTGCTGGCATCCGGCGCTGCCTCATCTGGCACCGGCCCGAATCCGGATCGCTCGCGCTGACCCGCGTCGCCGCGAGCGGACTCCGCGGGACCTGCGTCATCGGGTCGCATCTGACTGGCCGTCGACTCCTGCAGCGCAAGGTCGCTGTCGCTGCATCCCGG
>JAPPOR010000191.1 GCA_028817905.1 Myxococcales bacterium
CCCCCCCCGGTGGTGCTTCGAAAGCGGCCCAGGGAAACAGGGGCAGCTGCTTGGAGGCCACGTTTGGTTCACAGGCCACGGCGCTGCGCAGCAGGCCGAAGCCGTCGGCGGTGACAAGGAGGACCGCTGGCTTGTCGGGGGTGCGGCGAAGCGAGGCTTCGCTTGCGGGGTGCACCACCGCAATCCACTGGAGGGAATACTCGCTGTCTTTCGACTGAAGCGAACGCCCTGCGGAGTCGAGCAGTTGTGCGAGGGCGCGTGAGTTGGTGATGGTTGCAGGCTAGCCCCCGCATCGCGCGCTTGGGTGGGCGGCCCGTTCTTGGCGGCCCGCCTTTGCCAACGATGATGGCCGAACGGGTCCATTCGCCCAGAAGCCGGCACCCACCGATTCAATCGGCAGGTTGTGCTTTCCGAGCTGAGGCGCGGGCGTTCCGTAACCGCTCATGCAAATTCGCCACACCATTCGATGGATGAACCGGGTGTGAAGGCTGGCTTGTGCGACCCCGATGCTCATGGGCGACGCGTAGGCCGATCGCGTGAGGCAAGGTTCAAAGGAACGTCCCGCATGCTTGCTCACAGAAGAGTCGGTCGGCCCCTGCTGGAGGATCAACAGGCCCGCGCAATTCGGCTACTCACAACGCTGGATTGGGCATAAAGTTCGGCGCCGTCGCCAAGCATCTGGCGCGATCACTTGAAGCGAGGGGGGAGGCAGCGACCATGGGCTACAAGGACTCGCGGACCAACGGCCGCGTGACCGAGATCACGCACATCGTGCCCTTCAAGCAGGGCGGGCCCAGGGCCCTCAACGGCATTCGGTACGCGGACCGGTGTCGAGCACTGCTGGAGTCCTTTCAGAAACTCGAAGCCGAAGGTTTCACATCGCCCGTACGGCGCTTCAGCGGTATTCATTTTGCGCGTTGGCAGCTAATCGACGGCGATACACGCTTGCTGTTCACGACCAACTTCGATGGAAGTTGGGAAGACTATATCGGCGCCTTCGTACGCCAGATCCCCTGGTCGCTCGGCCTGATCTGGACAAACTGCGAAAACTATCCCCTCGATCGCAAGAGTGGCGACCGACTGATTCCCGGCGCAGCGGACTACACCCTGTTCAGTCGCTTCGTCAAACGTTATCAAGTGCCCGCCGGCCTGTTCTACGCCCAACACGGCGACCTCACGATTCGAGACGTCCGCTACCTACGGATCTTCCACCAGGAGGCGTGTGCCAGGCTCGAGCGCGGCGAGTCGGTCACGCTCGGTGAGATTCAGCGTCAGGTGATGCTGAAGACCGCGCGGGTATCGGCGGCCTGCAGAGGGCTCCCATCGGAGCCCTTTCCAAAACCCGGCTGTCTTGAGGAGATGTCGGAAGCCGACAAGGCGGTGTTCCGGGAACGCATAGGCTTCCCACTCTCCAAGCTCTACCCCGCGTACACGGCCGCGACCATGCGGGAAATCTTTGCGGAGTTCGGGTTGCTCCCGGCTGGAGAGGAGGCATGAGGATGCGTGAAGAGCCCATCTCGTACGAACAAGTCCAGGCCAACATCCTGCTTCCGTATACGCGGGCCAACTGCGCGCGCATGATGTTCTTTCGCTTTGGCGCCGAGCGCGACAAGCTCGCCGAGACCCGCGCATGGGTCGCGTCGATCGCAGCCCAGGTCAGCTATCACTCAGACGTCCGCGACCGCGACACGAGCCCCTGTGATGCGGGACACGGCCCGTGGGTGAACTTCGGGTTCACGTCTGCTGGACTCGTGGCCCTGGGATACGACCCCTTCACCATGAAGTACCTACCGGACGAGTTCCTGCGCGGCATGCGCGAGCGCGCCAACCATCTCGGGGACGTGCTCGAAGACGACGGGTACCACGAGCGCGTTCATGCGGTGGTGATGGTGTACGGCCGCGACGAGCGCGTCGCGAACCATTCACTGCGGGTCGGCACAGCCGTTCACCACTGGGACGGCCCCACCCCAGATGCGGTCAAGGACCTGGAGTACGCGGTCTACGAAGCACTCAATGGCCCTGTCGAAAGACTCCTCCAGCCCGGTCGCGTAGCGCTGCGGTCAGGGGCCGTGCGACACCTGACGGCCCTCGACCAGGACACCTACTCGCTGCAGGCACCGGAAGCGACCGACCTGGAGTACTTCGGCTTCAAGGACGGCATCTCGCAACCACGCATCGCGGGCGCGACGGATGACCCGCGCGGGTATGACAGTCCGGCGGGGACCGTCCTGCTGGGGTTCTCGCCACCCCAGATTGAAGGGGCTGCGCCTACGGCGCCGCGGGAAGCGACGCGCACCGAACACGCTAGCAGTCACCTCAAACACAGCTCGCTGCTTGTGATCCGCAAACTTCAGCAGGACGTGGAGCGCTTCCGAGCCCAAGCCGAGCGCCTGGCTGCGCCCATCGAGGGACTGACGGGGCGGGGCCTCGCCGAGATCATGATGGGCCGGCACATGGACGGTCGGCCGATGGTCGCAAGGCCTCCCGAAAACGGCGAGGATTTCGACTTTCGCGAGGATACCGCAGGCCGGGGCTGCCCCTTCCAGTCCCACGTAAGGCGCACTAACCCGCGCGATGGTGAGGCCCGCATCCGGCGCATCATGCGCCGCGCGATGCCCTATAGTCGTCTGCGTCACAAAGAGGATGACAAGGGCCTGATGTTCCTGGCGTACAACGCCAACCTCGAGGCCCAGTTCGAGTTCGTGCAGCGGCTGTGGGTCAACTCAGGGGTCGACAGCCACGGGCTTAGCCGAGATCGCGATCCCATCGCGGGCGAGCCCGCTTCTCCCGAAAGCGGCGAAATCGGCCAGACCACGTTCAGCTTCACCAACCCCAGCAACGAGAGCCCCCAAACGCTGACGGGCCTCCACAGCTATGTGCAAACTGCCTGGGGCGACTACTTCCTGGTGCCGTCGCGCGACAACCTGGCCGAGCTGGGTGCCCCGCCCGGATCCCCGCTGGACGAGCTCAAGGCGCGTCTGCGCCAGGAAGAAAACATCCTGCTGCGCCGCGATGTGATCGGCCGTTGGCTTGACGACCGGCAAGTCGGCCCGCGCATCTGGGAACAGGTGCGTGCCGAAGGAGGCGTCGTCCGGCTCGATCGGGAAGGCGTCGTACTGGCCGGGTCCGAAGAAGCTGTAGCAGAGGTGTTGCGCGATACCGGCGGCAAGTACTCGGTCGCCGACCAGGGCGAGGCGATGCGCCAGACGACCGGTGCGTTCTATCTTGGGATGGACGCCGAATCCGACGCTTACAAAACAGAAAGCCCGACCTCGCGCAGTTTGATTCCCGGCTGGCAGGAAGCGGTCGACATCTACACCGCCGCCGAGTGCGCGACAGATGCCCCTTCCCTCACCCTCGAACAGCAGCGCACGCTCGAACGGGAACAGAAGGCAGCGCTAGACCCGATCCGTCTCGCAACCAGTGATTTGTGCTTGCGCTTCCTCGGTATGCAGCTGACCGAGGCAATCGGAGACCATGATCGGCCCGGACGGCCCCAACGCGGTGAGCTGGACGTGGCGAAGTACACCGCCTTCGTACTCGCGGGGCTCACGCCGAGGCTCTTCGGGGTTCCACAGCCATCGGCAGCCGGTACGTTTGCGATGAACATCCCGGCGTCCGGCTACATCTTCTTCGCCTTCCCAGAAGAGATGTTCCTTGAATACGCCGACCAAGCCGCCAAGGATATCAGCGCCTACTACTCCCAGCTCTTCGAGCAGCGCGCGAAGCGCAAACACCGGTCCGAGTTCCCGGCCGAGGCCACGGCGCTCCATGCGAGCGACGGGCCCGAGAGCCCCATCGAGCAGTCTGATGAGAGCTGGCGACAAAAGCTCGACGAAACCCTCTGCAAGCTCGAGCAGCTCTACTCGGACACCAAAGAAGCGACCGGGCGGCAGTGGACCAAGGACGACAGCATTCGCACGATGGCTGGTGTGATCTCGGGCATGTTGATAGCGAGCTTCAAGCTCTTCGTCGACGGCATCGGCGAGTACGCCAGGCGCGTGGATGTGGGCACGCCGATTCCCGTCCAAGGAACGATGGACCGCATCCCCTTCGCCAGCATGAAGGACGTACAGATGTCCATGCCCAATGTCCTGTATCGTGTGGCGGTCGGGCCGCAGGCGCTGGCAGGGGTCCACGTGATGGACGGGGACTTCGTGCTCACTTGCCAGGGTTCCGCCATGGCCGACAGCGACGGAGAGTGGTTCTACGGCGATCGCACGCCAGGCAGGGGTGAGATTCCAAAGGCACCTCATTTCTGTCCCGGATACCTCGTAGCCGATGCGATTCTGGAAACGATGAGCAGCCTGCTCTTCACGCTGCTGCCGGATCTGCGGGCGATGGACGACACTGGTCGTAGGCTGGACTACTCCTTCGATGGCGCCGCGCAACAATTACACGCAGCCGAGGCCCGTGCCGCGCAGAGTCAGCGGAGTTCTCAAGGCAGCACCGCATCCGGCTAGGAAGGTTCGTCCGTGGCAGCACAACCCGATCATTTACGCGAACCCCACGCCAGCGCTGGCCGCCCCCCGTTCGCGGGCGAACGCAGGATGGCGACCATCGTGTTCTCCGATCTGTCAGGCTACACGGCGATGAACGAGGCGGTCGATCCGGAAGACGTCGTCGAGCACATGGACCTCATCCGCGCTGAAGCTTCCAGAATCGCTGAACAACACGGAGGGCTGCTCAACCAAATCGTGGGGGACGAGGTGGTCATGCTGTTTGGTGTGCCCACCGCGCACGACGACGACCCGCTCCGGGCCGTCCTTGCGAGCCTCCTGCTGCACCAGCGAGTCGCAGCACTCAGCGCCCGAATGGAGGCTGAGCTGGGATATCCGTTGCGGATGCACAGCGGGGTCCACACGGGCCTCGTACTGGTCACCAGCGGAGACGAGCGCGGCGGCGTCTACGCGATTACCGGCGACACCGTGAATACTTGCGCGCGCATTCGGTCGCAAGCAGAGCCCGATCAGGTCATGGTCGGCCCCACGACGCGCCGAGCGGTTGCGCCCTACTTCCATTCCGTGGCCACCGAGCCCATGACGCTCAAGGGCAAGAGCGAACCGCTTGTCGCGCACCTGATCGTAGGCCGCACGCGCCACACGAACCGTTTCGATGTGGCGCGGGCACGCGGGCTGCAGACGCACATCGGCAGGGAGCGAGAGCTCTCGATGCTGGACGAGGAGCTGCAGCAAGCCCTGGCAGGCGCGCCGCGCTCGGTCGCACTGATCGGTGAAGCTGGCGTCGGCAAGAGCCGGCTACTCCACGAGCTGTGCCGCAAGGCCCAAGACAGGGGCGCGCTGCTGCTAGTGGGGCGCTGCGACTCCTACGGCGACGTTGCGCCCTACCAGCCATTCGTCGGGGTGCTCAGAGAGCTCTTTGCCCTCGACGACATCCGCGAGGCGGAAAGCGCGCGCGAGCGGCGAACCTCCGAGGTCGAACGAGTAGTAGAGGGGATTCACAGGCGGTGCCCGGCCCTCGCACGGCAGATCCCCTACTACCTCAAATTGCTCGGCCTTGAGTCCACCGAATACAGCTTGCCACGGCAGACCACCGGCGTAGCGCTCCAGGAAATGTTGCTGGATGCCCTGTGCGAGCTGTTCGGCGCGCTGGGCAAGGAACGAGGCTTGGCACTGGCAATTGAGGATTGGCACTGGGCGGACCCTGCGTCGGAGCTGGCCATGCAGCGCGTACTGGCGGGTCTAACTGGACCAGCGATCGTGGTTCTTAGCATGCGCACCGAGCACCGCCCAAGCTGGAGCCAACCACACTCGCGTAGCGTACACATCGGGGCGCTAGACAAGCGCCTGACTACGGAGCTCGCTGCCCGGGTGCTCGCAGTGCGCTCGCTGTCAGAATCTCTGGAGCGCTTTCTCTTCGATCGCACGGGTGGAAACCCACTGTTCGTGGAGGAGTTCTGCGCCATGCTCGTCGAGAAGCACCTGATCGAGATCGACAACGAAGCGGCAAGGCTAAGGGTCCGCGGTCGCCAAGACACCATTCCTTTCACGGTCCAGTCGGTCGTGCGCAGCCGCATCGACCGTTTGCGCAAGGACGAGGGGGAGGTGCTCTCATTGGCGGCCGTGATGGGCACCAAGGTTCAGACCCATTTTCTCCGGGAACTCACCGACAACCCCGAAGTGCTTCCTGGCTGCCTAAGAGAACTTGAGACGGTCCGGCTGCTGTGCCGAAGCGAGCGGGGAAACTACGCGTTCAGCCACGCAGTGGTCCAGGAGGTGGCCTACGAAGCCATCCTCAAGAAGGTTAGACGGGAGTTGCACCGTCGCGTCGCACATCTGATCGAGCAAACGGGCGATGGCGGCATGCTCGCCACACAGTACGAAAGCCTCGCCTACCACTATGGAGCGGCCGGAGCGCTCGACGAGGCCGCACGCTACGCCGAGCTTGCAGGGGACAAAGCCATCGAAGCCCACGCGCTGGAGCAGGCTGCCGCCCAGTACCGTCGGGCCGTCTCGCACCTCTCAGGCATGCCCCCGAGCGACGAGCTCACGCGTCGCCGCATCAGGCTGAGTCTCAAATGGGGCCGTGTGGCCATCTGGAAGCCGGACCCGCAACAACGGGTGATGTTGGACGGCGCGCTTGTCGACTGCGAGCAGTTGGGGGACGTCCGGGGGGCTGGCCAGGCGCTATACTGGCAGGGCTGGCATCTGTACACCCTTGGCGAACACGCGAAGGCGACGCAGCTGTTCCAACGTTGCATCGAAAAGGCCAACGAATCGGGGCAAGCGCGGCTCGCAGCGCAAGCCCACGCGAACCTGGCCTACTGCCATATCGCCGGACGCTACGCGGACAAAGCGCTGGCCTGCCTGCAACGGGCACGTGAGCCGCTGAAAGGCAGTACCCCCGGTGGGCGCGTTTGGGGCGATATGTTGATGGACGGCTACGAAGGTATGCTTCACGGCGACCGTGGGGACTACGAGCGGGCCTACGCATGTCTGGACGCGGCGCTTCGGGTTGCGCGACAGTGGCGCAACCCCCCAGCCGAGGGGTCGGCCCTCACGCAGTTGGCCATGGTCCAGTGTCAGCAGGGCGCCTTCGACAAGGCGCGACAGACCGCCAAGGCGCTCAAAACGATGGCCGGACGCATCCAGTCGGAGTATCTGCACGCGATGGCGCTGACCGCCGAGGGACAGGCCCAGACCTATCTCGACGACGACCCCGAAGCAGGCGCCGTCTTGACCAGCGAAGCTGTGGAGAGGCTGGAAGAGCTGGGCATTCGCATCACCATGTCCTGGAACCGGGCCTGCCAGGCAGAGGCCTTCGTACTTGCCGGTGACTTCGACGGCGCGGAGCGTTGTGCTAGGCACGCGACCGAAAGACGCGAGGCCGGCGACCGGCGCGGGCAGATCATGGCCCTGCGTGTACTGGCGCTGGTGACCGCCCTGGGACCGGCGCGTGACCCCACGGGAGCCTTCGAGCGCCTGAAACTGGCTCTGGAGCGAGCCCGGCGCGACCAGCTCCCCCGGGAGCAAGCCCTGTGCGAGTTTTGGCGGGCCGAGCTGTTTGCCCGTCTCGGCAACAGGAACGAGTGCCGGGAGGTGGCGAGCGCCATCCTGCCGGCGCTGACGAAGATGGCCATGCCATACTACACCGAGCGGGCAACGCTCCTGGCAACACGATGAGTACTGCTAGCCCGGATCATTCACGACTACGGCGTCGGATCGCGCAGGGATTCGGCTTCACGGGGCTTTCGACGACCGACGGGAATACTGCCTGTATTTTCTAGGGCGGCGAAAGTCCTGTGGAGTCGAAGGGCAAGCGAGGCGGCGTCGAAGTCGTGAATGATCCGGGCTAGCGCACCCATGCGCGCGTCCGATCTCCGCGGAGCCGCCGCACCTTGAGACCGCCGGCAACGCCGGAACAGTCGCCCGACCAGTCCAAGCCCTTGCCCACATCCCGGGTTGCGCACACAGCTGACTCGAGTACGGCCATGGTCACCTACACGCGCATGGGCAGACTGGCAGGGGTGTCCCTCGGTGTTTGTGGGTTTGTCGCAGCCACCCTGCCAGCAAGTGCGTCAGTACCGAATATGGGGACCGCCCCTAATGTTCCCGGCAAAGCATCCGATAAACCAACCTAGCGCCTTGCCGATGCACGAGTTGGGCGGGGTGTAGCCATGGCGAATCCCAACGAGACGAAAGTCCTGATCGTTGACGACGAGCAGACTGCTCGACGATTCGCCGAATGCGCGCTCCAACACGCGGGCTTCGTCTGCAGCGCCGTGGCAGGGGTCGCGGAAGCCAAGGAGATGCTGACGGTCAACGCCTATGACCTGCTGCTGACAGACCTGCACTTGACCGATGGCACCGGCACGCAGTTGCTGCGCTGGGTAGCAGAGCAGGACCTGCTGGTCCCCGTGGTTGTGATCACTGGCTACCCCACCGTAGCCAGCGCGGTGGACGCGTTCCGCCTAGATGCTGTCGACTACTTGGTCAAGCCCTGCGACAACCTCGGAAAAGCGGTTGCCGCGGCCCTGGCCCGGTACCAGAAGCGCTGGGCCACCAACAAAAGACGAAACGAATGGGCCAACTCGCTGCGACAGGTGGCGGACTGGCTAGAGCAGGACATCGAGAGGCCCGGACAGTCGCGCGCCCACTGGGCGAGCCAGCACCCGGCCTGGCAAACCCTTTCCCCACGGGAGCGACAGGTGGCGCAATCGCTTGTGGGCGGTGATACCGTGCGGGCCATCGCGGCTGAACTCAGAATCAGCGAGAACACGGTACGAAACCACCTCAAGGCCACGTACCGGAAGTTCTACGTGAGCTCCCAGAGCGAGTTGATGCGCAAGATCTTCTCCTCCTAGCGACCTTGTCCAGACGCCAATCAAGGCAACGCGAACAATCCTGACTCACACGGCCACGAAACGCTGACTCAAGGTCGCTGGATCCCGCCTCCACCACGCGGTATAGGCGCCTTGCATGCGTTCCATCGAGCTGGCCGGCGCCACCACACACAACCTCAAGCACCTAGGACTGACGGTAGAACCCGGCACGCTCGTCGTGCTCACCGGTCCGTCGGGTGCTGGCAAATCATCCCTGGCGTTCGGGACGCTATACGCCGAGGGCCAGCGACGCTACGTGGAGAGCTTCAGCCCCTATGCGCGCCAATTCCTGGAGCGGCTCGCGCGGCCACCCGTCGATCGTCTCGACCCGGTGCCGGCGGCGATCGCCATCGACCGGCGCGCGCGCGTCAAGACCACGCGGTCCACGGTCGGCACCCTGACCGAGCTGTCGGACTATGCGCGGGCCCTGTGGGTACAGTTCGCCACCACGGTGTGCCCCGCCTGCGGCGCCGAAATCTCGGCGACAACGCCCGCACGGGTCGCCAGCGATGTCCTAGAAAAAGCCGTCGGGACGAGTGTCACCGTCACCTACGACGAGCCCCTGACCGGGCCCGAGCACTTTCTGGTGGTACGAGAGCGGCTGCTCGGCGACGGCTACCGGCGCCTTTGGATCAAGGGCCAGGCGCGCGACCTGGACAGCGTGCCACCGAGCGAAGTGGTGACCGACAGCGAAGGTGAGGACCGGATCGCCGTGGTGCTCGACCGCCTGCGCGTGGGAAGTCAGGCCCGCGACAGGCTGGTGGAAGCCGTGGAAACCGCGTTCACCCGCGATGCCCGGGGGCAGGTTCGCGTGGAGCCCATGAGCGCTGCGCAAGGGGAGAGCACAGCGGACGCTACCTTGCGCTACTCCCATGGCTTGCGCTGCGATGGGTGCGGGTATCAGGCCACGGCCCCAACCCCTGCGATGTTCTCATTTAACAGCCCCATAGGCGCCTGCGACGAATGCCGCGGCTTCGGCCAAGCCATGCAGCCCGACTGGGACAAGGTCATGCCCGACCTCAGCCAAAGCCTTGCCGACGGCGCTATTCGCGTGTGGAACGGCAAGGCCACCGGCTTCGAACGACGCATGCTCAAGCGCTTCTGCGAGCGTGAAAGCATCCCCTTCAATGTGCCCCTTGGGCGGCTGACGCGTGTGCAGCGCGCCTGCTTGATCGAGGGGGACGGGGGAAGCTTTCGCACGGGCTACCCGGGTCTGCGGCGTTGGTTTTCATGGCTCGAGACAAAAGCGTACAAGATGCACGTGCGGGTGCTGCTCGCTCGCTATCGCAAGTACGTGCCGTGCGCGGCCTGCGGCGGGACCCGGTTTTCGAACGCTTCCCTGTCCTATCGCGTGCAGGACCACACGATCGCGGATTTCCTTGCGCTATCCGCCTCTGAAGCTCTCGCGTTCGTCGCGCGACTCGACCAGACGAAAGACTCCAAACGGGCGGGCACAGCACGCGTGATCGCGGAGTGTCGTGCGCGGCTGCAGACGCTGTGCGATGTGGGCCTATCCTACGTGAGCCTGGACCGACAAGCGCGCAGCCTGTCGGGCGGGGAGTTGCAGCGGGTGGGCCTTACCAGCGCCTTGGGTGCATCGCTGTCCGGCACGCTGTTCGTGCTCGACGAACCGACCGTGGGCCTGCACCCGGCCGACGTGGAGCGCCTCTTGCCGGTGGTGCGACGACTGGCCGTACGCGACAACGTCGTCGTGGTAGTCGAAAGTGATGCCAGCTTCATCGCGGCAGCCGACCGCGTTATCGCGATGGGCCCGGGAGCCGGTGATGCCGGCGGACGGATCGTATTCGACGGTCCTCCCAAGGGGCTCCCGCCACGACAGCCGCCACAACCGCCTGCGGCCCTTGCCGCGTCGCAGGTGCCGGCCGAGCACACGCTCACCCTCGAGGCCGCCAGCGGCCACAACCTTCAGCACGCGACGCTGGCCGTACCGCTGGGCCGGCTCACCTGCGTAACGGGGGTCAGCGGTTCCGGAAAGAGCAGTCTGGTCACCGAGACCCTGGTTCCGGCACTCAAGCGACAGCAGGGCGATGCCAGTGCCGCCCCCCTACCCTACGGTGGTATCCGGGGAAGCGACCGGGTCAAGCGCGTCGTGGTGGTCGATCAGGCGCCTCTGGGGCGTACGTCCCGAGGCAACCCGGCCACATACATGGGCGCGTGGGACGCCTTGCGGCGGGCCTTCAGCCAGGCTCCCGTCGCGCTCGAGCGAGGTTACAAGCCGGGCTTTTTCTCCTTCAACGTGCCGGGGGGGCGGTGCGAAGCGTGCAAAGGCGAAGGCGCGGAAACCGTTGAGATGCAGTTCCTATCCGATGTGCGCCTGTCGTGTCCGGAATGCCAAGGGCGACGCTTCACCGGGCCCGTGCTGGACGTGGAGGTAGCGGGATGCACCATCGCTGACACCTTGAGCATGAGCATCCGGCAGGCACTTTCGACCTTCTCGAGCGTCCCGACCGCGCAAAAAGCGCTGGCATCCACGCTGCGGCCACTGGAAGCACTGGGACTGGACTATCTGCGACTCGGACAGCCGCTGAGCACCCTCAGCGGCGGCGAAGGGCAGCGCCTACGACTCGCGGCCGCGCTTGCAGACACACTGACCAGTACAACGGGGGACGGCTGCGTGCTGTTCGTGCTCGACGAGCCGACCGCGGGTCTGCATGGAAGCGAGGTCGAGCCGCTGCTATCGGCACTGCGATCGCTAACGAGCGCCGGCCACACCGTCGTGCTCGTCGAACACGACATGCGAGTGGCCGCCGCTTGCGATCACATCATCGATCTGGGCCCGGGCCCAGGGGCCGCCGGCGGACGCATCGTGGCCAGCGGAACTCCAGCAGAAGTGGCGGGCTCGGCAAATTCAGCGACCGCCCCCTTTCTGCGGTCAGCCCTTGGCGCCTTGCAGGACAAGCCCGGTCGGGGCCGCGGTCGGGGCCGCAAAGACGCGGCGCGACAGGCTCGACCCAAGACCCCCAAGCCCAAGCGAGGCGCCCAGGGTCGCCAAAGCGGCGACGCGGCGGTCCGTGTGCGCGGCGCGCGCGAGCACAATCTGCAGACGGTGGACGTCGACATCCCGCGAGAACAGCTCGTCGTGGTGGCGGGTCCGAGCGGCAGTGGCAAGAGCACGCTCGCGTTCGACGTGATCTTCGCCGAGTCCCAGCGGCGCTACCTGGAGACCCTGTCCCCCTATGTTCGCCAGTACCTCAAACAGCTGCCCCGACCCGACGTGGACGAGGTCATTGGCATGCCGCCCGGCATCTCCCTGCAACAGCGCGCCTACGCCGGCGCTCGCAGCTCCACCGTCGGCACGGTGACGGAAGTCGCCCACTATCTACGGCTGTGCTTCGCGCGCGCGGGCACGCTCCACTGCCCCGACTGCGCGTTGCCAATCGCCCCACGACCGGCCGCATCGCTCGCTGAAGATCTGCGCCGCACTCACGGCCACAAGCCCGTCCAACTGCTCGCACCGATCATCCGCGGCAAGCGCGGCGCCCACCGGGATGCGCTCGCCCGCCTACACACGGATGGCTTCAAGTCCGCGGTCATCGATGGCAAGACAGTCACGCTCACCGCTGGGCTTGCCCTCGACCGGTACGCAGAGCACGACGTCCACGTGCTGGTCGCAAAGGTGCGCGCCGACAGCACGGACCTTCCTCTGCACGTGGCCCGAGCGCTGGAACTGGGACACGGGTCACTGATGGCTCGGGCCGGCCAGCGCGAGTTCTGGCTCTCCGAGGCACGTGCCTGCCCCGCCTGCGGGCGCGGATTTCCCGAGCTCGATCCGCGCTTCTTCTCGTTCAACACACGCCAGGGAGCGTGCCCCAAGTGTGAGGGGCGCGGTGAGCTCGAGGTCAAACCGAGCCGTGGGCGCAAGCCGACGACCATGGTCCGCTGCCCCCAGTGCGCAGGAGCCCGGCTTGCGGGCCTGGCCCTTCACACCAACCTGGGCGACTGGACGATCACCGAGCTCTTGGCGCTATCGGTAGGGGCGGCCGAGCGTGCCCTTGGACAACTGACGCTGACCGAGCGCGAAGCCACGATCGCCGAGGAGCCCCTGGCCGAGGCGCGCGCGCGGCTTGCGTTCCTCGACCGGGTTGGGCTTGGGTACCTGAGCCTGGACCGGGGTGCGGATACCCTGAGCGGGGGAGAACTCCAGCGAGTGCGCCTGGCGGCTCAGCTCGGTAGCGGCCTGTCGGGACTTCTCTACGTGCTCGATGAGCCCACCATCGGGTTGCATCCGCGCGATACGGGACGCCTGATCGCAGCGCTGCGCGCACTTGTCGATCGGGGCTGCAGCGTGCTCGTCGTAGAGCATGACGCCGAAGTGATCGCTGCAGCCGATCACATGCTTGACGTGGGCCCGAGCGGGGGTCGCGGCGGGGGACGCGTCCTGGCCAGCGGTGCACCCGATACACTCTTGGAAGACCCGGCGTCTGTGACCGGCCGAGCGCTCGCCGCCCCCATGGCGGTACCCGAGACGCGGCGCAAGGTCGGACCGCGCTCGCACAAGGAGGGCTGGCTGCGGCTGTCGGGAGCCAGTCACCACAACCTGAAAAACGTCGACCTGGCGGTTCCCATCGGCCGGCTGACCTCTGTCACAGGCGTGAGCGGCTCGGGCAAGAGCACGCTCGTGCGCCAAGTGTTGCTGCCCGCCGTGCGTCGTGCTCTGAAGCTGGCGACCGAGGAACCCGGGACGTTCAAGCGCATCGAAATCGGCAACGGGATACGCCGGGCGGTGGAAATCGACCAAAGTCCGATCGGCCGGACCCCGCGTTCGGTCCCTGCTACCTACGTGGGCGTATGGGATCACATCCGCAAGCTTCTGGCGGGAACCCCACAGGCGCGTGCGCGGGGCTTTGGGGCCGCGCGCTTTTCTTTCAACACCGCTGCGGGGCGCTGCTCGGTGTGTGAAGGTCAGGGTGCCATGTCCGTCGAGATGGCGTTTCTGCCGGACGCGCTGGTCCCATGCGAGACGTGCAGCGGCATGCGCTTCGACGACAGCACCCTTGCGGTCACCTATCGCGGTCTATCCGCCGGTCAGCTGCTCGAACAGGAGGTGTCGCAAGCCGCCGAGCTCTTCGCCTCCGTCCGCAAGATCCAGCGACCGCTGTCACTCCTGTGCGAGCTGGGCCTGGGATACCTGAAGCTCGGTCAACCGAGCAATACGCTAAGCGGTGGCGAAGCGCAGCGCCTCAAACTCGTCTCGGAGCTGGCGGCCACGGAAGGGACGGCAACGCTGTACGTCATGGACGAGCCGACCACCGGGCTCCATCGCACCGACGTGCTACGCCTATGCCAGGTGATCCAGCGTTTGGTCGACCGGGGCGACACGGTCCTCGTCATCGAGCACCAGCCGGACCTCATCATGCAGTCCGACTGGATCGTGGACCTTGGCCCCGAAGGCGGTACCGACGGCGGCCGCGTCACCGCCCAAGGGACACCCGAGGATCTGATCGGCGCCTGGAAGAAGAGCCACACAGGCAAGGCCCTACGCGCTCTATCCCGCAGGTAGGCACCGGACGACGCGGATGCGGGCTAGCTAGCTAGTTCGCACCGGCCGCGGGAGCCGGTGGAACGATGACCAGGTTGCGCTTCGGACCGTCACCCACGGGAATGTGGGAGACGACCTTTCTGGCGGAGGCGTCGACCATCGCGACCTCGCGTCGGCCGGGAATCGGAATGAAAGCGTACTTGCCGTCCGGCGAGAAGGTGAGCCAGTACGCGTCGTCTCGCAGCGGGATCCACGAACGCTCGTCAAACGGCGCCCTCCCATTGTGAATGGTGACCCCCTCTCCGCATGTAGACCAGACCTCGGTCTCGCCGGGCCGCACGGCAAGCCCGTGGCACCGCTGGAACCCGTCGAAGCTCAGCCAGCCCAGCTTTCCGTGAACATAGAGGCCCCGCAGCGGTGTACTGTGCTCGATCCG
Organism: Myxococcales bacterium; assembly: GCA_028817905.1. Classification (GTDB taxonomy): domain Bacteria; phylum Myxococcota_A; class Polyangia; order Polyangiales; family JAFGIB01; genus JAPPOR01. Next base: position 14,779 of record JAPPOR010000191.1, read on the forward strand.
GGCCACGACACGGCGCTTCGAAGTGTCCGCCACCTCGAAGCCATTGAGCCCGTCCACGTGATGAAACAGCAGAGACGCGTCGGCAGCCAGGGCGGGGGGACGGGTGGAAGCGGAGAATGGAATCTCTCCCACGACGCGATGTCCCGCCGCGATGTCTACGATCGTGACGCGCTTGGGCTCTCCCATCGGTGACAGAAAGGCAAGCCGCCCCTCGCGGGAAATCGACGTATTGTGAGGTCTACCGTCCGTGCGGATGCGCGCAGCCACCGTGCGCGTCTGCGTGTCGACCACCCAATAGTGGCCGTCGCGACAGGGCACATATACCCAGCGACCGTCGGCCGTGACCGCGATCGCGTGCGGCTCGCGGCCCACGGGTATGCGGAAGATCTCTTCGAGGGTGAGCGAATCTAGGGCGATCAGATCGCCGTTGGGGTGACCATTGGCCTCGGTCGTAATGTAGACGACCGACGCGAGCCGCGGCGCAGCGATGCCATGGGGCTGGGGACCCAGCACGACTCGGCCGACCACCGAGCGCGACGCAATGTCGATGATGTGTGCATCATCCCCTTCGGAGTTCGTTTGCCAGAGATACGCTCGCCCCGGAACGATTTCACAGGCAGAAGGGGCGCACATGGACACAGGGACCGCTGAGCCTCCCCAGCAGCCCGCAAGCTGGGGGACCAGGACCGTGGCAGCCAAGACAACAGCAAACCTGACTCCGCAGCCATGGGCCCTGACCCGCTCGCGATCTCCATGGGCGCCGGGGGCGCCGGTCCTCAGCATGGCTACGTCTCCCGCGCCGGCAGCGTTTCGCGCATGCGAACCGCCGCTAGCGCGCCCGATGCCAGCGTGAGCACCGCGATCGTCCAGGTCGCGGCTGGAATCCCAAACGCATCTGCAACGAAACCCGCCAGCAGCGCACCGACCGCGTATCCCATGTCGCGCCAGAATCGATAGATGCCAACGGACGATGCTCGCCATCGGGGATGGGCAACGTCGCCGATGGCCGCGAGCAGGGTCGGGTACACCATCGCCGTTCCCGCTCCAAGCAAGACCGAACCCAATGCAAAGCCAAGGAACCGATCGGAAAGGGCGACGACGCCGATGCCGACTGCCTGGACCCACATACCGCACACGATGAGCCCCTTGCGACCGATGCGGTCGGAAAGGGCCCCGGTGAATAGCTGTCCAAGCCCCCATACCGCGGGGTAGATAGCCGCCAGCGTCCCGATTTGAGCGAGGGACATGCCCGCGGCGCCGAAGAGCAAGGGAAAGAGCCCCCAGGCCATGCCGTCGTTGAGATTGTTGACCAGGCCCGCCTGGCTCACGCTCGACAGATTCCTGTCAAGCAGGGACGTGCGCCAGAACAGCTCGCGCTGCGACGGCAGACCCTCGCGTGGAGGCTCGAACGCGATGCGCGCCTCGGTGTCGACGTGGTGCTTGGTCTCGCGAACCAGAACCAGCGAGAGTGCGAGTCCGCACAGGACAAAGCCAACGCCCAGCAAGAACGGCTCCGGCCGCAACCCGTAGCGCCCCGCCATGGCCCCGGTGGCGAGCGCCGCAAGCGCGACGGCAAAGTATCCGGCGAACTCATTGAGACCCATCGCCAGGCCGCGGTTTTTTGGACCCGCGAGGTCGATCTTCATGATCACAGTCGTCGACCACGTCAGCCCTTGGCTCATACCAAGCAGCCCGTTCGCCCAAAGCACCCATGACCACGAAGGCGCCCACATCAGGGTGAACGGTACAGGGATTGCCACAAGCCACCCCGCGATCAGCACCACCCTGCGCCCATAGCGGTCGGAGAGGCGACCTGCGAAGTAGTTGGTCAGCGCCTTGGTTACACCAAATACGACGATGAACGCGAGGATCGCCGTGCGCGCGGCGAGATGGAACTCCTGCTCGGCCAGGGCGGGTAGGATCGTGCGCTCCATGCCCACCATGGCGCCGACGAACCCGTTGACGAGCACAAGCAGCGAGAACTGTGCGAGGTTTTCGCGCAGCCCTAATGTGACAGGAGGCGTGACAGGAGGCGTGACAGGAGGCGTGACAGGAGGCGTGACAGCCGGCGTGACATGGGGCGGGGCGAGGCTTCCGGACACGTCGGAGCCGGCGTGGGATTCGCGACTCGCGAGTGCTCGGCGCCACGGGGTCACGACACCGACGCCTCTCTACCCTGATTGATGCGCAGGTTGCGCTCCATCTCCGCGGGTTTGGGGGGAACCTCGCAGAGCGCCTCGACGAACGCGGCGCGGGATTTCGAAAGCAGCGGGTTCCAACGTTTCTCGAATGCGATGGTGCTCGAGGGCTTGCCGCTCATCCCTGCTCCACACACCGAGCCGGAGAAGTGCGCCGGATAGATCTCGACATCGTCGGGCAAGCAAAGGAGCTTCTCGTGAATGCTGTCGTAGAGCTCGGCCGCGTTCTCCCGCGCACGTCCCGGAAGATCCGGACGGCCGACCGCGCCGACAAACAACGTGTCTCCGGTCAGCACGAACCACGGTGCTTGTCCGCGACGCAGATCGGTGACCACCAAGCTCACGCTCTCGGGCGTATGACCAGGGGTGTATACCACCCTGATGCGGGTGTTCCCGAGCACCATCACCTGGCCGTCGCGCACCGGCTCGAAGGGCCATGCCACGTCCGCGGACTCGTGCAAGCAGTAGGGCGCCCCTGCCTGGCGCGCAAGGGCGGGTCCACCCGAGCGGTGGTCAGCATGGACGTGGGTATCGAAGACATATGCGATCCGCATCCCCTTGGACCGCGCAAAGGCCTGGTAGGCGTCCACGTCCTTTTCATGGGCATCCACGACGGCGCACTCGCCAAGACCGCCGCATCCAAACAGGTAGGCCGCGCATCCTGTTTCGAAGTAGTGATAGGGCCTGAAGATCATGGTCTTGGTCCTTCCTGTTCGGACATCACAGTCCATCCGCGCGCACGGAAATCGGCAACGCCTTGCTCAATGCAATGGGCCAAGTACCCTTTGGCCCGCAGAACTTTGACAGCCTCCAGGGACATTACGCAGTAGGGGCCGCGACAGTAGGCTGCGACGATGCGCCCCCTGGGAACCTCGTCCAGGCGCGCCCTCAGCTCGGAGAGGGGTATCGAGAGCGCCCCGCGCAGATGCCCCGCTCGGAACTCCTCTAGGGGCCGTACGTCGAGGACCGTAACCTCCCCGCGTTGCGCGCGGCGCAGAAGCTCGTCTGAAGCGATCGCCTCCATACCGTCCCGGGCTCCGAAGTACTCCCGAGTCACCTGCTCGATCTCCGCTAGCCGTGACTCGGCGAGCATCCGCACCGCCACGAACACGCTAGACACCTGCTCGTCGGCCAGGCGGTACTCCACGTACAACCCCTTCTTCTCGCTCTCGACGAGCCGCGCCGCCCGCAGCACACGCAGGTGCTGCGACGCGTTCGCCACCGACAAGCCCGCCAGCTCGGCAAGCGCCTCGACCGTCCGCGGACCTTGGCAGAGAAGATCGAGTAATTCCATGCGCTTGGGTGCAGAAAACCCCTTGGCAATGCGGGCCAGCTGTTCGTAGATCGCATCCTTGAAGCGGCGGTGGCTGGTCATCGCTAGTCAAGTATTCGTCGATTCACTTGAATAGTCAACTAAGCGATCAGACTCGCCACATTCCCGTCGGAGTCCAGCCGAACCCGCGCACTGGGGGATGCGGTAGCGGCGACTTGACACCCCATACCGCCCGACGCCATCAAGGCGATGTGTCCATGGCCCACCGCCTGCTGGAACTCGTCACCAGAGTCATCCCACTCCGGCGCAAACGCGCGTCGGTGGTATGTGTGCGGGACGGCCAGCTACTTTGTGTTCGCCTGCGCGACCCGGTCGCCCAGATCGCCCGGCTGTTCGTGCCCGGTGGGGCCGTCGAACGAGGCGAAACGCCTGCCCAGGCGGCGCAGCGCGAAACGTTGGAGGAGACGGGCTACCGGATTCGCGTGATCCCGGATGCATTGCGCGTCGCGCGCTACCCATTCCGCTGGGCGGGCGTCGACATTGATTGCACGACCCACTTCTTTGGGGGCGCACTCGTAGACGCGAGCGACGCGCCACAACCGCGGTCTCCGAACGAGCCTGCGTACAACGAGGCCTGCGTGTGGATTCCGCTATCGGAGGTGGACCAGGCGCTTGGCTACCACCCTCAGATTCTGGCGGCCGTCAGACAGGTTCTTGACCAGGTAGGCGCCCCCAGCACGGTCGTGCCGCAGGACGCGCGGTAGCCCGGGCATTGCACCAACTCACGAGCGGACCCGGCGACCCAATGGGGATCGCCGCGCTTGCCAAGGAGACCAGCGCTTTGTGCCGTCGAGGCCGAGCGGGGCGCCACAAAGTTGGTGAAGCTGGCCTGCAACTGCTTGCCCCCTAGCTAGCTAGCTAAGCTAGTCGGCGGGTCGCCCAGCCACCCGCTGAAGTCCCCGCCGAGCATCCGGAAGCAGCGGCGACGTGGGATGTTCGCGTAGCAGGCGTCTGAAAGCGCGCTCGGCCGCGTCGAGTTCGCCGTTGCGCTCCGCGACCAGGGCCTCTGACAGGAGCCGGTTCTGCTCCTGCAGGCGGCCCGGCGTGAGCGCCGGCTGGGGAGCCTCCGCCTGGGGAGCCGCAAGGTCGTCGACCTCGCGGTCGTACAACTTGCGTACCGAATCCCGCCGGCCACGCAGATCGCCACGGCGCTTCGCGGCAGCCCGCCTCGCCGCCTCAGATGGCCTCGCTGGCCGTACCTCCGGCGCCGGTTCCCGCTCCGCGCACCCCAGCGCGTCTCCCGCCCGCAGCATGCGCGAGCCGGCAGGGCCACGCACCTCCACTAGGCCTTCAAATACGCGTACGCAGGTTCGTCGGATCCCTCGCGCATCGCGCAGGGCCACCCGAAAGCGGGTTCCGTGGACGATCACTTCAGAGTCATGGGTGCGGACCGCGAAGCTTCGGCGCCGACTTCCCCGCTTGCCGAGCGGAGGCACCTGCACGTCGACGTGCCCGTCATCCAGGCCCACCTCTGTACGAAACCCCGCATCCGCCGTCGCAAGAGGTCTCAAGCGCGTGCGGGGACCCATCCGCAGCTGCACCCCCTGGGGCGTAACCAACTCCGCGGACGCCGCGTCATCGGTCTGGAGCTTGCCCGGCGCAGCCACAACCCTCGCCTGTCGCACATGGTGGGGCGTCCCGTCATCGTCAAACCAGGTCAAGGTGCCCCCTTCGACGGGGCGGACCTGCCAGGCCCGAACCTCGGCACCCTTGTCTTGCGCAGGCTCATCCCAGCGCGGCAGCACCATGACGACGACGGCCGCCGCGGCCGCCACAGCGACCGCGGAATACCGCATGCGAGCCGTGCGACGCGCGCGCTGTGCCGGCAACTCGGCGACCCGGTCACGGAGCCAAGCCCGCAGCCGGGCCTCGGCCGCGGGGTCCAAGCCCGGCCCATCGCGCCCCTCGGTGGGGCCGGACGTATCCGGCTCCACCATCGATTCCAGCAAGTCCTTGGGTGGGTGCGATCCAGTCATCGGTCTACCTTGCCGCCGGCCCGGCGCTGAAAATCTTTGCGTCCTCGCACAAGCCTCGACTGGGCCGCTGACACACTCGTGCCCGTCATCTCGGCTATCTCGGCTAGGTCGTGCCCGAGTACATCATGCAACAACAAGGCCTCCGCATACTGCGGCCGCATGCGGCCAAGTGTTACCTGCACACGTGCCAGGCGACTGCGTGCTTCGAGCCCGCGTTCGAGACCGGGACCATCGCCCTCACGATCGATAGCGGCATCGCGGCTCAGGACTCGACGCTCGCGTGTGCGTTTGCGCAGCCGATCGAGGGCGACGTGGGCCGTCACCGCAGACGCCCAAGCAGGCAAGTTACAGGCCCCCCCTAGGGGTTTCTTCGCCAGCACCCGAAGCATGCGTTCGAAGCTTTCCTGCATCAGATCCTCGAGTTCCCAGTCGCCATACCGCAAGGTGCGCCGAAGTGTGCGCTGCACCGCCCCGTGCACGCGCAAATAGAGTTGGTCTGCCGCCCAGGCTTCGCCCTGCCGCAAGCCCGCCACGATCTGTTGATCCGTGAATGTCAAACCTGTGGCCCGCCCAGGTCCCGTCACGTTCGCCCCGCCAGCATGGGGGGAGGTTACGCGACAGGGCTCAGAATGGTCCAGGGACCCGTAATGCATCGGGAAAACCTGGGCTGCGGCGTCGGCTGACATGAGCCATACATCAATGGGTAACGGCCCAGTTCCACTGAACCAGGCACTTTTTTAGCGTGCCGTCCGCCCGGACCAATGCACTGCGCGACCCGCGGAAAGGGGGACGTGTGGGGTGTACATAGCGCGGCTTTACCGCGACGGGGGAAGGGGCGCGTGCCCTTTCCTGGGCGGACGCTAGCTAGCCCGACAGGCGAATGCCGAGAACTCCATCAATTCCCAGTACTTCCTGAGTCCCTTGGGCCTGCCCCAGGATCTCGACTCGCACGGCCGGGTGCAGGCTATTGAGCCGCACGCCGCCCACGACACACAGGTTGTCGAACGGGCACACCAGCGCCTCGACCCCCAACCGGGCCCCCAACCTCAAGCGCCCCGCCGACGCCCGCTCACCCGTTTCCGGGTGCGTCGCAGTCACGGACACGTACTCGGCGACACCCGAGAGGTGAACCTGTAGATCGAGCACCGGCCACGGGGTCGACAGCCACAGGGCCACGCCCAGTCCCCCCGAGCCGTACATCACGTCCACCGCATCGAATCTGCGAGCGGCCGCGCCTTCGATCATCAAGAACAAGGGCGCATTCAACGGACGAAACGCCCCGCGCAGGCCAAGCGACAGACGCGGACCGCCTCGGTCGAGCGCGGGCCCCGCACCGAAGAGTAGATCGGTGGCCCAGCGAGGACTGTCGTCTACCGGCGCGGGGCCTCGCGGGGAAGTTGCCACCTCCTGCTCCCCCCGGAAGCTGCGACCCATCACGTAGGCGGCCACCACCAACCCAATGGCCTCAAAGCGGGCGGACACCTCGTCCCCTTCGGTGAAGGTGAGCTGACGCGACTCCGACTCGGTCGCTCCCGCTGGGGTGCGCGTCGAGAAGCGGATTTGCGCGGTCGGGGGATCGACCCGCCAACGCACCTGCGCTTGATGTTTTGGGCCAGCGTCGCGGACTCCAGCGGAGACCTCCCCGGTCACCGAACACCGCTCACGCCCCAACGCCTTCTCACAGCCGCGCTGGGCTGCCGCGAGCTCTACGGGCGTCGCACCCGGCAGCTCGATTCGAACCTGGGCTCCGATGACCGACGGCAGCAGCAACAACGGAAGCCAAGTGGGCATGCTGGGCGACTCCCTGCGTACCAAGCGAGTGGCGCATTGCGCAAGGCCGTCGAGGTGCGGCGAAGCCATCGCGATGGCGTCGGCCGGCGAGCAAGGTTATCGTAGGGGATGGCGTGGGACGAAAGGCCCTGGAGGGCATACGCGGTGCTCGCGCTCGTTGGACTCTTGGGCAGCGCCTGTCGGGGCGAAACCGTGATCGCGCTGTTCGCTTCCGGAGCCGTTCCCGACGCCCCCGATGCCGCAGTTATGCTAGGTGCCGGCGGCCCTCGAGCCGCGATGCCGGCAAGGGTCACGCTCGGCGCCCCCCAGTCACCGTCCGGGGTGGATCTGGGAGACTCGTGGCGGGCCCCCGGCAGCGACGAAACCGCGGTGGCGTGGGGCGACGGCGGCATTCAGGCGATCCCCGGCGCGGGCGGGGAAACCAACCAGATGGCGGCCGCCACCGACGATGAGGACGCGGGCGTCGACAACATGGGCAGCTCCCTGGTCGTGCGCTACGACTTCACAGGCACAGGCACGACCGTGCACGATCGCATCGGTTCCGCCGACGCCCTCGTCCTGGGCGGGGCGAGTCTGACGGGCGCCGGAACGCTCGAACTCGATGGGCAGGACGACTATGTCAACATGCCCAACGGACTGGTTTCCCCCCTGAATGGGCTTACCATCATGGCATGGGTAGAGTGGTCGGGTGGCATCTGCTGGCAACGAGTCTTCGACTTCGGCAGCAACGATGGGGGAGAGGACGCTGTCGGCAATGCGCACACGTCGCTGTTCCTGACGCCGTTGACCTGTGGCGGTCGCGGGACCGCGGCGGTAGCCTTGGAGGTGGGTGCGAGCAGCTACATGATCTATGCTGACACCCCCCTGGCTTCCGAACGCATGATGCAGGTCACCGTGACGGTGGACCCGGCCGGCGAGCGCACCCGACTCTATGTCGACGGCCAGCGGGTGGTCGACGCGCCGGTCCTACTGCCCATCGGGGCCATCGACGACGTCAACGCGTGGCTGGGACGTTCCCAGTGGAGCCAGGACCACCACTTCCGAGGCCGCTACGAGGAGTTTCGCATCTACAACCGCGCGCTGAGTGCCCGCGACATCCGCGAAGCCTACGAGCGCGGCCCGGACGTGCCTTAGCCAGCCGGAAGGGACGGTCTCGGGTCGGCACGCCTGCTTGCGATCGGCGGGCTGCGATCCACACTTACGACAGGCGTCGGCGAAAGGATTCGGATGACTGAGCTGCCCGCGCACAAGCGCGGCGATTTCGGCAATACCATCTACGGCCCAGCCCGCCTGCGGCTGGCCCTGCGGGTGCGCGACGCGCTAAATAGGACCGGATTCACATGGTTTCTGGATGCCGGGACGCTGCTGGGCGCCTACCGCAACGGACATGTAATCCCCCACGACGACGACTTCGACCTGGCCGTGTACATTCCCGACTTTGATGCGGCCCGCGATCTGCCCGCGCTGCAGGCAGCCGTCCAGCTGGGAGACCCGTACGCTGCCCGCATCGTCACCAGCTACGCCCACAAGGTCGAGGTCTTCGATCGGCACTCCACCCGATTTACCCTCCCCCCAGATTACGGAAAGGCGGACTTTCACGCCGTCACAGTCGACCTCCAGGTGATGACCGACGCGTCGGATGGCGACACCCTGTACCTGCATGACCTGCTCACGCGGGTCCGTGTTCCGCGGGATTGCATCGCGCCGCCAGGCGAAATCGTCTGCGAGGGCGAGCGCTTCAACTGCCCTCACGATGTGAAGGGCTTCCTGGAGGCGGTCTACGGATACCTCGGCCTCGACGCGCGCTTTGACCCGGACAGCGGCAAGTACGTGCGCGTGTAGGAGTCTCTAGCTAGCTAGTAGGCCAGCTTCTTGTCCACCAGGTTGCGCATGGGTGTGCCGGACTGATAGCGCTCCAGGTTGTCGACAAAGATGGACATCACGCGGCTCACGTAGTGCGGTGTTGCGCCCGCAAAGTGCGGGGTCACGATGACGTTCTTCATCTTCCAGAGGGGCGAGTCGTCCGGCAACGGCTCGCGCTCGAAGACGTCGAGGCCGGCGCCGGCGATGGCGCGTTCCTCGAGCGCCTGCACCAGAGCCGACTCATCCACGATCGCGCCGCGTCCGATGTTGATCAGGTAGGAGGTGGACTTCATCGCCGCCAGCTCCTGCGGGCCGATCAAACCCTTGGTCTCGGGCGTAAGGGCCGCGGCAATAGCAACCCAGTCCGACTTCCCCAGGAGCTCATGAAGACCGTCCGGTGCAAACATCCGATCCACGTGGGGGCAGGCCCGACTGGCATCGCGACGCAGTCCCAGCACGCCCATCCCTAGGCCCTTGGCCTTCTCTGCGAGCTTTTCACCGATGGCACCCACACCGACGATACCCAGCGTCGAGCCCTCGAGCTCGCCCAGTCGCCCGCGGCGGTCCCAGCGGCCATCCGCCTGGGCCTTGACAAAAAAATGGATGCGGCGGGAAAGTGCAAACATCAGGGCCAGGACATGCTCGGCAATCGGGATGGCATGAACGCCCGACGCATTGGTCAGGATGACATCGCTATCCTGGAACCCCGGCGTTCGCATCACCCAGTCGGCACCCGCTCCGGTTTGCTGCACCCAACGTAGATTGGGGAAGCGCGATAGGCCACCGCGCGGTGGATAACCCAGCAGGACGTGCACACGCTCCTCTTCGCCCTCCACCTCCGGAAGGCTACACACGCGCGCGCCGGGCGCGGCGCGCGCCACACGCTGGGCGTCCTCGGGGGTCAGCAGATCGTAAGCGAGTAGGATGGTGTCAATGTCTTGTCCGGCCATGATGTACCCCGCTGGCGGACCGGAGCGTACCAGAAGTAGCCATCGCCGGGCACCACCCTGGGTCAGTGCTCTTGCTCCTGCCCCGTCCAGCGACTCCTTCGTTGGTTCAAGCTCCGAATAGGTGGCTACCGCCTTCCCGGCGAGTGGGAGGAGAGCGCGCGCCCCGTCACACCTTTCGCTCGGGATGCGCCCCGCGCGCCCGACTCCCCATCGCGAACGTAGACGTCGTAGCCACCGATGCGGTGCAGGTAGCGGAACGCGTCGAACTCGGAACGGAAGGCCGGCTCCTGCCGAAAATAGCCGAGAAAATCGAAACCCGTTTCACCGAGAAAATCGAGCCGACCGCGTACGTCATTCACGACAACCGCAGGCCGCAGGCGCTGGAAGTCCTCGACCGCCGCTTCTACGAAGTAGCGCTCCATCGGCCCTTGCCGGTCCGGAGCGTGGTACCGCAGATGACCCCGTTCAACACGTGCTCCCCGATAGAGGCCAGGCACGAACCAGAAGCACGAAAAACGCGAGGCGTGGCGGGTGCCAGCCAGGGCGACAGTGGGGAAAGCAGGCCGCACCGCGGTCGTCATGACCAGTACGGGACCTGCTCCAGCGTAGCGCGTGAAGATCGCGGACAAACGCTCCGATGCGCCCGGCGGTCGCGGCTGAAGGAGCGAGCTTGCGTGCAAAGCGCTTCCCCCGGCCGTGCTGAGTGCCACGATCGCGGCAACCGCGCAGGGCCCTACGGCAGGCAGCAGTCGGGGCGCCCGGATCGCCTGGCCCAGGCGAGCGGCAAGGTGCGACAGCGAAAATGCCACGGCCACGAACGCGAAGGCTCGGCTGGGGATGTGATGATAGAACCAGTTCTTGGCCTGAACTCCCACGATCGCATAGGCGCACAAACTCGCCAGCGAGAGCACGCGAGCGACGTGCAGCGGCGCGCCGGTACAGCTTCGGAGGAAACACAGCCCCGCCACGACCAGGAGCACCACACCTGAAGGCTGAAACCAGGGGAAACGATCTTCATAGGCTGCGTAGAGCCGAGCGATCATCGGCAAGCGCTCGATCCAGCCCGAGGCAAACACCACAGCGGCCGCGAGATAGGCAGTGCCGAGGGCTACGATCACGCGGTTCTCGCGAAATCGCCAAATCGCGGGCTGCGACCCCTCGCCCAAGATGCATCGGTACGCCTCGGCCACAACCCAAACGAGGGCGTAGTGTGGCCGCAAGGCGATGGCCAGCGCGGCCGCAACGGCGAGTCCGACGCGCCACGCCGCAGGCACGATATGGCCGGAGGCTTGAAGACCGACGGACACCAGATAGGGAAGCAACAGGACCGCGATCAGATGATCACGCTGACTGTAGGGGTCGTGGATACCATGCGTGAGCCCTGCAAAGGCCATCAGGATCACGGCGTGTCCCAGACTCCAACTGTCGGCCTTCCAGCTCTTGGTCAACGCGTACACCGCCAGGCAGGACCCCACGATCGCCGCCAGCGTGATGATGTCCATGACGAGTAGCGGCGGCAGGCCCAACCAGCCAGCAAGCTGCGCCATCGGCATCATCAGCCAGAAGATCAGTGGAGGGTTGGGGTCGAACACCTGCTCGGGAATGCTCCCGCCTGCAAGCAAGCGGGCTCCGGCCTCCACAAACCACGCGACGTCATGGTTGTAGAAACGGGTCACCTGCTTGATGGCCCACCACGTGAGGTGCGACGCGACCATGACGGCAACACACGCGATCAGCAGCCGGCGGATGTCACCGTCGGGGGCGATGGTCCCGTCTTCTCCCCAGGGCCGCGCACTACCGTTCGTCCGTACTTCCTGCTCGACGTTGGGCACGGCTGGCAAACTATCACCGTGCGAGCCGACCGTGGTGGGCCGGATGCGCCCTCCCCTTCGCCAGCAACGGCCCGGTGGCCAATTCTGGTTGCGCCGGCGCCTCGCGTAACGGCCGAGTCCGGCGCAACGCGCTGCAACTGCCATGCGGCACACTTCTCGTCGCGGAGGATCACTTGGTCACCAGTGGTCACCAGGGGCAGGCGTCCGAAGCAGCGGGCAACTCGCGAAAACCGACAGTGCTCCGGTCGAGGCACGGTCTGACCGGTACTAAGCCCAACGCGTGCGGCGGATGGCAACGCACTCACCCGCGGCGTGCTCGCGAAGCGAGGCCAGCGGTGGCCCATGAAGCGGCCCGGGAGTACGCCAGCAGGTGATCGCGCAACCTCGCCGATCACGGAGCAGGCGCTGCAGGGCCCCAGTACCCGTCATCGGGTGCCAAATTCGAGTCAGCGGGTGTAGCCCGCGCAGCTTGACCGGCCCGTGGCGTTGAACGCCATTGGCGGGCCGCGCTATGGGTCCCAGTAGGAGGTCAAACCGTGCACTGGAGGTGCGTACGTGCTGGTTTTCTTTGTTTGTTTGCCTGCGGTCAGCATGGGTGTGGTGATCCTGCCTCCAGCGTGAGCGCGGCGATGCCGGAAGTTGGCACCGACCCCTCGGGCAGCCCATCCAGCCCCGAAGCCGCTTCGATGGTTGCAGACCCACCCCGAACCCCGGCACGGGCACGCCCTGGTCAGACAACGCCTGTCCCTCGTCCGGCCGCACCCCAACCGATGCCAGAACCGGTCCGCGGGGCAGCTCCCCTTGCTGCTGACACACCCGACGCGGGCGCGCCGAAAACCGACGCGGGCGCACCACGTCCCACGCCCTCACCGGACGCATCTGGCGGCATGATGCCGGCAGGGATGACGAAGATCCCGCCCCCGGTGGCAGACGACTGCATCACAGATGTAAGCGCAGGCGACCACACCTTCACATGCAGCGATGTGACGTTCCTCGTGAAGGTGGATCCCATGTGCACGGAGCACGCCTGCGGCCTGATCTTCGACATTCACGGCGGCACGATGTCGGGCGCGCAGATGCGCGACAACACGCATCTGGACGAGCTGGCACCACCCGAGGGGTTTCTCGTCGTGCATCCCAGTGCCACACCCGCAAACACG
>JAPPOR010000738.1 GCA_028817905.1 Myxococcales bacterium
GGGGCTTGCCGTGATGTTCGACAAGACGGCTCTGGGGCTTCATCGTAAGCCCATTTTCGGCAGCCCGCGGCACCGCTTGACTCGCTTGCTGAACCGGACCCGCTAAGCCCCACTCCGCTCCGGCGCCCACAGAGCGGAGGGACGAATCCGTCGGAGCCCGCCTGTTGGCGCCTCGGTTTCGCGCTCGACGTCGGGTATGCGACCAGCTGCGTCCTTGCGGGCATCGACGATAGGCTGTTGTGCTGGGGCGACAACAGCTACGGTCAGCTCGAGATCGGAGACACGGGATCCCACGTGGGCGCTGTTCAGGTCGTGTTTCCCTGACCATGGGCGCGGCGATCTACCCGATCATTGGAAGCGACTTGGGAACCCGGAAGCGATCGATCACACTTGGCAGGTGTTTCAGCCACGCCCGAACGCGTTCCGGTCGGTGCTGCCTCTGCTCCTACTCGCGGCGGCTTGCACAGGCCCGGCCGGGCCCAGGGAGACATCCCATCTGCCAGCGGCGGTGACCACTGCGCGCAGGGTGGTCGAGGTGTTCGAGCGCCGCCATGTGGACGGCGGCCGCCTGGATGACGCTCGCTCGCGGCGGATGTTCGAACACCTCCTGTCAAGGCTGGACCCGGGGCGCGAACCGACACGTGCGTGCGGTCAGGGGCGTGCCGAACTGGAGCACTGGGCCGAACGGCTCGACGATGCGTTGTGGGAGGGGGACCTTGGCTTCCCGGAACTGGCAGCACAGCGCTGCACCGGACGGGTGATCGGCCGGACCCAAGCGCGGTCATTGCTTTTTGATGCTCTGGCAAAGAGCTTTGATCCCCACAGTGCGTTTCTCCCGCCAGGCCCGCTGGCAGCGGTGGACGAACCCACGTTTGCGCGGGCACAAGTGGTGGAACGGGCGGGTGCACGGATAGGCCACCTGGTGGTGCCCTCCCTTTATCTGCGCTTCGACGGTCGCTCGACGAGCGGTGACCTCATCCATCTGGTGCAGGTTCTCAAGCAGCGAAAAGCGCAGGTTCTCTTGCTCGACCTGCGCGGCAATGGCGGCGGGGTCATGTCAGAGGTGCCCAAGATGGCTGCCATGCTGACGGGGCCCGTGGCTGCAGGCTATGTGCTTGAACGCGAACCCCCACCGATCACCCTGGTCGAACCCCGGCAACACCAGGTGTGGCACGGTCCGCTGGTGGTGGCGGTGGACGGGTGGACCGCGAGTGGAGCCGAGCTACTGGCCTCGGCCCTGCAAGATCATGGCCGTGCCCTGGTGGCCGGGGAGCGGACGCAGGGCAAGGGCACGGTGCAATCCTTGGTCTGGTTGTCGTCGCCGCTGGGTACACGGGTGCCGGCTGTGCGGGTCACCAGTGCTCGGATGTTTCGGCCTTCCGGTACCGGGCTCCAGCGCACCGGGGTTGTGCCCGACATCCCCTTTGCACCCTCCGCACAGGTCGAGCGCGAGCGCGACCGCCCGGGCGCACTGCCCGTCCGCGATCTGCAAGTCACCGGGGTGGTCGCACCCCTGATGCTGCCTGCGCGCCTTCGGGCCGAGCTCACCGCCGCCGCCGCCGGGCGCGATGGCACCGAGGCGCTGCTGCGGCTCTCCGCCCTTTGGAGCACGGTCCAGCGGTAGCGGTGGCGGGCCGCCTTGTCTATCTCGACGCGCCTTCGCCATAAAGACAAGGAATCACGGCAACTGAGGGCAGGAGGGTTGTCGTTCTTCGCAGTCGCGGTATACGGACGGCTCGATGGAGACCGGCGATCATGCGAGCGGATGAGCTCGACTACGACCTGCCCGAGGAACTGGTGGCTCAGGCCCCGCTGGCCGCGCGGGACGGGGCTCGCCTCCTTTCGCTCGCTTCACGCCAGCGGGGCGCTGATGCGCCTTCCCACCGGATGATCGTGGATCTACCGGAGCTGGTGCCACCTGCGCTATGGGTGCTCAACGATACTCGCGTGATCCCGGCCCGCGTGTACGGCAAGCGCCCGTCTGGTGGGCGCGTCGAACTGTTGCTCGTGGAGCGGCTCGCATCCGACAACGATTCCCAGGGCGATTCCCGGGCCGTTCCCGCGGAAGCATCAGGCACCCGATCGCGGGAGGAGGTCTGGCTATGCATGGCGCGCGCCAACAAGCCGCTTCAGGTGGGTGCGATGGTGGAATTTCCGGAGGGCCTGACGGGCGAGGTGCTCAGGCTTGAGCAGGACGGGATGCGTAGGGTCCGTCTGCGCGCCGACGAAGGGGTGGAGCGAGTGCTCGGCCGCGTTGGCGAGATGCCGCTGCCTCCCTACATTCGTCGCCGCCCCGACGCATCCGACAGCGAACGCTATCAAACCGTGTTCGCCCGCCAGGCAGGTGCGGTGGCCGCGCCCACGGCCGGCCTGCACCTGACCACCGAGCTGCTCGAACGCTTGCGCGCGGCCGGTCACCGGTTTTCGCACGTGACGCTGCATGTGGGCCCGGGGACGTTCGCGCCACTGCGCAGTGAGCGCCTCACGGACCATTCCATGCACGCCGAACGCTATGAGGTGCCAGCGGAGACTGCGGAAGCGATCGCCGTGGCCAGGCGCGAGGCTCGTCCGATTCTGGCAGTCGGGACCACAGTGGTGCGCACCTTGGAGGCGGCCGCCGATGGCGCAGGCCATGTGCGAGCGGGGGCAGGGCGCACAGACATCTTCATCTATCCCCCCTTCCGCTTTTCGGTCGTGGACCTGCTGTTGACCAACTTCCATCTGCCCCGCTCGACCTTGCTGGCGCTGGTCATGGCGTTCGGTGGCATCGAATACGTGCGAGCCGCCTATGCGGAGGCCGTACGGGCGCGGTATCGGTTCTTCAGCTACGGTGACGCGATGCTCTTGGCCAGGGCCGAAGCATGAGTTTCGCTTTTGTCTGTGACACGGTAGACGGCTCCGCGCGGGCTGGCAGGCTGACCTTGGGCGACACGGAGGTGCGGACGCCGGTATTCATGCCGGTTGGCACCCAGGCAACGGTGAAAACCCAGACTCCGGACGAGGTGGAGGCGACCGGTGCCCGTCTGATTCTGGGCAATACCTACCACCTGATGTTGCGTCCGGGCGCCGAGCTGGTCGACCACATGGGGGGGCTCGGCCGGTTCATGGGCTGGCGGCATGCGCTGCTGACCGACAGTGGTGGCTTCCAGGTGTTCTCGCTTGCGAAGCTACGCAAGATCACCGAGGAGGGCGTGACCTTTCGGTCGCATCTGGACGGTAGCGAGTACGCCCTGTCTCCGGAGCGTTCAATGGAGATTCAGGCGTTGCTCGGCGCGAACATCGCGATGGTGCTCGACGAATGCCCGGAGGGCGGGGCCGAACGCGCCGTGATCGAGCGAGCAGTGGCGCGAACGACGGCCTGGGCCAAGCGCTCGCTTGCGGTGCCCCGGCGTCCGGGTCAGGCGTGTTTTGGGATTGTGCAAGGGGGCACGCACGTGGATCTGCGGCTTGGGCACCTGTCGGAGCTCGCGCCTCTGCCCTTTGAGGGCCTTGCCCTTGGGGGGTTCTCCGTGGGTGAGCCCATCGAGGAGATGTACCGCGTGCTGTCGGAAGTCGCTCCCGCGATGCCTTCGGATCGACCGCGCTACCTCATGGGTGTTGGCAAGCCCATCGATCTGCTACGCGCGATCGGGGCCGGCATCGACATGTTCGATTGCGTGTTACCCACCCGCAATGCCAGGAACGGCCAGGCCCTGACCTGGCACGGCCGAGTCAACCTCAAACAAGCACGCCACCGCGAAGACCCGTCTCCGCTCGACGAGCAGTGCGACTGTCCCGTCTGCTCGAACTACAGTCGTGCCTACTTGCGTCATCTCATCACGGCTGGCGAGACCCTCGGCGGGCGTCTGCTGACCCAGCACAACCTCCACTTCTATCAGGAGCTGACCCGGAGGGCCCGCGAAGCCATCGTGGATGGGCGTTACGCTTCCTGGGCCGCCGGGGTGGAGGCGAGCATGCAGGCGCACGACGAGATCGGCGGGGGCTGACTTTGGCGGCTCAGTGCGCTAGAGCATTGGGGTGCCCCAGGCATCGATCCCCCAGCTAGAAGAGCGCGTGGCGAGCCTGCGTGCGGCCGAGGACCCGGGCGGGTGCATCGATGCTCTAAACGAACTGGCGTGGGAGCTTCGGACCACCGACATCCAGCGCGCCAGGACGCTTGCTATGGAAGCGCGCACGCTGGCCATCGAACACGGCTATCGGCTCGGGCAGGCACGGGCGGCGCGTGTCATCGGCATGACGATTCACGATGCGGAGAGCCTCAAGACGGTGTTCGACTTCGCCGACGAGGCCAAGCGACTGTTCGACGAGTCGGATGACCTGGCCGGGCGGGCGGGCTCGCGCGACTTTCTGGCCTCGCTCCACGAGTTCATCGGTGATCTTCCAGGCGCGATGGAGCTCGCCCTCTCCGCCCTGAGCATCGCCAGGGAGCTAGGCGATCCACGACGCCAGGGCTATGCGCTCGCAAATGTGGGGGGCGTGTTGGCCGCCTCGGGCGAGTTTGACGCAGGTGTGAAGCGGCTGGAGGAGGCCCTGGCCCTGTTCGAGAGTGTCGAAGATACGGACGGCATGGGCTCCATCTACACGCGCCTCTGCAGGGCGTTCAAGCAGGCGGGCAGGTTGGAGGAGGCGTTGGCTGCGGCCGAGAGGTGTCGCGCCGAGGGGGAAGCGAAGGACAACGACTACATGCTCTCGGCCGGGCTGACCGTGATGGCGGAGATCGAGTCGGAACGGGGCAATCCGGTGGAGGCGGAGCGGCTCTATCGGGCATCGCTAGGCGTGTGGCATGAGGAGATGGGTCGGGACCTGTTGGGGGCCGAGGCTCAGGTCGCGATCGCCCGACTGCTGCTTCAGCGGGGGGCGATCTCCGAGGCCGAGGCCGAGCTGCGGGATGCGCTGGCCCGTGCTGCCGACAACCCGGTCTCCAGCCTGGCCGAGGTGGCCGCCCGTGAGGCGCTGGCGGACCTTTGTGAGCAACAGCAGCAGTACGAGGAAGCCGTCGAACAGTTGCGCAAGGCCAAGCTTCTGAGGGAGCAGACCCACCAACGGGACGTTCGTACCAAGTTGGCACAGGTCGAGGTGCGGGCCGCCGTGCAGGCGGCAAAGCGCGACGCTGAGATTCACAAGCTGCGCTTCGTGGAGTTGCACGGCATGCAGGCCAAACTCGTGGAGCACGAGAAGATGGCCCTGCTCGGCAAGCTGGCCGCCGGCATGGCCCACGAGGTCAACACTCCCCTGGGAGTCCTGCGGAGCAACACGGACCTGGCGGCCAAGGCCAACGCGCGCATGCTGGCCCTGCTCGCGGAGGCGGGGGTTTCGGCGCCGAAGGTGCAGAAGCTCGCGGACGTTGTGGCTGCCTGCGAAAGGACCAACGCGCAGGCAATGGACAGAATCGAGACCATTGCCCAGAGTTTTCGCCGCTTCAGCCAGCTCGACCAGGCTGAGCGCCGTGCCTTTGACGTGCGCGAGGGGCTCAACAGCGCCCTTACCCTATTGTCCTCTTCGCTGCCGCCGGGCGTTCGGATCGAGCGCAAGTTCGGTCCCGTGCCCAAGGTCTCGGCCTGGCCGCGGGAGCTGAACCTCGCCTTCCTGACGGTAATGCAGAACGCGGTCCAAGCGATCGAGGGCCAAGGGGTGGTCTCGGTGGAGACGGGCGTCGAGGGCGACGGAAACGGGCCGGTTCAGGTACTCGTCACCATCCGCGACACCGGTCGTGGCATGAGTGAGGAGCAAGTCGCCCACCTGTTCGATGTGGGTTGGTCGGAAGAGGGCGCGCGAACGAAGATGCGCTTTGGCCTGTCGGCGGCGTACACGACCATGCAGCAGCACGGGGGCAGCATCGAGGTCGAGAGTCAGCTCGAGCGCGGCACCCAGGTGACCTTCCGCTTCCCACAGGGCGCCTGACCTT
>JAPPOR010000937.1 GCA_028817905.1 Myxococcales bacterium
GATGCGGGCTAGTGCAGGGTCGCTTCGAGCCTCTCGGACAGCTCCTCGACTGGGAAGGCTTGGTTATTGCTCAGAACGACGACCAGGTCGTCCGATGCGGGATACCGCGCCATAAAGGCCCGAAAGCCGTCGATGCCCCCGAGGTGGTGGTGCCGTTCGCCATGGGTGCCCCGGTCGATGAACCAGCCGAGTCCATAGCCTCCGAGGTGCGGCGTGAACATCTCCACGAGTGAGCTATCCGACAGGATTTCGCCGCTTCGAAGCGCCTGGTGCCATCGGGCGAGATCGCGCGTCGACGAGGCCAGGCCCCCGGCTGCATAGGGGATGCTCATGTCGGTGAACGCTGCGACCGCACCGCTGTCCGTGTATCCGACCGCCCGGCCATCTTGTCCCAGCTCGCTTTGTCCGTACTCGCTGTTTTCCATGTTCAGCGGTGCGAACACGCGGCTGCCCACGAACTCTCCATAACTCTGGCCGGAGACTGCCTCCACCAGCAGCCCAAGCAACGCGTAGCCCCCATTGGAGTACTCAAAGTGTGAACCATCCTCGAATGTGCGCGGCTGGCCTGAGAACGAGTCCACCAGTTGTCTGGGCGTGAGCGAGCGCTCTCTGAAGGAGCCAAAGTCTTCGCGTTGGGTGTAATCGGGGATGCCCGCCGTGTGGGTGAGCAGTGCCCGAAGCGAGATCGCATGACCATCCGGGTAGTCGGGCAGGTGGTCGGCGACCGTATCGTCCAGGTCAAGCGCTCCGTCTTCCTGGAGCAGCAGCATGGCGGCCGCAGTGAACGGCTTGGTCAGGGAGCCGATCCGATATTGGGTGTCCGGCCCATTGGGTTGTCCAGAGGCGCTGACCGCCATCCCGCGACCGTAGTCCAGCAAACGTTTTCCGTCTCCGATGACGAGTACGCTGCCCCGGAAGTCGATGCGCTCGAGGTAGGCCTCGTAGGTCTCGCCCGGGTCCATCGGGGCCAGCCCCTCCTCCTCGTCCCCGCAGCCTGTCAATGCTGCAAGAAGTCCCAAAATCTGTACGCAAGCTTGCGATGCGCGTTCCATGTTCGCACGCTGTACCTAGTCACCCCGGGCGCGCCGACGCGGGTCATTCGCCAACGCGAGTGCCAGGGTTGCGCGTGGGCAACTCGTTGGCCCCGATCGGTGCGTCGACCCATCCCTATTGGCCGGCAGTGCTCAACGCTCGAAGCGTAGGCTCCGGAGGACCGCGCTGATCTACCACAGCACCGCGGTGCTTGGCTCAGACGTCATCGAGTAGAAGGCCCGGCCTTCGAGAGCCGCTTGAAGCTTGTCCAGGTGCACGCGTTGCCGGCTGTTCGCCTTTGCGGTTGGGTCTCTGGGGGAGGCGCGCGGCGCACCTTCCTGCGTGCATGACATGGTTGTGAGGCGCGGTGTACGTCTGCTCGCTCGACGGATGAAATTCGGGCTCAACCAGTGCGTCATGACCAAACGGGGGCAGGAACGCTCCTCGAAAGAGAATGGCACGTCAGCCAGCTCAAGAGCATGGCCGCGGCACAGCGTCCTTCCCGCGGGCGAGTCTACTGTGCTATGCCACGCCCCGGCTCGGGGGTCGCAGCAAGCTAAGCGGTGTGGATGTTCCAACCGGGGTGGCGCCCCGCCTTCCAGTTGGCAACGACAGTCGGCAACGACAAACGCACAGAGGAGAACATGCACGTCAAGACCTGGCTAAAGGCGCTCACGATCGCGGCGTTCGGATGCGGTGGCGAATCGCCACAACCCCTCGCGGCTGAACGGACCGAGGCCGCACTCAGCGAGCAGGACGAGATCGCCGGTGACGAGTCATCGCCCACCGCCATCGAGCTCCACTGGGAGGACCCAAGCTCCGAACGTGGTGGTGCAAGCTTCATCAACGCCATAGTAGAAAACACGACGGATCACCGTATCACGGTGGACCTGTCACTCGTTGCGATCGATCAGACCGATGAGGCCCGCGAAAGCGTGAAGAATCTGGGTTCCCGCAGCCTTGCGGGCGGTAGCTCCACGCAGGTGAAGATCCCCATCGCCCGCATCCCCGTGCAGACTGCCGGCGGTGATACACCGGTCCGGGTGCGCGCGGCTTACACCATCCAGGGCCGCGACCCGCTCGCAGACGAAGATCGGACCTGGGAACATAGTGCCCTGTCGGAACCACGCTGGGTCACGTTTGCGACCGACTTCAGAGCTGCCGACGTCCGCGACCATCGCGCCCAGTTGGCTCACAACAATCGGTTGATCCGATCGGGCAGTGAAAAGCGGGTCACCCATCGAAAGGTCCTCGACAGGGCGACCGGGCAGATGCGCGCCGCGCAGGTGACCGGCGTCAATCACTCCTTTTCGACCGTGCCGCAAGGACCCGCCATGCCGCCACCCTTCGCGCGCGGTCAGGGAGGTCAACCATGAAGTGCGTGCTCCAACTGGCGATGACCGTGGGCATCGCAGCAGCAGGCCTGACACTCGATGTGGGCAAGGCCGAAGCACAAACCTATCGGTTCTGTAATCTGTGGGACTTCACATGGCAGGATGACTGGGCGGCTCAGGACTACTTGACCCACGTACCCAGCACCGTCGGTTCTCAGACGGCCCACTACAGCTGGTACAACATCGTCAAGGACGGAACGCTGATCGACTACGGTTGGCTGGACTCGGAGGGCTGCGTGGAAACCACGGCGGGACCGGGCTCGTATCTCCTCCGACTCTACCCGGCCGTCTACGATGGAGCCAAGAGTTTCTTCATCTACCCCAACGACCAGGAGCAGTGGCAGACGTTCGAGGTCACGCGTCAGATGAATGCCACGCAGGGCCATATCACGCAATACAACAGGTTCGGTTCGTCGAATGGCCTGGCCAACATGGCGGCCGTCGCTGCCCACGGCGTGACCCGGCCCGAGCTTGGCTTCCAGAGCGGCGAACACTACGTTGCGTATACGTACCAGAACTGTCCCGGCGGGGCTGCAGCTTGCTACCATCCCGGTACCGAAGCGATGTACCTGGGCGAGCACATTCGCGCCGACAACTTCGCAACCCAGCGACGCATCTGGCAGAAGAGCATCGTGGGTCACGAGCTTGGCCACATGATAAGCAGTCGCCTGGCCGGAGGCCCTTCAGGAGGCAACTACACCTCGGAGAATTGCATCGGCGAGAACGACGACGGGTGCACTCTTCCGCAGGAATGCCAATGCTATCCGCACGTGAAGAGCTCCAACGGTGCCCACTGCTTGCAGTCGCGGGAGTTCTTGTCGGACGCCGCCCAGGAAGGCTTCGGGCACTTCTACGCGACGGCGCTTTACAACGCCCCCAATCAGCCCGGCGCTTTCGCCTACTACAAGGAGTTCTGGACCTATGGAGGGACAATCTTCCCACCTTTTCCGTACGAGGTCGGTCTCACGCCGGTGGGCTGGCTCGAGGCGTTTTGTCTCGAGAATGACGGCGGAAGCGACCGCGGCACGGAAGTGGATTGGCAGTGGTTCTTCTACAACCTGAACCGTGTCTTCAACTCCTCCAACTACTCCATGGAGGACTTCGCAGCTGTCTACGCCAACTCCCCCGGTGCCGGATGGTCGTCGTGGAGTGAACTTGCCGACTCCGCAGCCGCCACCTTTCCCGGGATCAAGGGGGCCTCATGGCAGACGGCGGGTGACCTGTACGGCGTCAATCACTGACCGAGAAATCATCACGTGAGAAGTAGTCAGCGGGATGGTCGATGGGTGGGCGATGCGCTGCGGGCGGCGCTGCTCCTGTGCGGACTCGCATATGGTTGCAGTGCTCCACCCGACAGCGCCACGCCTGCATCCGGGTCGACAACGAAGCAAGCGGGTACCACCACGGGTCCGGTGCCTGTCCAGCCGGTGGCCGCAACGGGTTCGCCCCGCGCCACCAAGGCTACCGTCGCGGACCTGAAGCCGACGGCGGACTGCCGACTCCTGGTCCCCATCGAGCCATCCTGCTCCGGAGCGACGACCCGAGGGGAAATGAAACTCTGCACGGTCAAGGCAGGGTGTTTCGTGATGGGTGCGCCGCGCACGGATCCGGATGCGGGCAAGTACTCCAACGCGCAGGTTCAGGTCACCCTTTCCCGGGACTTCGCGATCGGGGCAACGGAGGTGACCTTGGCACAGTGGTCATCCGTCGGCCTGCCACGTCCCGTCACCGCGGGAGCCAACGGAGAGCCGACGTGTGTTGAAGCGCAATGCCCGGTGGTGAACGTTAGCTGGCAGGACGCGGTGGCCTTTGCAAATCTCTACAGCGATCGGTTCGGCCTGCCGCATTGCTATAGCATGAAGGCCTGCCAGGGCGCTCCCGGCCAGGGCCTGGCATGTGAACAGGTTGCGCTTGCCGCTGAGAGCCCCTACGCCTGCGAAGGTTTCAGGCTGCCGACGGAGGCGGAGTGGGAGTACGCCGCGCGCGCTGGCACCGACAGGTCCTTCGCTGGGGGAGAGCCGCTGTACGGACAAGCTGGTTGTGTCGAACAGCCTGCCCTCAACGACTATGCATGGTACTGCTACAACAGTGGTGCCCGCGACAGTGCGGACCGGCATTGGCCGGTTGGCCTTACGCACGCGGTTGGATTGAAGAAGGCCAACGGGTGGGGACTGCATGACACCCACGGCAACGTCAACGAATGGGTCAACGATCTCCACTATGGACTGGGCTATGGTGCGGGGCCCCTACGGGATCCGGCGGGCGTGTTGACCCCCGGACGCACCCTGATCCATCCGGAACACGCCGCCCACGTGACACGGGGCGGATGCCAGTTCAGCGTCCGCAAGATGCTGGCGGTGCACAACCGCTACGCGGTGGGCGCCACGGACTCTGTCCAGGGGCTACGGCTGGCGCGGTCATTGCCGTGATTCGGGTCCTGTGTGTTCTGATGCTGGTGGGCGGCTGCGCCCGCTCCCAGAGCGGAGACGTTCGTCCCAAGGCCATGGAGGCGGGCGTGATCCATGATGCGGCCACAAGCGCCAGCGAGGGTGCGTCTACCACCCCCAAAGATGGAGGGCCAAACGACAGCCGTCTGCCGCTGGAGCCTTGCCCTTCCGGCCCGGAGCGGCCGGAGCGCCCGGACTGCACCGGGTACTGTCCGGAGGCGTTTCCCGGCGACGGGACGCCGTGCGCGGCAGTCGCGCAGTGCGCCTACTCGATGCTTCGCGATTGCGCCTGCCGGCTTCCCGAGTCTAGGTGGAGTTGTTTCGAGCCGGAGTGCGTCTGGGACACCACGGAACACGAGTGGCTTGGCCCAGACTGCGACGAGTGCCCCACGGTCGAAAACCCCATGCCCGGCGTTTCCTATGGGCCATGCACGTCCGCATCACCTTCCTGCTGGCTCTCGTCGACTGCGTCTTACTACTGTGAAGACGACGGGAGCTATACCTTCGCCCGGATCGCGGTCCCCTAGTCCCCTCGACCGGGGTGATCGTGAGCGTTTGAGTCAAGTTTGGTCGAGGTGGCTTGCTGCGATGCGCCGCGGGTCAAGGGGACTAAGTCGCACCTGCGGTGCTCCGGGCAGTGATAGGCGGCTGGCTTTGTCTCACGCAGACACGTCGCAAGGTCGTCTTTGCAGCCCACGGCCCCGTGCCTCGTCGGGCTGGGGCGGGCCGCGCCAAAATCCTTGACCAGTGATCTCGTCTGCAGATGAGTCGAGTTTGGGGGACTCACCATTCTCTGTTGGCGTCGTATCAAGGATTCTAAGTCGCACCTGCGGTGCTCCGGGCAGTGATGGGCGGCTGGATTTGCCTCCAGTGGTGTCGCAGGCCCCGAGTGGATCGAGCGGGCGGCTCGCCGGTTCATTTCGCGAGGTTCGTCGGTGCGAGCGCGCGACGTAGCGGGCAAGTGGCAGGGTCGACCGGGGTACCCGCGCGATAGCGCCCCAGGAGCTTGCGCGAGCGCTCGGCCA
The DNA here is from genome assembly GCA_028817905.1 of Myxococcales bacterium. Taxonomy (GTDB): domain Bacteria; phylum Myxococcota_A; class Polyangia; order Polyangiales; family JAFGIB01; genus JAPPOR01. Next base: position 5,899 of record JAPPOR010000937.1, read on the forward strand.
GTAGAC
>JAPPOR010000762.1 GCA_028817905.1 Myxococcales bacterium
GCGAAGCACCTGATCGAGTCCGGCGACTGCGAACCGGTCGTCGCCGCCTAGCCCGGAGTGGCCGCAGACGTGGAGCACACGGAATGGCTCTCCCTCAACAGCTTTTTTGCTGGAAGAGCGTCGAGGTCGGGACCGCACTTCCCTGTCGTGCTCGCTGGGAGAATAAGGTGCTGTCGCAAGCGACTGTAGCGACCGAAGCCGCTGCGAGAAGCGAGCGGAGCAGAGCCTTGGTGGAGCGGTGATAGCGGTGGGCGATCAAGGATATCTACGTGGAGACAGGTAAGGCCCTCTCTGCCAGCCTCGCACATGCGTGACACCGACATACGTTGACGGCAGCGCCCACTCGCAATCTCGGCTACCATCGTTCCGTCTGTATGGAGAGGGTGGCTGCAACAGACGACGCGCTGCAACGACTGCTTGCTCGGTGCGAGCGCTGGCGTCGCGGGGCGATGCTTTGGCGCGGCCTATCGCGCTGGTCCCGTCTGGCGTGGCCGTCCACAGCGGCCGTTGTCGTGGGGATAGTTGCCCTTCGGCTCAGCGGACTGCCGCTGCGTTGGGGTTTCTACGCTGTCTTCGCCTGCTCGCTACTTGCCGTCCCGACGCTCGCGCAACGTGCCCACGAGCTGCACATCCCGCAGTGGTCGTTGCCCGCTTGGATCGACCGGCAGGCCAACGCCCGAGGCGCCTTGATGGAGCGCTACGAGCGGGTCGACACGCCCCGCCCGGTGCCAGCGTCCGTGCTCAGCGTGCCGCTGCCTCGGCTGATCCGCTGGCGGATTCTAACCGCATGGACCGTGATGGCCTGCGCCTTGACCGGCGTCTGTCGGATCCCACTTCCCGAGCCGACAGCGTCCAAGGTTGAGCGCCCGATCGCGGCCCGCGTGGCGCGAACCCGCCGGACGGTGGAGATGGCGGCTAGGTTCGGGTCGGCGGAAGAACACGCGTTTGTGAGTTCTGCTCGCAAGACCCTTTCAACACTGGCAGCCAAGAAGGGTGGCCTGAGCCGGGCCGATTTCGAGGCACTGGAGCAGGTAGAAACGCGAGCTGGCCAAGCCCTTGAAGCCCGGGCCCGCACACTTCGGCAACAACGTGGCGCGCTTGACGAGCTCGACCGAATCGTCGCCTCGCACGCAGCACGCGAAGGGGACAGGACGGCCGCCGGAGCCATGGCGGAGCGAATGGACCGGATGCTCGAGTCGTTGGAGCGCCATGGGGCGGCTTCGGCGAACATCCGACAACTCCTGAAGCGGACCAAAGCACAGGCCCAGGCCGGCAAACAGCAGGCTCGTGCAAGCGCGGCTACATTCAACCCCGCATCGGTTCGCGCCCTGCGCCGCGAAATCGGGGAGCTGCGTCAGATCGTATCGCAGGAGCTAGCCACCGCTGAGGAGACCGGAATATCGGAGGTGCCCAACGAGGTGCTCGCCGGGATGGCTCCCCTTGACCTCTCACACAATACCGCGAGACGCCCCGGCATTCGGTTTGAGGCACAGGGGTTTCGGACTCAAGATAGCCAGCAGACCGTGCTATTGGCGACCGCGTCGAGCAAACGCTCCGATCCGCGGCAGCGAGACAAGCAGGGCCTCTCCGCGCGTCGCTTCTCGGGTCGCTCGGACACCCCACTATGGGATAAGCGCGCGATGCTCCGACATCGACGCGTCCTGCAGCACTATTTTGGAGGCGAACATGACTGACCCGACGCAGTTGACGCCCGGTCAGCAGCTCGTTGACGTTCTCGATGAAGCGGTCTTCGGAAAGCACGATATGGTCCGGATGGTGGTCGCGTCGTTCTTGGCGGGCGGGCACGTCCTGCTAGAGGGCCTTCCCGGTCTGGGCAAGACGGTCCTCGCGCGCACCATGGCCGTCGCAACCGGGTTGGACCACAAGCGCATTCAGTTCACCCCCGACCTGATGCCGGCGGACATCACGGGCACCCACTTGCTGCATGAGGCCGACGGCGCGCGGCAGTTTCGTTTCGTGCCCGGACCCGTATTCACGAATTTCCTGTTGGCTGATGAGATCAACCGGGCGTCGCCCAAGACACAGGCTGCATTGCTTGAAGCCATGAGCGAGGGGTCCGTGACCCATGCTGGGGAGACCCGCCCCATCCCATCCCCGTTCTTCCTTCTGGCGACCCAAAACCCGATCGAGATGGAGGGAACAAATGCACTTCCCGAGGCGCAGCTAGACCGGTTCGCGGTCAAGATAGACGTTCCACCGACCGGCGAAGAAACGCTCCTTCGGATCATCGATGCGCGTACGGACGGCAATCCACCGCCACCGGCCGCGATCGTGGACAAGGCCGGCGTGGTTGCCCACCGAAGGGCCATCGATAGGGTATTCGTCCCCAGGCCTGTCAAGCTAGCTATCGCACGCGTCGTCGCGCGGACCGCGCCGGTGGTGGACGGGCAAGATGAGGGCCTCCGGGGATGCATACGCTTCGGAGCCTCCCCGCGGGCAGCGATTTGGCTGGCGCGTATCGCTCGCGCGCTGGCGTACATCGACGGGCGGCAGGGGGTGGGCTTCGAGGACGTCGAGGAGGCGGTGCCGCACGTCTTGTCCCACCGCCTCATCCTTACGTATGCCGCGAGGCTCGATGGTGTCCAGGCAAGCGATATCGCGCGGCATCTCTACCGCGAGACGGAACGGGAGGTCCTGGGCATAGCGCAGGAGCTCGCACCCCGGCGGTCGGTGGTCTAGCGGATGTCGCGTTTCCTGCAGCGTTGTGTGCGACGGTCTGGGCAGAGCCGTCGGATAGGCCAATGGCGTTCTGCGATGAAGCGATGGCGAAACAAACGCAAGCGCCTGCGCGAACGGACATCGCCCCGACTCCACGGCCTTGGCATGCTGAGTGCCATCGTGTTCCTCCTCGGTTCGGGGGTCCATGGCGCGCGGGCCGATATTCGCGCGGACGACCTCACATTCGACCGAGGGCTAGCGGTTACCGGCCTGTCAGGCTACCCACGAGCACTGGTTGGTTGGTCTCGGCGAGCAACGATCGGGTTTGTCGCTCGCAATCAAGGCCCTGAAAGGTCGCTGGTGGTGGAGGTTACTGGAACGGTACACAGCACCCGCCACATTCGTGTGCCCGCAGGCGAGACATTGCGCTTCTTCATGCACTTGCCGCTTCCGGGCTCGTCGGCTCTCGAGACAAGCGTAACCGATAGCCTCTCGGGACAACGGAGGACCTTCACCGTTCGCAACCTGTACGCGTACGACGAGGAGCATCCAATCGGCCGGCTTGGCCTCCTGTCGTTCCCGTGGAATGTCTCGGACCCCTGGACCGGGGTCGGATCACTGGACGATGCATGGCCGGACAGCTGGCGTGCTTTGGATGGCTTGAATGCCCTCGTCATCGAGCACCGGACTCTCCTGGAACATCCGAGCCGACTTCCCGTGCTCTCCGACTGGGTTGTCGCGGGTGGCCTCCTTCTGGTGTCGGCACCGGCGTCCGCCATCCCCGACCTTCCGGTACTGCTCCCGGGTGCACCCTTCGCCGGAGCAAGCGAGTCCATCGACGGAGGGCGGCTTCGGAGAGTCGGGCTGGGGGCTGTAGCGGTGCTGTCCCCCGAGCAGCTCCATGACATCGATGAGGCGTTCTTGGAACGCATCGACGCCGCACAGCTGCGCAACTGGATCGGCAGCGACCGCAACCTGTCAGGGATTATGCGAATGACGAAAGACCGACTCGCACCCGCGCTGGGCAGGCCAAGTTGGACGGTCTTCCTACTGCAGCTTGGCTTTGCCATGATGGTAGGGCCCGTCGCTTTCCACAGATGGGTGCGCAAGCGTCGGAAGCCGCTTCGCTACGTCGGCTTTGTGGGCGCATGTGCCGCCACGTTTTCGGTCGCCCTCCTCGGGGCTGATTTGATGCAGCGGGGTCTGCGAATATCCGGGTCCGCGCGGTCGCTGCTTCTCATCGACCAGCGTGCCGACCGGGAGCTGGGCTTCAGTGAGCTGGCCGCATACGCGTCGACCTCCTATGGCACTATGCTCGATGGACCGATTGGTAGTGACTTGATGGTATTGAGACCACCCCGTGGTCTTGGAGAGAGCGACATTCGTCACTCTGCTACGGGTGGCGTCCAGCAGCTCGATGGGGCGATCGTCGCGCGGCAAAAGGGGTTGGTGGGGAGCCGCTGGATCCTACCCGCGTCCGGGAGACTCGAGGTTGTGGCGTCAGACCGCGGGCTGCACGTGGAGAATCACCTCGGCCGGGACCTGACCAAGGTGGTCATCTGGCATCGCGACCTTCCCCATCTGGTGAAGGAGCTACCGCGTGGAGCCGTGGTCATCGCCCAACCGATCTCGGTTGCTCAAGGGGATGCCCTGAGCGGGTGGGAGGTGGTCGCTCCCTTGACCAGCCAGGGTGTCCCCTTGCTTGAGATGCTGCGCAGCGGCCGCCTGGGTGGAAGTCGCTACGTTGGCTTGGCCGATCTGAGCCCTGACAACGGACTGCACGTCAGCCGGGGCTTCAAGCGAGTCGATGACGGTAAGCATGTAGTGGCGGGGGTGTACTAATGATCGAGGTGCGTCAACTCGTGAAGCGCTTCGGCGGGAGCACCGTGCTGCGAGGGATTGATCTCGACGTACCCGAGGGCGCCATCTGTGGCTTCATCGGCCCGAACGGTGCCGGCAAGACAACGACAATGCGCATCCTCGCCACGCTAGACTTGCCCACCTCGGGCAGTGTTCGGATCGGTGGCTTGGACGTGGTGCGCAATGCCGCCGGGGTGCGACGGCGGCTCGGCTATATGCCGGACTACTACGGTTCCTACGCACATCTGACGGTTGACGAGTACCTGGACTTCTTCGCACGCGCTCACAAGATCGACCCGTCTGTGCGCTCCCGCCGTGTTCGGCACATCGTCGATTTCACGGAGGTAGGGCCGCTACTTGATCGGGCTGTGGAGGCGCTTTCCAAGGGCGAAAAGCAACGCTTGAGCCTGGCGCGCGCTCTGCTTGGCGAGCCCCAGTTGCTGATTCTCGATGAGCCCGCCGCAGGCCTGGATCCCCGTGCCCGGGTCGAACTGCGGGAGCTATTGAAGGTCCTCGCTGAGCGCGGCACCACGATCTTCATCAGCTCGCACATCCTCAGTGAGCTTGCAGGCGTCGTAAGCTGGGTGATCGTGATCGACCGGGGGCGGATTCGCTACGCCGGACCACCCGAAATGGCGGGAAGAAAGGGAAACACGGCGACCTGTATCGTCGCCATCAGTTCCGATGAACAGCATGCGCGCAAGTTCCTGCTAAGCCAGCCCTGTGTCGTTGGGCTTACGGGTGAGGGCGGGCGACTGGTCGTCGAGCTCGATGAGGCGTCACAGCCTCTGGAAGACCTCGTGGCGGGCCTGGTGTCGGCCGGAGTGCGTGTCCGGGAGTTCTACCAGCGGGCCGCGGACCTGGAAGAAGTCTTCATGAGCGCTACAAGCCGGAACAGCGATGCCCCCCTTAGCTGAACGGATCGAGCAGGGCTTGAACCCAATTCTGGTCAAAGAGCTCTGCCAGGCCTCGCGGCGTCGGGACTTCACGCTCACCGTCACCCTCGGGTTGCTCGCTCCCTTGACCTGCTACCTCATCTTTCTGGCAGCCGGCCAATCCACCGGCGAGGCCTACTTCATGTTGATACGTGGCTGCCTCGGTATCGTGGCTTGGGGCGTCATTCCCGCCGCCTGCGCGCAACAGCTGCAAACCGAGATACGCACCCGCACCGTGGAGCTCATCGCGTTGACCGCACTCAGCCCATGGGAGATCGCCAGCGGGATCTTTCAAGCCGCGATGCTGAAGCTGTGCTTGCTGTCTTCCTTCATGTTACCGCCAGCCGTGGGGGCGATCCTGATGGGTGGGGTGAGCATCGAGAGCCTGGTGGGTTCCCTGATCGTGATCTGGGCGGGCTGCGCGCTGCTAACGAGTCTGATGCTATCGGCCGGTGCTCGCTCCCTATCGTGGCCGCGCTTGGGCGGAGTCCGGGTGACCGGCTCGGTGCTGCTTTCTGGGCTCGCGCTAGGCGTGTTCGCGCTCCTCTCCGCAGCCCGCGGCAAGGTGTTTCCGGGTGGCTTGGGAGTCTACGTTTGGGGCTGCCTGGTAGCCCTTGCGATGACGGCCTTCTTCCTGCGCCTCGCAGCCGACGCGCTCAGCGCTGCGAGCACCCGAAGCTACGGGCTGTCGAAGCTCGCGATGCTACCTGTGCTCATCGTCGTCTGCATGCCTGTCTGGACAGGCACGCTGATACTACCTGCCAGTACGTCCTCGGAGCTCCCTGTTGGCTCACTGCTCGTCGCTCTCCTGTTCGCATACCGGTACATCGTTGTCTGGAGCGCCAGCGCGGAAGTCGTAGAGCGTCTCGGGCCGCGATGGCTGGTGCCCCTACGGAACGGCTTCGATGCAGCCCTTGTCTATGCGATGGGTGTGACCGTCATACTTGCGGCCCTGAGCTCGCTCGGGCAGGTTTCGTGTGCCGCGCCGCTGCTGTTCCTCTGCTACTACATCTTCTTTTCCGGCCTCACCGCCCTGCTGCATGGGTTTGTCCCGGTAGGTGCGCGAACCTCCGAAAAGTACCTGACGGTGTTCCTATTGCTCGTCGTTGCCAGTGGCGTGCTCACCTCTCTGCTCGCCATGTGGGATTCGGGGCGGGCTACGAAGACCCCTTGGGTCGTCTTGCTTCCCTTTTCGGTGGTGACTGCCGAGCGCATCGAGGCGTTTCGGTGGTACTTTGCCCTGCCCGTGGCGGTCGGGATAGGAGCGATGCTGCTCGCCAGAGCCCGCAATGGGCGGAGCCTCAGCGGTGCCTGAACGAAACGCGCTGGAGGCCTGCAAAGTGTTCCAGCTGAACCTTCCCTCCATTCGCGGGCGGGGCCTGCCTGGTGGGCATGTGGGCACCGCTGCTGGCAGCTCCGTGGAGTTCCTCGACTTTCGGGACTATCTCCCTGGCGACGATCTGCGGCACGTGGATTGGTCCGTCTACGGACGGACCGGGGACATGGTTGTACGCCTCTGGCGGGAGGAAACCCAACCGGAGCTCGATGTACTATTGGACGTCTCCCGATCGATGGGTTTGCCGGACGGCATGAAGGGCGAAGTGGCGAGCGATATCAGTCGCTTCATCGTCCACGGTGCGCGCCTGCTAGGCGTTCGCAGTCGTCTGCACCTCGTGGACACTTCAATGGCGAGCGCTTCCGTATCGTCGAAGATCGAATACCACGGGTCCGACAGTCTACTGTTTGATGCACCCCAGCGTTGCACCGAGACACTCGTGACGGGTGGCGTGCGCTGGCTCGTAACCGACTTCATGTCTGGCAAGCCGCCCGCAGCATGCATTCGCGAGCTCGCCCGGTCCGCTGCGCAGCTAGTCGTCATCATGGTGCTGGGTCCGTGGGAGGCGATGCCCGAGTGCTCCCACGCTGCCACGCTGGTGGACAGCGAGACGGGGGAGCGGTTGCCCCTGCACCTATCCACGGCCGCCTGCGCTCGCTACCAAAGGCGCTTGTCCGCACTGTACAACGATGTGCAACGGGCCTGCCGCTCGGTGGGTGCGCCCCATGTTCGTGTGGTCGCCGATCGGCCCTTGCTCCAGGTTCTCGGCAGGGACCTGCTTCCGGCCCGGATGGTACGCCCAGCATGAACACTGTGCTGGCCTTCCCCCTCGGGCTCTTGGCGCTGCTGTCGCTGCCCGCGATCGTTTGGCTCCACCGCTTCGCAGCAACGGGCGAGCGCCGCCCGGTGTCCTGGTTGGGCCTCTGGCGCGATGGCCAGGCGATTCCACTAGAGGGTGACCGCCCCCGGAAACCGCCGATTACCGCCGTACTTCTCTTGGAGCTCCTTGCGGCCTTGTTGCTGAGTCTCTTGCTTGCCGGATTCGACCTTACGCTCCCACCACGGCGGAAGCCTCAAATCGGTCTGCTCATTGACAGCAGTGCGTCCATGGGGGGGGGGACCGCTGGCAGCAAGCCCATGCAATCGATCGCGAGGGTCATCGCGCAACAGTCGAGGCTGCTTCCAGAAGTCGGCGTTAGCATCGTCCTGGCGGGATCTGTTCCGCGTCTGGTGGGCCGCGGGCTTTCGCCCCAGGAAGCCCTCGAGCGGATCGGGGAGCTCGAACCCACCGATGTGACCAGTCGTGTATTGCCCGCCCAGGAAATGCTGAACGCACTGGGAGTCGAGCTCGAGAGCACCTGGTATTTCTCTGATGACCCGGACGCAGATCATCCACGCCTCGTGCGCTTCGGTGCACCGACCCAGAACCATGCGATCGTAGCCGGCGGATGGCAGGCGGGGGGCGACCCGTTTGTGGTAGCCCGCGGCTTCTCTGACGTGCGTTCCACGGTCGCGCTCGAGATTCGAGCGGATGATGCACCAGCGACCACCCAGATGCTCGAGTTGGAGCCAGGCCGCGAATACCCCGTAACGATCGACATCCCACCCGAGGCGCACTCGGTCACAATAGCGCTGCCAGCGGACGACCTTCCCATCGACGATCGCGTGGTCTTGCTCGCTCCGCCGGACCGTGGTGTCGCGCTGCAAGTGGATCATCCCGACGCGCGGCTGCGCCGGGGCTTCAAGCACCTTGCGGCGGGTATCCCGCTGCTCGTCCGTGCGTCGGGCCCCGGATCCCTGCGGGTTGTCTCGGATTCCACCATGCCGAGAGCTGACAGTCGACCCGACGGAGACGCACCGCGTGACGTTCAAGGTGCCGACTGGACGCTGCGTGTCCCCGCATCGGCCGAGGGGGCGGAGCTCGCCCACGAGCTGCACCAGGACCCGTTCTCCGAGCTCCTGCAGGGTGTGGACCTGCGCGGGCTCGTGTGGCACGCCTATCCCAAGCTCTTACCCTCGATGCCAGCGAAAGCCTTGATGCGCGCGGCCGGCCGACCGATCGTCTGGCTAGTCGGCCGCGAGTTAACGATCAACGTGGACCTTCGCCGTGGCAATCTGCTGGAGCACCCCCTGTTCCCCATCCTGGTCCACAATCTGGCAGCCCGCATTGATCGGGAAGCCGGTGGGCTCACACGCGCCAACTACCGGCAGGGCGAGCCGTTCGAACTCGGCCGGGGCCCGGGATGGCAGGGGACAGTGGCGCTTCTTCTGCCAAGCGGGGAGATGCTCGAGTTCCCGCCCGACCTACCGATCCGTGTACCGGCCCTCGAACAGGCCGGCGCCTACGTGGTTCGGTCGGCCAACCGGCAGGAGCGCTTTTTCGTGAACCTTTTCAACGCACGTGAGTCGGACATCGCCCGGCGGGCAGTTGGCCCCGCACCGTCGCTGAAGGCCACCTGGACGCCGGACGACAGGCGACGCTCCCTGCTCCGCACTCCCATCTTCCTGCTAGCCGCCGCGTGCTTGCTGACCGCTTGGTCACTCGCCCTGAGCCGAAGGAGCGCTCGGTGACGCTCGAGCACCCTGGCTGGCTTCTCTTGGTTGTCCCCAGCGTCCTGCTCTGGTGGCACTTCCTCGGCTCCGCCGGGCGGCTGTCACTGCTTCGCCTGATGGCCCTGTTGTTGGTGCCTCTTGCCTTGTCAGAGCCACGGATGCGAGGCGCTCCAGATGGGGCACGGACCTTCGTGCTGCTCGATCGGTCACGCTCAGTCAGAGGTGCCGGGATCGACCGAGGGTACGGCCTAGCCGTCCAGCTGCGGAACGACGGTTCGGGGAACCGAAAGCAAATGCACGTCATCGGCTTTGGTGATGGCGCTTCGCTACTCGTGGGACCGGAGGACGACTTGGAGACACTCCGCGGACTAGCTGAGCAGGACGATAGCAGCCTGAGTAGCGGATTGCGCCTCACGCAGGCCCATGTCCCCCAAGGTGAAGCCGCGGACGTGATCTTGGTTTCCGACGGACTGTTCACGGGGGACGACCCCATGGGAGAGGTCACAGCGCTCCGCAGCGCTGGCATTCGGGTGCACGTCCTGGATATCGGCCGACCCAGGGCCGACGACACGGCGATCACACAGGTGCAGAATCCCAGCCGCGCCGTTGTGGATCAGGTGGTCCCGATTGCGGTGGAGGTGACTGCGCCCAGCGCGCGGCCGGCCGTGCTTCGGGTCGTGGACCATGGGGGTCGGGATATCTACGGCGCGACCGTCCATTTGCGGGCCGGCCCGAACCGGTTCGGGGTTCCTGTACGTCCATCTTCCATGGGAACCCACACGCTCACAGTGGTGATCGAGGTCGAGCACGACTCCGAACGCGGCAACAACAGCGCGCGTGCCGCCCTGTCAGTGGTGGGTCCACCAAGGGTCCTTGTGCTCAATCCAGCTTTTGAGCGTACCGCCTTGGCTAGAGCGCTAACCGGTACGGGCCTAGCCGTTGAAATGTGGGACGGGAGCAGCGCGATTACCTCCGCGGGTCTTCAAGGGGTTGTGGCACTCGTACTCGAGAACATGCCACTGGATGCGATTGGCGACGGGGCGGACCGCGCCATCGAGCGATATGTGCGCTACCAAGGGGGTGGGTTGCTGGTTACCGGAGGTCGACAAAGCTACGCGATGGGGGGTTACTTCCGAAGCAGGCTTGAGAAGTTGCTCCCTGTGGCAATGGATCGGCGAGAAGAGCTGCGTCGACCCAAGGTGGACATGGCCGTGGTGCTAGACCGTAGTGGATCGATGGGTATGAACGTCCCCGGGGGTAGCAGCAAGATGGACATGGCCAATCTGGGCGCGGCCGAGGCGATTTCGCTGCTCGCGCCCGGCGACAGGGTCTCGGTACTGGCGGTCGACACCGTCGCCCATCGGGTGGTTCCCCTCACGGAGGTGTCCGCGAGGAACGTTTCGGAAATCCGGGACAGAGTGATGAACATTGAGCCCGGCGGAGGCGGCATCTTCACCCACACTGCACTGGCGGCAGCCATGGACGCCCTCCTGGAGGGTTCCGCCCCAACTCGCCACATCGTGCTATTTGCGGATGCCGCAGATGCGGAGCAACCGGGCGACTACCAGGCACTCGTGCAACGCTGGACCGAAGCGGGCGGCAGCCTATCGGTGATCGGACTCGGGACAGATAGCGACCCGGATGCCGAGCTCCTGCGTCGCATAGCGGTATTGGGAAACGGGCGTGCATATCTCACGTCCGACCCACTTCAGCTACCGCGCGTCTTTGCCCAGGATGTCATGCACGTAGCGCGCAGGACCTTTATCGAGGAAGAGAGTCCTGTTCTTCCCGCATCGGGTCTGCTGGGTCTGTCTCTTCCGCTTTCGGTGGTCCCCTCGGTCGCGGGCTACAACCTAAGCTTTATCGCCCGCGACGCGGAGTTGATGCTGGTTAGTGGGGACGACAACCAGGCCCCACTGGCGGCCGGCTGGCAACGTGGTGCGGGCAAGGTGATGGCCGTGACGTTCGAGGCGGACGGTCCCTTCACTGGCCCTATCGCCGATTGGACGCACTATCGAGCGTTCTTCAGGGCGTGCGCGGAATGGGTCAAGCAGGGCTCACCCCCGGATGCCCTGTCTGCGGAAATGGTGGTGGAAGGACGCGACGCGGTTGTCACGCTCGAAGTGGAGGACCCGGCGGCGGTGACCACACCACCCCGTGCCCTGATCTTTCCCCCTGGCGATCGGCCACCCCATACGCTGGAGCTGCACTGGTCCGGACCGACAACCCTCAAGGCGACCCATAGGCTGGAAAGCGACGGGGTCTATCACGGCGTGATCGCCTCTAGCACCGGCACGCCTCTCACCCTAGCTCCCATCATCCTTCCATACTCACCGGAGTTCGAGGTCGAGCGGTCGGGGCGGAGCGGAAGCGAGATTCTCGCGGCCTTGGCGGCGGCAACAGGTGGCGAGGTGCTCACTCATCTGGACAGCTTGCAGGATGCCTCGGCTCCGTCGGTGGTGCTCGGTGCGCGCGCCGCGCCGGCCCTTCTCGTGACCCTACTGCTGCTAATGCTGATTGACATCGCCGCCCGTCGAGGCCTGATGGGTCACGTCCTGAGGTGGCTGGGATGGGAACACCAATGGAGGCACCTGGGATTACGGCAGATGCTGCCGAAGGCCAAGCCGCACCCCAAGAGCGATGGGCCCGTGGCTCGTTCGGCCACGAGCCGTCGGGATGGCGCTCCCAGCCATCCCGAAGTGCGCGGGCCGGACCAGACGAGCGCCGACGCTCCAGCATCAAGCACAGACAGCCCCCTGCTCATAGCCAAGCGTCGTGCGCGTGGCCAGCGTTAGCCCGCATCCATCACCAAGGCGCGTGATCGTGCAAGCGATCGGCTTCGCAGGGTTTTCGGTGAAGGAGGGAATGCTCGCTGTATTGTTGACTGAGGCGAACGCGCTGCGGAAGTCGAGCAGTTGTGCGAGGGCGCGTGATTTGGTGATGGATGCGGGTTAGCCCCGATTCGCGACCGGATCGTCCAGGGGATTCGACGACCAAGCCTCGCTCCCACCAGCGGCCAACATGGTGACGACATAAAATCGTGCGAGTAGTTGAGTGAAACTGTGAATGCGTTCGCCGGACTTGTGATCTAGCCCATGGCGGGGTCCGTGCGATGCCTGCTATCTCCGTCTAGCGGACCGACGTTGAGGCCGCGGACTACAGGAGGCGCAGGTGGAAACGGGCATCCCCCGTGCTTGGACGGTGCTGGCGGTGGCATTGCTGGCTGCCGGTTCCGCTGCCCACCGGGGCCACGCGCAACAGGCGGCGCCGGAGGGCCCGCACGCGAACGATCCGCAGGTCGATGAGGCGCGTGCAGCGATTCGACGCGGGGAGAGCCTGTTCAGAGCACAGAACTATGATGCGGCCTTGGCCGAGTTCACGCGCGCCCACTCCCTGCTCGCGGGCGATCCGCGCGGCCCGGCTGTGCTCAACAACATCGCCGTCTGTCACGAGCGGATGTTTCGCTATGACCTCGCGCTTCACTACTACGAACGCTACCTCAAGGAAGCCCACACCGACGAAGCCGATCGACGTGAAGTCCAGGGGGCGCTGACAACCCTGCGGAACCTACTGGCCAGGGTACGCATCGAGACAAACGTAGCGGCCCAGGTATGGATGGACGGCCGCCCCATCGGTGAAGCCCCAGGGGAGATTCTGATCCCGGCGGGTCGCCACGTGATCGAGGTGCGCGCCCCGGTCTACGAGACAGCTAGACGAGAGATCATTGTCGGTGCCCGGGACCGCCAGACTCTCACAGTGACCCTGGGCACACTGTCCGACTTCCGCGGGCTTGATTCGACCCTGTTCTTCGTGAGCGCTGGGACAGCGGCCGCGGCGGCAGCCACCGCACTCGTCCTTGGCCTTCATACCGCTGGCGTGCGAAGCGCCGGCAAGGCCAGGGCTGAGCGCGACATGTATCTCGCCACCTTGCGCGCCGAAGAAGACCAGGACCGAGTGCAGCGCTGGGCCCTGGCGACCGACCTCGCGATCGGCGCCGCGGCCCTGTTGGCGACCACGAGTGTCGTCCTTGCCTTTCTCACCGACTGGGATCAGGACGAGCACCAGCCGGCCCGCATTCGCCAAGCGGACGTGCGCATTCGTTTAGTGCATGGCCCGGTGCATGTCACAACCGAGATACCCACGCCATGAGGCGCGATCGGTTCCACCACACCCTGGTCGCCAGCTGGCTGTGTCTCGGGGGCTGCAGCCTCCAGGGCCTGGAAGACTTCGGGCTGCGGCCGTGTCATTCGAACCTGGACTGCTACGTACTGAGCGAAGATGAACCGGACAGCCTACTGACCTGCTACGTGTGCAACGCAGGACGGTGCGAGCAGCGCGGTTCGCAAGTCGAACGGTCCTTCGAGCCGCCGGTGGAGCACGGTTCCTGTCTGAGCGACGATCCAGACTGCATCGACTGGCTTCGAACGGTGGATGCACCCGATCCCCAGCAGGACCTTGTGTTGGCAGGCGGCCAGCGCGGAACTTGGGGCTGGAAGTTCGGTAGCGAACCGAGTGCCGAAGAACCCACCCAACTGGCCTACTTTCCAAACCAGGGGTCGTGGACAGGCGAGTCCCGATGCGTTCGCCGCGATGGTTCCGACCGGTGCAGGCTCGTCGAGCATGCCGCCGCGTGGCTATCGGCACGCGACCTCCTCGGCGTAAGTATCAACGTAGGCGGAATTGAAAAGGGTGAGGTGCGCGTGGGCGTCGCCGAGCACGCGGCTCCTTTCGCATACCGGGATCAGCTCGACGCCGGGATCGGAGATCCCGCCGTGGGGGCGCGGAACCCGGATATCGTCGTCGCGCGCCAGCGCGATGGTGGCGGCGAGGCAGTGGCAATATGGCTTGCCGCCAAGACCGGGGACAGTCCCTGGAAACAAGCCCCCATCATGCGCATGGGCCTGGGCTTTCAGACGTCGGACGTTCACGCAGCCATCCTGGAGGTCGACCAAGCCCCTCCCGAGCAGATCGCAACCGCGCGCGCACCCGCCGCGCCCAAGCTCGTCGCGGTCGGCGGGGAGGAGGCCCCCGGGGTGGTCCTTGTCTATGTCGACGAGACCGGGGCATTGGTCATGCGCCCGTTGCGAATCTTCGGTAAGCCGGCTGCGAAACGGCTGGTCGTATCCACGACCGACCCGGTCGACTCCGTGGCGGTTGCCGCAGGAAGTGCGAAGAACGGCGAGGGGACGCTGCTGCTAGCGTGGAGCGAGGGCAAGGGCCAGCGGGTCATGGCAACGAGGTATCGGTGGTCAAGCCGTGGTTTGCGGGACGATTCGACGCCGATCAAGCTGCGCGGGGGAGGCAAAGCTGTGCGGCAGCTCGCAGTTGCCTTCGCACCCGAGGGCTTCGCCCTGAACGGGGCATCAGGAGGTTGGTCGATCGTATGGGAAGAGGTGGCTTCCGAAAGCTCGATCATCCAGGGCACACGCGTACCGGAGCAAGGACGCGACGCGGGAACATATGCCCAACAGCTGATCGTTGGTGGGCTGCCATTTGTCACGAAGGGTGTCGACGGCCAAGCCCTGTTTCGCTACGGGACATTGCGTCGGCCACCCGACGATGTGTTCGGCATCCGCGTGCTGGCATGTGAGTAGCGGCCGGTCAGGCGGGAGTTGTCGTGACCTGGTTCACAGCGCAAAGAGCCGACGCACCCTAGAGTGCGCACATGCACGGTTGGCGCAACCCTTCCGTTGTCGTTGGCCACGGTCGCAGACCGCGGCGCCCCGTGCGCTCCTCTCGTTGCTTCTGGAACCTATCTCTACTGCTGGGCGTCATCGCATGCGGCGAGTCGCACGCACCGGATGCTGGCATAGCAACGGATGAAGGGTCAGCGGAGGAGCCCCCAACAGCTGTACCGGACCGATGCGAGTCCGACGAAGACTGCGACAACGGCAGCTATTGCGCCGGAGCGCAGCAGTGCGTGTTCGAAAGTGACGCCGCGCGTCCCGACGAAGACGCCGGTGCCGAGTCACAAGGGGTCTGCGAGATGGTCGCGCCGCCACCCTGCCCCTCCTACGCGTGCAACGAGGCAACCGACACCTGCAACTGCGATGTGGACGGCGATGGCGACCGTGACCGCCATTGCGACGGCCCGGACGACGACCTGGACGGGGATGGCTACGACCGCCACGGAGAGCCGCCCGACTGCGACGACCTGGATGCCACGCGCTCCCCCGGTCGCTTCGAGGTCTGCGACCCGGAAGGTCGCGACGAGGACTGCGACCCACGCACTTTCGCTGGAACGACCGACGAAGACTCCGACCGCGACCGTGACCACGACGGGTACGTTGGAGATCACTGCTTCAACTTGGATCGGGAAACGGGTGAGGTATACTTGGATCCCGTCACGGGGGAGTACTCGCGGGGCGACGACTGCAACGACCGTGACAGCCGCATCAATCCGGATCCAGGCCGCGACGAGCCGTGCGACGGTATCGACAACGACTGCGATGGCTTTATCGACAACAAGCCAGGAACGCTCGACGACTACACCTTGCACATCGACCTGTGCCCGGATCGCGACAGTGACGGTGTATCCGATGTCAGCGTGCCAGCTGACCACGACTGTAAGCCGCGCGCCGGATATGCGGTGTGCAACGACGACCCCAATGCCCTGCTTGACTGCAATGACGATCCGGCGCAGCTCGGTGCTCTCGCTGAACCCGGGCTGGCCGAGGAATGCGATGGCGTCGACAACGACTGCGACGGCGTGATTGACAATGACGTCGGCAGTACGGTCGCGTTCTCCCTGGTGCTCGATCTGTGCCGCGATCGGGACGGAGATGGGTTCTCCGCGGATAGTCGTGAAGACGCTTTGCGCGCCTGCGCAGTCCCCCCTGGATATGTGGCCTGCAACTTCGCGACGCCCGACTGCAACGACGACCCATCGGAGCGCGGCGCTGCGGCAAGCCCAGCTCGGGGCGAAGTCTGCGACGGGGTCGACAACGACTGTGATGGCATCATCGACAACAAGCCGGGCACGCCGGAACCGCTCGACATCCAGATGTGCCGCGACCTCGATGGCGACGGCTGGTCCGCGGACGGGCCACAGGACGCGATCCGCGGCTGCGCGCTCCAGTCCGGCTACATCGTCTGCGACTTCGAGGGCCAATCGGACTGCAACGACGACCCTGCCGCTGGAGGCGCTGCAGCCAGCCCAGGCCAAGCCGGTGAGATTTGCGATGGCGTGGACAACGATTGCGACGGAACGGTGGACAACGGCCCGCTGCTCGACGCGATATCCTTTCCAGACACGACCATTGAATGCACTGACGGCATCCCGCGGATCACGCATTGCCCGGAGGGCACGGCCTGGTGCGACGAAGCGACCGTCGAATACGGGTGCGAGCGCGACACGACAACCCTGACCAGTTGCGCTGGCTGCGAGCCGACCGCCTGTGACTTTGCCTGCGACTTCGCTACCGGCTGCGATGAGGTCAATCAGATCTCCGCCGGAGTAGACTCGACATGTGCCGTCACGAGTACGGGTCGCGTCGCTTGCTGGGGGCGCGGGCGGTACGGCAAGCTCGGTGACGACAAGAACCGCACCTCCGCCGTTCCGCGCGAGGTTGAGGGGCTAAAAGGTGCGGTTGACGTAAGCGTCGGGACCGACCACGCCTGCGCTATCGTGGGCGATGAGCGCGCGGTCTACTGCTGGGGCAGCAACGATGGAGATGACGGAAGCGGTCGGCTCGCCAACACCGACGTGCAGCCGTTTTCGACCGTACCAGAGCCTGCTGAAGGCGGCTACGCCGCTGGCACAAGGCTCGTCGGTGCAACCATGGTAACCGCCGGCGACCGGCACTCCTGCGCGCTCCAGGGCGGGGCTATCCCGACAGAACGCCGAGTCCTGTGCTGGGGCTACCGCGAGGAGGGCCGCCTGGGGGACGGAACGGCCACCATCGGAGCGAGCCTGCCCAAGCCCGTCGAACGTCTGGAGCAGACTGCGCTTGGCCTCCTGGAGGTACCGGTCAACAATGCCCATCACGTCAGTGCAGGGTTCGGGCATACGTGTATCGCGACGCAAGAGGGAGCCGTCGAATGTTGGGGGCGAAATGCGTCCGGCCAAGCCGGTGCGGCAGTCAACGTCGCTTTCCTGCAATACGCCACAAAGGTCGATGGACTGCCTGCCAGCGTGCCCTTTGGGCAGGTCGCTGCCGGCCGTTCGCATACCTGTGCTCTCGGCGCAGGAGACGTGTACTGCTGGGGAGACAATCGACTGGGGCAGCTAGCCCGCAGTGGGCAGGGCGGTCCCACTCCCGAGCAGGTGCAGCTCCCGGCGCCAGCAATCGAGGTCGCTGCTGGAGCGTTGTTCACGTGCGCACGCCTGCAAACCGGCGCAGTGTGGTGTTGGGGCTCGAATGAGGAAGGGCAGCTGGGCGTCGCACCCGGCGCACTGGAAACAAACCGCATGGAGGTTCCGGTGGAGCTCTCACTGCCCGGCCCCGTAGTCCAGCTGGCACTCGGCGGATCGTCGGCTTGCCTCGTTTCCGCCGACCGCCGGGGATATTGCTGGGGGGGCAATGAGCACGGGCAGCTGGGCAATGGGAAGCGCTCGCTACAACCACAGACTCTACCGTCAGCCCTCAGTCCTTTGGCTGGGGACCTTTAGCGGAAGCGGCAGCATGATTCATGATCAGGCAACAGCAACACAGGAGCCAGTGCGATGATTACCCTCAACTATGAACCGGGAGAGTTCACGCGTCAGTTCGAGCTCCCCGTGCATCCCTACACGCCCACCTGGTCGCTCGGTGAGGTCGTGTGTATCAGCCCGGTCGCGGACGCCAATCTCCCTGGCGTGCTGCTAACAAACATCAACTACGGCGAATCTACGGTGACAGCGGACCTGGTGTTTCCCGGACACCTGCCCGAGTCCAGCTTCGACGTCTTCCTCGATGTGGAGGACGGTAGCCGGCCGCGGTTGGCCATTCGCGCAAACATCGGTGGTGCCGTCGAAGAGGAGGACTAGCCATGTTCTTCGTCGAAAACCCTGTACAGTTTGTCGTCCCCGCCAACACGCGTCCGGACGGGCTATACTTCGATACCGGTACAATGACCGTCACCTTCGGTCCGGTACCGGACTGGGAAGGTTTCGGAACCTTCGACGTCAGCGAGGTCAAGCTCATCCCAGAGCACTCCGACCTGGATGCGGGGCTCTGGACGGTCGAAGACGTTGGACAAAGCGATCGCAATGGTTTCCGCCGAATCCAGGTGACGTTCAAGGGACCAGACTTCAGCGCGGCATACCGCGAAGAGCTCGACGCAGACGCGAAGCAAGCAAGACTTGCGGAGGTCGTCGCAAACCTCAAGGAGCGTCTGGACAAGGCCGATCCAACGAGCGCGCAGGGGCGAAAAGAGATCTTTGCGGCGCTCAGATTCGGCCGGGACGCTCTGGACAATGGTGAACAGCAGCGCCTCTACCGGGCCTTCCTCCAGGCGCGCCAGGTCACGCTCGAGCTTTCCATTACGCGACCCGGGGCCGACGAGTGCGACCCGGCCGACGCCCGGCCGCTCACACTCGAACTGGACTACGCGACCAGCAAACACAGCCGCAAGCGATCGTCGGGATTCTGGTCAAGGTTTGGCAGGCCCTTCCGCGGCGATCCTGGCGGCGGCGGCGAACCGTCCAGGCGCCGCAGGGTTTCCGGCTCTGATCCGGAACAGGACTAGCTAGCTAGGCAGTATGCTTCTGCCTGGCTAGTAGGAACCTTCCCGGTTGCAGTTGCACCATCAGGGCGGTCATTCCCGTTCCTCAGCCGTGCCCTCCCGAAACGCCACTGGCGGATAACCGGGGTTGTGTACCCTCATCTGGATCTCGCCGGCGTCGCTGACGCCCGCGTCCCACCCGTACCCAGATCCGGTGAAAGCATCAGGTGCAAACCGGCGACGGCCCAGAACCTGCGTCCGGTCGGCCCTCACTAGCGAGAAGCGTCGCTCTTCGACCCCGGTCAGGCACCGCCGGCGCTCCTCGCGGATCCGGGCGCCGCGCTCCCCGACTGGCCGCTCCACCACCAGCTCGTAGGGACAGCGGCCTTCGTCGTGGGCGGTCTCGCTATAGAAGATGAACCCCAAGATCCCCAGCGGCCCCAGGACCCCAGGTAGCGCGAGCAGCAAGCCCCATCGAGCCCTGTTGCCACGGCCACTCACGGGTCCCCGCCAGCAACTGGTAATAGTGCCGTCGGAGCATCCTCACGGTCGGCATCGAGCCCCACCCGAAGGCGTTCGGTCCTGTCTCCACCGACACGCCCACAAAGTGCCTCGGACCACCCCGCCAGATCCCGCAGCGCGCGCTCGACGTGGGCCTCCCGGCGCGCCTTGCGACCGCGGCGACCCCGGGGTGTCGCTTCGGCCAGCGGGGGAAACATGCTCCAGACCACGTTGGAAGGCTGGAAGTCTTCGCGCGGTGTACGCAGATAGGCCAAGAGGGCACCAAGGGCGGTGGTCACGGGCGGCGCGGGCACGCTGCACCCCGCGCGCTCCGCTGCCAACATGAGGCCGACGGCCAGCCCGCAGGCAGCACTCTCGACGTAGCCCTCCACCCCGGTAATCTGCCCGGCCAGGTACACGCCGGGACGCGCACGCAACTGCAGACGGTCGTCGAGCACTCGGGGGGCGCTCACGAACGTGTTGCGGTGGATTGTACCGAAGCGCTCGAAGCGGGCGTTCTCGAGCCCTGGAATCATGGCGAAGACGCGCTTCTGTTCGCCGTGCGTCATGCGCGTCTGAAAGCCCACCAGGTTGAACGCGGTACCAGCGGCGTCCTCGTGCCGCAGCTGAACCACCGCGGCTGGGCGCTTGCCCGTCTTCGGATCGGTGAGACCAACCGGCTTCATCGGTCCGAACGCCAGGGTCTGACGGCCGCGCTCAGCCATGACCTCGATGGGGAGGCACCCCTCGAAGTACTTGGGATCCTCAAAACCGTGCGGAGTCACCTTCTCAGCAGCCAGCAGGGCTTCGACGAACGCCGCATACTGCTCTTGAGACAGAGGACAGTTGACGTAGGCATCGTCTTCGCCCTTCCCGTAGCGGGAGGCCCTGAACACCCGGCTCCAGTCGATCGAGTCGGCTGCCACCACCGGCGCGATGCTGTCGTAGTAGGCGACTCGGTCTTCGCCGATCGCGAGCGATAGGTCGGCAGCCAGGGCATCGCCCGTCAAGGGCCCGGTGGCGATCACGACCGGAGCGATCGGAATCCGATCGACCACCTCCGCGACGCGCTCGATGTTCGGGTGGGCCTCGAGGCGGCGCGTGACCTCGGCCGAGAACCGCGCCCGGTCGACCGCCATGGCGCCACCGGCCGGCACCCGCTCAGCATCACCAACCGCCATGATGAGCGATCCGAGTCGACGCATCTCCTCCTTGAGCAATCCGACCGCGTTCGTAAGCGCCGCGCCGCGAAACGAGTTGGAGCACACGAGCTCCGCGAGACCATCGCCGGTCTGTGCTGGCGTGCGCGCCCTTGGCTTTTGCTCGAGCAACAGCACGGGGATCCCGCGCTCCGCCAGCTGGTACGCACACTCGCAACCGGCGAGCCCGCCGCCGACCACACGTATGCGCTCGCTCATGTCAGGCATCGCAGTTCGCAAAGTCCCACGGCGCCCGGGCGGCGTGACCCAGCTGACACCACGGCGACGCTATCCATTAACTTGGGCCATCAACTTGGGCCATCAACTTGGGCCATCAGCTTGAGCCAGCCGCTTCGGCGGGCGCCTGCTGCGAAGGAAGCTCGTCCAACGGTCCGGGGAACTTCTCACCCTCCTCGATCGGCCGCTGGAAATCGCACCCATCCTGGACGCAGCGCAACAGCGGCTGGTCCTGGTTGCCCGCCTGCACTACGAACTGGGCAGAGCACTTGGGACACGGCGTCGGTAGCGGTTTCTGCCACAGTCTGAACTCGCATTTAACCGACTCGTTGTTGTAGTTGCTGCAGCCGTAGAACGGCCGCCTGCTCTTCTTCGAGCGAATCTCCACGACCTCGCCACCACACTGCGGGCACTTTACGCCCAAAGGTAGGTTGCGCGTCTGCTTGCACTTGGGAAACTTAGAACAGCCGAGGAAGAAGCCGTTGCGACCCCAACGCCGCATCATGGGCGCACCGCATTCGGTGCACGTGTAGTTCGTGAGCTTCGGCTGGCGGTCCTCGGCGTCGCCCTCCTCTCCTTCCGCGAGGATTGGACGCGTGTACTTGCAATCCGGATAGCCCTCGCACCCAATGAATACGCCGTTGCGACCCCAACGCTTCATAAGGGGCTTCTCGCACTCGGGGCAGTCCTCGTCGATCGACTCCGGGTCCGGCCACCACTTGCCCTTGTCCTCCAGGCTCGTCGCGATCTGCTTTTGCAGCCGGTCGTGAAATGGCGCCAGGATGTCCAGGCGCTTGGCCTTGGCTTCTGCCACCGAATCGAGCCCCTCCTCCAGGCGACGCGTGAACGCAATGTCCGCGAGATCGAACCTGTCAGACACGAGCCGATCGATCACCAACCGACCAAGGTCAGTGGGCATCAGTTTGTTGTTGACCTTCTTGACGTAGTCCCGCGCCTGCACCTTGCTGATGATCTCTGCATAGGTGCTGGGACGCCCGATGCCTTCCTCCTCGAGCTTCTTCACGAGCGACGCCTCGTTGAAGTAGGGAGGTGGCTCGGTCTGCTTGGCCAAGACCTTCACGCCTTCACCCACCAGCCGCAACGCGTCCGCCTCGGTCAGCTCGGGAAGACTGCGTTCCTCGTCCTCGGGCTGCTGACCCTCCTCACCGGCCAGCTCGCCGCTCCCGGTGGCACCGTAGGCCGCCTTCCATCCCGGCACCTTCAGCACGCTGCCACTCACCCGCAGCCCATAGGTGTGCTGTTCGGCCTTCGCCTGGATCTCGACGCTGGTCTGATCGTAGACCGCAGGGACCATCTGACTGGCGACGAAGCGATCCCAGATGAGCTTGTAGAGCCGAAAACGCTCATCGGTCAGATGTTTCTGCACCGCCTCGGGAGGCAGGTCCATGCGGGTCGGCCGGATCGCCTCGTGTGCGTCCTGGACCTGCGCCTGCTTCTTGGCCTTGAACTCGTTCGGCTTCTCCGGCAGCGCCTTTCCGCCAAAGCGACCGGCGATATAGTCGCGACACTCGGTGACCGCCTCATCCGAGACACGCACGCTGTCCGTACGCATATACGTGATCAGACCGACAGTCTCGTCGCCCTTGCCCTTGCCCAGCGCAATCCCCTCATACAGCGCCTGAGCGATCCGCATAGTGCGCTTGGGCTGCATGCTGAGCCGCGTGCTCGCGTCCTGCTGCAGCTTGGAGGTCGTGTACGGAGCGGGCGCCTTGGCTCGGCGCTCGCGCTTGGTGACCTTCGCAACCGAATAGTCGGCGCCCTTGAGGTGGCTCTCGAAGCGCCGCGCATCGAGCTCGCTGGTCGCGGCCGGGCGCGACCCCACCTTCTCCAGCTTCTCCCCGTCGACCGAGTCGAGCAGCGCCACGAACGGCGGCGGCGCCGCCGCCTCTAGGTTTGCTTCGAGCAACCAATAGGGCGTGGGTACGAAGGCGTCGATCTCTTTCTGGCGGTCAACCAGGATGCGCAGAGCCGGTGTTTGGACCCGACCAGCGGACAGCCCGAACGCCAGCTTGCGCCACAACAGCGACGACAGGGGATAGCCGCCGATGCGGTCGAGCACGCGGCGAGTACGTTGGGCCTCGTAGAGGTGGGTGTCGAGGTCGCGAGGGTGTTCGATGCCCTCGTTCACGCCCTTCTTGGTGATCTCATTGAACAGGACACGGCGGATCTCCATGTCAGGCTCATCGCGGCGGATCTCCTCCATCAGGTGCCACGCGATCGCCTCGCCTTCGCGGTCGGGGTCGGTCGCCAGCAACACACGTTTGACCCTGCGCGCCTGCTGCTTGACGACCTTGAGAACCTCGTCCTTGCCCTTTTCTTGAATGACCTCGTAGGTCTCCTGAAAACCTTGATCGACGTCGACACCGCCGCGCTTGGGCAAGTCCTTGACGTGACCCTTGGAGGCCAGCACGACGAAACTGTCTCCCAAATACTTCTGAATGGTCTTCGCCTTGGCTGGCGACTCGACGATTAGCAGCGTGTCGACCAGCTTGCTAGCCCGTCGACCAGTGCCGGCCCCAGCGCCCTGGGTCGTCTTCTTCTTGCCGGCGGCGACCTTCTTCTTACTTGCGGCCTTCTTGGTCGTCGCGGCACCGGACTCGGTCGGCTTCTTCTTGGTCGCCTTCTTCTTGCTGGCCTTCTTTTTCGTGGCCTTCTTCTTGGTCGCTGCCATATCTCGGTCGTCGTCCAGTTCGCCGGGGCTTCAGTTCGTAGCGGCCACCGGAGTTGCGGTATGCCACGCCCGCCAGCTCCAGCGACAGGAGACACTCATGGACACGATTGATCCGAATGTCCAGCGCGGCCGCAATTTGGTCCGAGTTGCGAACGCCCGCCTCGAGCTGCCCCAATACCGCCCTGCAACAATTGTCCAAGCCGCGGATATCATTTGTGATCGCAGGAGTTGCCGGGGACGCGGGCAGGGCCACCGACCCGGTCGGAGGGCGTACGGATAGGACATCTCGTGCGGAAGTGCAAACAAGCGCTGACAGACGAAGCAATCGATTGGAACCTGTAGCGCGCCCATCCCAGGGGCTTCCCGGAACGCTAAACACATGACGTTTTAGGCGTTTCGCGATGGTCGCGGTGGATAGGGCACCGGACCGGAGGGGGGCCTGGACGACGACCACGGCCATGGCCAGGGCAGCCACCAGGCGGTTGCGGCGCAAAAACTGTCCACCGTGGGGAACGGTGTCGTCCGAGACCTCCGACAGCAACGCCCCCCCGGCCGCAACAATATCCCCAAACAGGGATGCATTTTCCGGGGGATAGGCATATCGGAGCCCCGTGGCGAGCAGCGCGACGGTCGCGCCCCCGACGGCCAGGGCACCTCGGTGGGCAGCCGTATCGATGCCCCGTGCGCCCCCAGACACCACCGTACACCCCTCGGCCGCCAGATCGGAGGCGAGGTCATAGGTGAACTCGAGTGCGGCCTCGCTGGCCGCCCGCGTGCCGACAATCGCCACACCGGGCAGCAGCGGCCGCGACCCGACGCTTCGCAGGCGTTTCGGTGGATCCGGCAGGTCGAGCAGCACGGACGGATAGTCGGGACTACCTGCAACGAGCGTTTCGGGCACCCTGCCATGGGGAATCGGGACCTTGCGCATACGCCCACATCGCCCGCTCAGGGCCGAAGTTGCGCATCAATGGAAGTCGCCAACGCCCGCCCTCTCGCTGGACGGGTGGCGCCACGGGCAACCCGGCAGTTTCAAACCATCCCGCTTCGGAGGTGGCGTACGAAGAGAACGGGTTGGAAGCCCCTAGACCGGGAGATCAGCATGGCGCACACCCGCCCAGCGGGCGCTGGCTTGTTTGGGGTGTGTTTGTGTTGTTTAGGTTTGGTTCCGAAGCCTCGAGCGCCAATCCAAACGGCTTCGTCAAAATCCTCCAGCGATAGCTAGTTCTCTCATGCAGGGAACGCACGCGCCGTGTTCCACCGGCGAGCCGAGCCGTTGAGCGGGCCCGCCTTGCCGGCGAAAGGGGCACGCCTCCGCCCTACGGCTCGGTGAGCGTCTCCAGATGTTTGCTCTCCAAGGACCAGTCGCCTGGCGTGCAATTCTCGCAGACGTTGTCGGAGGTCAGCGCATCATACGCTTCCTGGGTGCCATACAGCGCCAGATCCATCCAGTTGAGCGCGATTTCAGCCTCTTCCTTCAGGATCGCTGGGTCGGTCGAAACCAGCACGTGGTCGCCCGAGGAGCGACTGACGATCGCGGCGGGAAGCCCCTCCGAAAAGGCCTCATAGTCGGAGGTGGCGTTTGCGCCCGCGATGTCTTCCCGGCCCCCCACGATGTATCCGACCGGCACCTTGACCGCGTTGACGACCTGGAGGTTCGCCCTTCCGATGTTGCTTGAGCCCGACAACACGAAGACGGCCGCCGGCCTGTCATCCGCTGCGGCGAGCCCAAGCGCCGTGATGCCACCGCACGAGTTGCCAGCGGAAACCACCCGCTCGGGATCGAGCATGTCCGCGTACTCCGCCTGCTCCAACGCCCAATCGATCAGCCCGCCGTGATCGGAAACCGTCGTTTGGGTCAGCGCGCCGGCCTGGGTGGATTCGGTGAGCGCGAGGACGACGTACCCGGCGGCGGCCCACCGGCTGAACAGGGGCTCCCAGGTGAAGTCGCTGCGAAAGCAGCCACCATTGGCCCAGACGATGACAGGAAGGAGGCCTCCCGTCGCTTCTTGGGCCGCTTCCAGATCGCTTGGCCGGTACACGTTGAACCAGGGCGCGGCGTTGGGGTTTTCCATCGTGGTGTCCAGCGAGACACTGGTCGCCGCAGGGCGGGTGGCCTCCATCGCCGGGTCGCCCATCGCCGGGTCGCCCATCGCCGGGTCGCCCATCGCCGGGTCGCCCATCGCCGGGTCGCCCATCGCCGGGTCGCCCATCGCCGGGTCGCCCATCGCCGGGTCACCCATCGCCGGGTCACCCATCGCCGGGTCACCCATCGCCGGGTCACCCATCGCCTGGCCGCCCATCGTGGGCGAACCGGGCTGGGGGGCAGGGCCGGCGCCGGACTGGGACGCGCCCGGGCTCGTCGCGGCAGTGCTCGCGCTCGATGCTGACATGGAAGGCCGAGCCTCGGGCGGAGCGCCAACGTTCGCGGAGCCAGACGGGGCAGCGCCGCCGGCAGCCGCTTGCATCCCGCCTCCCTCAGCGCTGTCACCGCCGCAACCCGTCATGAGCCAGCCTGCGAGCCCAGCGCTCAGCGCGAGCAACTGGGCCTGCCGTGAGCCCATCGCGCCCCTGTTGAAACCATTCATTCGTGCACCTGCTTTCCGGTCAGCCGACCCCTTACACGACCCGGCGCGCCACACTCGTGCCGGACGCGCAGACACCGTCCACCTGCCCCTGCCATGTCGCAGTACCAGCGGTCTTATGAGAGACCCTGCGCCTTTTTTCCTTGTGCAAGCAGCCTCACGGCTCCGAGCCGTACGGTGATCCGTGCGGTAGGGCAGTCCTCACCAGGCGGTTTGCGGCTCACCGACGCAGGGGTTCGGCTTCACGGGCTTTCAACAACCTACGAGAATGCTCCGCGTATGTTCTGGGGCGAAAGCCGTGTGAAGTCGAAGAACAAGCGAAGCGCCCGAAGTTGACAAAAACCCGGGCCAGGAGCCCTGCTGAGCCGTGCGCAGGCGTGTGCGCAACACCATTTGTCCAGGCTCGGCGTGTGCCCTGCAAATCCGCCATCGGACTTGCTACAACGGACGTCATGTGGCTCGCGGCGCTATCTATGCTGCTCTCAGCGTGCGGTCCGGTATTCCTTGGGGAAGAAAGGCACCCTCAGGACGTCAACGAGCCTACTGAAAGGAGTGGCGACGGGCAGGCGGGCGTCGGGGGAGGTGTCGATGCGATGGGTGCCACCGCGGTAGCCGCCGTCCCGGAGTTCACCACCACGACACCGGCACCTTCTGAACCGACGGTCGTCGTTCATACCGAGGTGCTCGACTGCGAGTGCTACGCGCTCCACGCCGCGGCGTCCGGCGGCAGGCCCCCGTATCGCTTCGAATGGGGAGACGGCGAACGCGGGCAGGCCCGTGATCTCTGCGACGTCCCACCGAACACCTCGCTTTCCGTGGTCGTGGTGGATGCGACCGGGGTGCGGTCTTCAGCTGAGACGGTTGCACTCGGGCAGGCCAAACCGGCACACTGTGACGCCATGCCGCCACGCACGGGCGTGCCGCCGCGGTTGCCGGAATTATGCCTGGAAAACCTGTCGTTCGAGGGCACCCCAACGCCTAATCTCGGCCAGGCCGGAGCGTTCGACGCGGCCCCATGGAGCGATTGCACCAACCCGCCCGTGCGAACCAACACGCCAGACATCGGAAACCCCTCGGTGGCCGAGTGGTTTCGGCCACTGTTGGGCGCGGCAGCCCCCGGACCCGTGGACGGGATGACGTCCCTGGCCCTGATGGAAGGTGAGCAGGTATCTCAGGCCCTATGTAGCGAGCCGGAGGAGGGCGCGCCCTTAAGTCTCGAGCTGGACATCGCGCGCATCATGGTCGGCACGGCCTCGGCAGACACCGAGCAAGTGTCCCTGGAGGTTTGGGGCGGACAGGCCCACGATTGCTCTCGGCGTGAGTTGCTCTGGGTTTCACCGCGCCTGGAGCCGGCATGGCAGCGGTTCTGCGTGACGCTCACGCCGACCTCGCCCATGACCCAGCTCACGCTGCGCGCCCGCGCGAGCATGACCGATCGGGCACCGGGCTATTTGACGGTCGACAACCTGAAGCCAGTGGATGTTTGTCCGTAGCCCTACTGCTCCCGACTCGACGTTGCCAGACTCTCTGCACGCGAAGGCCACGGCCGCAAGGCGCGCGACCGAC
>JAPPOR010000652.1 GCA_028817905.1 Myxococcales bacterium
TGACCCGCTGAAGGTGGCGCAAGCCGCACAATGTGCGGACAGCAACGCCATTCACGCAAGCGATCGTTCGTGGCAAGCTGAAGAAATATCGGGTCAGTGGTCGAGATGCGGGGCGACCTACCCACGACCGTCGTGGGCGCTCGTCGATCCGGTCGTGCATGAACTGTCGTGGCCGCGGCCAAGGACCCGGGAAGGTGCTTGGTGCTTATGTTCGTGACTGTCTTGGTTTCCCGTTTGCGCGCGTCGCGGCGCCGCGGCGGCGCGCGCATCAGCGCGTTCATCGCGGCGCTGGTCCTGTGTGCCTGTAGCCACGAGGTCGAGAGCCCCGACATAAGCATTGCTGAGCGCCGTGCTCTGTCGCCCGATCTGGTCTGCAACGCCCAGCTTGTGACCGACATCGTGATCAAGGGCGACGGCTTTCGACCCGCACCGACCCGAGCCCTGGAGAGCCCGACCGTGCTCGTGCTGCCGCGCATCGATCTCGCGCTCAGGCAGGACCTTGAGGGCACAGAGCTTGCCGAAGGCGGTGCGGACGGGGGCCCGACGCCAGGCACGACCACCCTGTCAGGTGATCCGCGCGACAAGGACGAGGCGGGCAACGCGGAGAACAACACCTGGCAGAGCGAGCAGCAGCTCACCGCGATCATCGACGAGGACCTGGCGCTCGAGCCGGGGATCTACGACCTGACGCTTACCAACCCGGACAAGAGTCACAGCGCGACCCGTGAAGGGGCGCTGGCCGTTGTGCCACCTCCCAGGATCAGCGAAGTCCGCCCGCCCGCCGTGTGCGTGGACCAGGAGGACCAGGAGCTGCGGCTTGTCGGGGACACGTTCCTCGAGTACGGGGACGAGACGCCCACAGTCGCGATCACCGATGGTGACGGTGACGTGGTCCAGGAATACTCGGTGCATACGCTGGAGAACTGCCGCGAGATCCCGGGTCGCTCGACCGAGACGCGATCCTGCACGGACGCGCTCTTCACGGTTCCCGAAGGCGACCTGGCGCCGGGCGACTACGGTTTGACGCTGACCAACCCCGGGCCGGCCGCGTGCAGCTCAACCGAGACGATCGAGCTTGAGGTCAACGCCCCGCCCAAGGTCGACGATGTCACGCCCGCCCAGATTTGCAGCGGCGGCAGCGTTCTCGTGGCGGCTGGCGAGCACTTCCAACAGGACGCGGCTGGCGAGCTCCGCTGTGGCGATGACACTGTCGCGTCGACCGCCGTCGAGGTCAATGACGACGGCACCATGGCGACCTTGACGTTCGGTCCGGGCGCGGTCCCGGGGGTCGACTGTGACGTCGTCGTGATCAACCCCGACGGCTGTGAGGACCGCCCGTTGCCGCACCAGACCGTGGTCGGCACCGAGGGACCCATCCTCTTCAACGTCTCGCCGCCCGTCGTCTACA
This sequence comes from Myxococcales bacterium, assembly GCA_028817905.1. Taxonomy (GTDB): domain Bacteria; phylum Myxococcota_A; class Polyangia; order Polyangiales; family JAFGIB01; genus JAPPOR01. The sequence goes on from JAPPOR010000652.1 coordinate 1,409, forward strand.
ATGGGATCAACACCCAGGTGAAGCTTTTCGTGACGGCCCTCGAGCCGCCCTTCGAGGTCCAGATCGCGCCTGCAGGCAGCTCGGACATGAGCGAGCTGACCGCGATCCTCGACCCGGGCAACGACCGGCGGCTTCAGGCGACCGTGCCCGAGGGAACGGTTGCGGGTGAGTACGACGTGATCGTCTCGGACGGTACCGGCTGCCTCGCCGTGCTCGGAAGCGGTCTTGCGGTCACGGACCAGGAAGACATCGCGATCGAGGACATCGAGCCGCGGTACGGGCAGAGGACCGTGTCGAATGCGGTCACGCTTCGCGCCAGCGGCTCGGGCGTATTCGCGCCCACGCCGATCGTCTTCTTGAGCCGGGCCGACAGCAGCGACGAACCCGCGGTCCAGCTGTTCGGGGTGTCGGTTTCGCCGGATGGCAGCTCATTGACTGCAGTTGTTCCCAAGGACGCGCCCGCGGGCAGCTACAACGTGGTCGTCGTCGACCCGAGCGCCGGCACCGTGGGTGTGCTCGACGACGCCTATACAGCAACCGAGGATCCGCCGCCGGTGGTCAGCCTCGTGACCCCGCAGTCGATCATCAACGCGGACAGCGATCCCATGGGCGATCCGCAGACGATCACCGCCTTCGGCACCGGCTTCAACGGCGCGTCGGTCGAGGTGACCTGTGACGATGGCAGTGGCAACACGAGTTCACCCGCCGACGTGGGCACTGGCACCGAGACCTGCGATGGCTCGGGCGATTGCCAGCTCAACGTCAGCCTCGATGGCAGTGGCATTCCCGAGGGCTCTGCCTGCGTGGTACGCGTCACCAATGGTGATGGGAGCTACGGTGACTACTCGGCGGTTGGCGTCACCGGGCCATCGCTCAACCTGTCCGACTCGCGAGCTGGGACCGACCTGAACACTGCCCGCCGCGCCCTGGGCGCGGCCGCCGTCAAGGCCACCAGCGCCTCGCGCTTCGTCTACGCGATCGGAGGCGACACGGGACCAGATGACGCCTCCGATCCCCTCGACAGCGTCGAGTTTGCGGCCGTAGACATCTTCGGGGCGATGCAGGCGTGGCAGGAGAGCCGCCACAGCTTGCCCAGTGCACGATCCTTCGCTGCCACCGTGGCCGTGGGTCGATACATCTACGTGTATGGCGGCTCGAATGGCACCGATGCGCTCGCGAGCGGCCACCGCGCCCTGGTGCTCTCGCCCGAGGAAACGCCGCAGCTGGGCGACATCGACCTGTGCCTGAGCGGTGGTAGCGATCCGTGCTTCGACGATGAAGACCTGGGTAGCGGTGTCAGCGCGGGAACCTACGCCTATCGGGTCGCCGCCACAGTCGGCGACACCGACCCGCAGAACCTGGGCGGTGAGACCCTGGCCGCCGACCCCATCACGGTTCGCCTGCCGGACATCATGGGTCGCGGAATCCTGGTTCAGGTCACCTGGTCCCCGCCAGTCGATGCGCTCGGCGATGACCTTACGGGCATCACGGGCTATCGCATTTACCGCACGCCCGTCGACGGGGCTGCCGGCGCGGACGAGGTATTGATCGCGGAGGTCGCCGAGGACGCCCGCAGTTGGATCGACGACGGTAGCCAGGAGCTCGGCAGCGACACACCGATGCCGCCCGGTTCGACCAGTCGCTGGCAGGCATTGCCTGATCTCAACACGGCGCGGGCCTCCCTGCGCGGCGTCTCGGCGCTCGACAACAACGATGCGAACACGGTCTACCTCTACGCGCTGCTTGGCAAGGACAGCGGGTCCCACCTATTCAACGAGGGGGCGGCCCTCGACAGCTACGAGTACCTGGAGCTGACAGTGGCGCCCAATGGTCGGCATGCGGTTGCCAGCTCGTGGACGCAGCCCGCGACCACCTTTGCCAACGCCCGCTGGGACCACGGCGCTTGGTCGGCAGACGACCTGGCGGCATCCACGATCCCCGCCGGCCAGACCTGGATCTACGTCGGGGGTGGCCGCACGGGCGCCAACAACACGGTCGTCAACAACACCGAGGCAGCCCATGTGTCCGACACGGGGGAGCTCGACATGTTCGCGATCGCGGATGCGATGGACCCGTCGCGTACCGGGTTTGGCACGGCGGCGGCGGCGGGTCGCCTGTTCGTCTTCGGTGGCTGGCCGCCGTCCAGCCCGGCCAACGATGGCGGTTCCTACGGCCTGGTTGACCCGACCACGCTCGACAACTTCAACAACGAGGGTGGTCTCAGCCTGGGCTCCCCGCGCTACCAGATGGGTAGCACGCTCCAGAGCGCATTCATCTTCATCGTCGGCGGCCAGGACGACATTCAGAAGATGGGTGGCACCGACAACATCACGGGCGGCTCGGTGACCGCCTCAACCGCCTTGATCATTCAGTAGGGAGCGCCAGCCCATGACTTATCACCCCACAGCCATGAAACCATCCGCGCTCCATCGAGGGCCGTGGCAGGTCACAAGCTCGCGTTTCGCCTGGATGGTCGCCTTGGGCTTGCTGGTGACGACCAGCGCGGTGCAGGCCCAGGGCGACCGACGCGCGGACAGCGCGGAGGAGCCACCGCCCTGGGAGTCCGGCGGCGACGTCCCCGCAGCGGCGAGTGCCGAGGCAAGTGCTGACGTCGACCTCAGTGTGGGCGACAGGGCCGACGCCGCCAGCGACGGTACCGACTCCGTCCCCGCAATGGATGATGTCGCTGACGGTGGCGGCTCCGACGACGGTGGCGCTTTCCTGGCGGCTGGCAAGGTGGGTGGTATTGCCTCGTTCAACGGGCTCGATCCATTTGTGCAAGTGGGGGTCGAGCTGGGTTGGCTCTTCGGAGGCACCAATCGTCAGATTGCTGCCATGCTTCAGGTCGAGTACGCAGTGCCACCGGCCAGTGGTCAGGTCACGGAGGACGGCTTTGACCCGGAGCGTGTCCCGGGCGGCAGCTACAAGTGGGAGCTGACCCAGAAGGAGCTCGTCTTCCAGCCCACCTTCATGTACCGGCTGACCTTCCTGAGCGACACGATCATCCCCTACGCAGGCATCGGCCCGCGCTTGTACCTGCTGGAGACGGTCGTCAACGCCGACGCCAATGGCGAACGAATCGGTGATACCTTCGAGCGCTCGACCAAGTTCGGTGTGGGTGTGCCGCTTGGCGCGGAGCTCGCACTCGGCCCGGGCGGCCTGTTCGCAGAGCTGCTGTTCCAGTGGGGCCCCTTTAAGCACGACACGACGGGCGAAACCCACCTGGCGGGCGGCACGTTCTTCCTGGGCTATCGCGCTCTGCTGTAGCGCTCCACGACCTGTGGCCATTCCCGTCCGCGCCCGTTCCAGAAGCTCGCCCAAGGCAGCTTACCGCTGTTCGAGAACGAGAGACTTCTCGGGGAGGAATTCACGCGTCTCGAGGTATTGCGGCATTTCCTGGCTGCGTTGGACCGGTGGCAGAGGGAACTGGGGCCACGAAGTATATCCAGGCGATCGATGGTGCCGACAACTGCGTGTACGGCGTCTTTGCCGCATCAGACGGTGGCCAAACGACCCTGTTTCAGCCGATGACGCCCACAGCGTGGACGGTCCGCGGGGAGATGGTACCGTGGGCCGATGTGCATCGGACCACAGCGGGCGTCGTGGCGCTTCGTAGTTCGCGCCACCCTGGTCGCCATGTTGGTGCTCCCATCCGTCGTGTTCGCGCAAGCGGCAATCCAGGTTCGGCCGACGGGGGAGGGTGGGGTCTCGGTCCCGTGCCTCGAGCCTGAAGCCCTCACCCGGCGCCTTTCGCACTACGGCCGAGTCGAGTTACTGGGGGAGCTGCGTCTGCAAGCCGAGATCGCCATGGATTCCGACGAAGGGGGGGAGCTGCGCCTTGTGCGCGGGGACCGCGTGCTGTCGCGGCGGCGCCTGTCCGGGCTTCCTCGCTCGTGTCAGGACCGTACCGACGCGGTGGCGTTGGTGCTGGCGATGGCGCTGGAGCACATCGCCACCGAGCATGTCGAAAGTGGCGACCCTGCGCGCCCCAACGATCGTGGGCTGCGAGCAGAGGCGCGACGCGCGACAACGAAGGAACGCGACGTCGAAGCTCGCGCGACGACCAGCACGGCGGCCCGTGGCGAGGGCGCCGACGCCGCTTCCGGGCGAACCGAGCGCGCGTCGCAGTCGGCGTCCGCCCAGACCGACGACCCGTGGCTCCTGGTGGGGCGGGAGCCTTCGCCGGCGCCATCCGATGCGGTCGGCACCGACGCTTCGATCCCTCCGGGTGGCGCTGGGGACCCTGCGTCCGCCGCGCCCTCCGACGAGGGTCGAGTCTCGCTGGGCGGCCCCGGGGCGGGCGAAACTCGCGCCCGGGGTCCGCTGTTCGAGGACTTCTATGCAGGCGGCCGCTATGTCGGTGAAGCGCTGCCGTGGGGGGTATGGCTGGGTGCAGCCGGTCTTGATCTAGCGGTGGCCGGCCCCGTGTAGATATCGGTGGTCGCCTTATCAATAAAAAAAAAAGAGACGGCCTTCGGGGGTGGG
>JAPPOR010000233.1 GCA_028817905.1 Myxococcales bacterium
ATAGCGAGCATCCTCCCAACAAACTGGGAGGCGCTTTCCTGTGGATGGCCCCCCGCGTGGGTGTGGACCGCATGCTCTCGCGGATTGCGCCCTTCGAACGACCCTTTGGGATGGTGCGGTGCTCCCTGGGGGTCGCCTCCAACTTCGAGGACGCCTCGCGGTGGATCGCGTTTCTCAAGGGATTTCTCGACGCCGAATACGTCGGTGCGCTGACCCGCGCCTACGCTGAACGCTTCCAACCACCCACCACCCTGTGCTGAAACATGACTGAGTTTGGACACACCGTCATTGACTGGGCGATCGACCGGCCGCGTCGCGTGGTCTCGCTCATGCTCGCGACCACCCTCCTGATCGTCATCTCCGCCACTGCTCCGACGTTGATTCCGGGTGGCCTCGGCCCCCTTTCGACGATCGCGGTGGACGTGGACCCCGAGAACATGCTCGAGGCGGACGAGCCGGTGCGCGTGTTTCACAACGAGCGGAAACGGCGCTTTGGGCTTCACGATGCAATCGTGGTGGGTGTGGTCAACGAGGCGGACCCCCAGGGCATCTTCAACTCGAAGACCCTGGCGGCGTTGCATCGCCTGACGGAAGTCGCCCAGGGGATCGAGGGCGTCGTGGCCTCTGACGTGCTGTCGCTCGCGACCATAGACAGCATCGAGAGCACGGCTCCGGGGACCGTATCGTTTGACTGGATGATGCCGGGGCCGCCCGCGGATGATGCGGCCGCCGCCGCGATCCGGGCCCGGGCGGAGCGCATCCCGTTTCTGCGCGACACCTTGTTTTCCGACGACGGGCAGGCCGCGGTGATCTACGTGCCCCTGGCGAGTAAGGCGTATGCACACGATGTGGCCGCGGCCATTCAAGCTGAAATCGATGCCCTGGCCACCGAGACCGGCGCCTACCACATCGCTGGTCTGCCCGTGGCGGAGGAGACCTTCGGCATCGAAATGTTCGTGCAGATGGCCATTTCGGCACCCGCTGCGATGCTCCTGATCTTTTTCCTGCTGTGGGTCTTCTTTCGCCGCATGGTGGTGATCGTATCGCCCATGATCGTCGCGCTGGTGGCCGTGCTGGGCACGATGGGCCTGCTCGTGATCACCGGCAACACGATCCACATCATGAGCTCGATGATCCCGATCTTCATCATGCCGATCGCGGTTCTCGACGCGGTCCACATCATTTCCGACTTCTTTGACCGCTACGACCCCAAGGAGGATCGCAAGGAGGTGATCCGGGCGGTCATGCGCCACCTCTTTACGCCGATGCTCTTCACGTCGCTCACCACCGCGGCTGGCTTTGCGTCGCTCGCACTCACGCCGATTCCGCCCGTGCGCGTGTTCGGCGTGTTCGTGGCGATCGGCGTACTGCTGGCGTGGCTCTGGACCATCCTGTTTGTGCCTGCCTACCTCGCGACACTTTCCGAGGCCAGGCTGGCCGGCTTCGGCAGGAGACAGCGCCTGGCGGGGGCCGGGGGCGAGGCGCATGGCCTGCTGCGCCGGTTGGATGCGGTGACCTATCGGAACGCAAGGTGGGTGGTGGCCGCCGCCCTGTTGACCACGGGAGTGGCCGCCTACGGCATTTCGAAGATCCGCATCAACGACAACCCCACCCGCTGGTTCGAGTCCGAGCATCCCATCCGGATTGCGGACCGGGAGCTCAACGAGCATTTCGGGGGGACCTACGATGCCTTTCTCGTCCTGGAGCATGCGCCGCCAAAGTTCACCGCACGATCCTACGGACGCATGATGACCGAGCGGGCAAAGGAGTTTCGCGACGAGCTATCCAGGACCATGGCGGAGCTTGCCGGTGACGTTGCCCGCGGGGTGCCCGGGTCGCCGGTGGACCTCATCGAACAGCACGAGCGTCGGCTGCGCACCCGTCGGCGTGATGCTCGCTCGGAGCCGGAGCGGGCGTCCACGGAGGCCGCGCTCGAGGTCCTGGAGGAGGCGTATTCAGAGGCAGATGGCGATGCGCCTCCGTTGGCGGAGGGCTATCCGCAAGCTCTTTCGGCCCGCATCCGCGCGCGAGCGGCGGATGTCGACGCCGGCTTTGTCGCCCTGGAGCGTGCCATCTCGGAGGTAGTGGGCGACGCGCCGACCGACGCCGCCGCCATGCGGGCTGGTATTTCGGAGCGCCTGGGTCCCGAACATCCGGGGCTGCGCCCGGCGTTGCACCTGCTCGCCTTCACCGCCCAGGCGGCAGAGGTTTTCAAGCGCCCGGCCTTGCTTCAGTACCTGGAGGGGCTGCAGGCACATCTGGGCGCGACCGAGGTGGTGGGGAAGTCGAGTTCGTTGGCCGACATCGTCAAGACGGTGCACCGTGATCTGCTGGGCGGCAGGGAGGTGGACTACAGAATCCCCGAAAGTCCGACGGTCGTCGCTCAGACGCTGGAACAGTATCTGTCCAGTCACCGCAAGGATGACCTATGGCACTTTGTCACGCCCGACTACCAGGATGCCGTCCTGTGGTTGCAGCTCAAGAGCGGGGACAACAAGGACATGGAAGCGGTCGTGAAGGCGGCTGAGGCCTATGTGGCGGCGAATCCCGCGCCGATCTCACTGCGAAGGGCCCGTTGGTTCGGACTGACCTACATCAACGTCGTCTGGCAGGACCAGATGGTGAGCGGCATGTTGAACGCGTTCCTTGGCAGCTTCGTCATCGTGTTGCTGATGATGATACTGCTCTTCCGGTCCGTTCTCTGGGGGCTCTTGAGCATGTTGCCGTTGACGGTCACGGTGGCTGTGATCTACGGGGCGGTCGGGCTCATGGGCAAGGACTACGATATGCCTGTGGCCGTGCTGTCATCCCTGAGTCTCGGCCTGGCGGTAGACTATGCCATCCATTTTCTCGCGCGATCGCGCGAGCTGGTGGCGCTGCACGGCTCGTGGGAGCGGGCGCGTGGGCTTGTGTTTGGGGAGCCCGCACGGGCCATTAGCCGCAACATCGTGGTGGTGGGCATGGGCTTTTTGCCACTGCTGCTCGCGCCGCTGGTGCCCTATCAGACCGTCGGCTACCTGATCGCTGCCATTCTGGTGTTCGCCGGTGGGGCTTCCCTGGTCGTCTTGCCTTCCCTCGTCAAACTGATGCAGCGCCGGCTCTTTTGATCGGGTTGCTGCGCATACGTGAGCCAAAGATGAAACAGATGCTCTTCGCTATCGCCAGTCTCGTCGTTCTGGTGTCCGCTGTGCACCCCTTGCGGGGCTCGGCACAGCCGTCGGTGGACGAGATCGTCAGGAAGACCAACCATGCGGCGTACTACCTCGGGGCGGACGGGCGCGCTCGGGTCAAGATGACGATCACGGACAAGCAGGGCCGCTCCCGGATCCGCGAGTTGACGATCATGCGCCTCGACACGGGTACCTCCGATGGGCCGCAGAAATTCTATGTCTACTTTCACGCCCCAGCCGACGTCGCCAAGATGGTCTTTCTCGTGCACAAGAAGGTGGATGCGGACGACGACCGATGGCTCTATCTGCCGAGCCTCGATCTCGTCAAGCGGATCGCGGCCGCCGACAAGCGCACGAGCTTCGTCGGGTCTGACTTCGTCTACGAGGACGTTTCTGGGCGCGCGCTGACCGAGGACACCCATCGGCTCGTGAAGACGACCAAGAGCTACTTCGTACTCGAGCACGTGCCCGTGAAACCCGACGCCGTGCGTTTTTCTCGCTACACGATGTACGTACATCGCCAGACCTATCTGCCAACGAAGGTCGAGTACTACGACAAGCAGGGCGTACTGTACCGCGTGATGACGGTCGAGGCCGTCGAGACGCTCCAGGGGAAGCCGACGGTGACGCGTGCACGCATGGAAGACAAGGCTTCCGGTAGTATCACCCGGGTGGAGTACTCGGGTGTCCGCTACGACCTGGGACTACCGGACCGGATCTTCACGGAGCGCTACCTACGCCGGGCACCGGTCAAGTACATGCAGTGATGGGGCATGGTTCGACGGCGGCCTATGCGAGGGAGCGAGTGTACCTGGCAAGTCAGCGTGTGGGCGGCGTTGGCGGTCTCGCTCGCCTGCCGGGCCGCGGTGGCTCAGCCCGAACCGCCGGACGGGAACCCAGAGGGGAGCCCGGACGGTAACGCGGGCAGAGACCCGGGAGCTCAGCCGGACGCCTCGGCCCCACTCGGGCCAGGCGGGATTTCTCACGAGCGTCCCGGGGCCCCGGTTGTTCTCCAACCCAACAGGGCTTTCGGCCACCGTCCGGATCCTCCCAGCCCTTGCGAGGGTGCCGAACACTTGGTGGACGCGAGCCGCTGCCCCGGCTACTCCCGCACGGACGAAACGGCTGGGGCAGAGGGGGCGGATGAGGAGCCACCCCTGCCGGCCGGGCTCGATGGACATGGAGTGGAATCGCCGTCCATTGCGCTGGGCGCGGAGGAACCGGAGCCGGCGTTGCCGGCTGGCCTGGACGCGCAACCCCCAGCGGGGCTGCCCACAGGGCGCGTGGCGGGGGCGCCGCTGGCCGAAGAGGTGGGGTTGCCGGCGCGCTCGTTCTGGCTTCCACTCCGATGGCGGTTGCGGAGCGATGCGCGCATCGGTGCTCGGCTTCGGGAGGACCCGGAGGAGCGAAGGGTCTCGATCGGAGAGCAGCGTCTCCAGCTCGACCTGGAGCAGACCATGGTTCTCTGGTCCACCAGTGTTCGCTTGGTAGTGGACGCCATCGCGGATGGACTCAGTCGCGACCACACCCCCCGGCTCGAGACCGGCCAGGGAGCGCTCGACCTGCGTGCCGCGAGCCTGTCCACATCACCCGGTGAGTCCTTCGACTTGCGGGTCGGACGCCAGATCCTGACGTGGGGCACGGGTGATCTGCTGTTCATCAACGATCTCTTTCCGAAGGACTGGACGGCCTTTCTCATCGGTCGCGATGTGGACTACCTCAAGGCCCCGTCCGACGCGGCTAAGCTATCCTTTTTTGCGCACCCCCTCGGTCTAGACCTCGTGCTCACGCCCCGCTTTGACGCGGACCGCTTGCCGAGCCGCTCATACCTCTCGTCCTTCGAGCCCACGATGGGACGAATCGTAGGCCAGGGCGTTCCGCTGAACGTGGATGCGCCGGAACGGTGGCTTCAGGATGGTGAACTGGCGGCTCGCCTGCACGTCATGCTGGCCTCCTGGGAGCTTTCCGGATACCTCTACCGTGGCTTCTGGAAGGTCCCGGCGGGCTTGGACCAGCGCAGCGGGCGCGCGATCTTTCCGCCCCTGTCCGTCTACGGAGCCAGCGCCCGCGGCCCGTTGCTTGGCGGGATCGTGCATGTTGAAACGGGATACTACGACTCGCGCGCGGACCGGTCCGGAGGCGATCCCCTGGTCCGCAACGCTGAGGTACGTGCGCTCTGTGGTTACGAGCACGCCCTGTGGGCGGACGCAACCCTTTCCTTTCAGTACTACCTGGAGGCGATGCTGGAGCATGCCGCATATCGCGCGGGCTTGCCGGCCCAGGTGCCCGCGGCCGACGCGCTACGGCACGTAGCCACGGTGCGCTTGCGCTGGCTCGCGCTGCGACAGCGGCTCAGGCTTTCCGTGTTCGGGTTTGTGAGTCCGTCCGATCGAGACGGATACGTGCGGATCAGCGCTGCCTACGACGTGGACGACCACGTCTCCGTTCTCGCAGGTGCGAACCTCTTCGCAGGCACGGATGATCACACCTTCTTCGGCCAGTTCATGTACAACAGCAACGTCTACGCCGGCGTGCGCTACTCCCGGTAACGAAGCAGGGCGCGCTGGCAGGGCGTCGCCGTGTGGGGGAGCCGGGGACGGACCGAAGAACTGCAGGGAGCCGGGGACGGACCGAAGAACTGCAGGAGTTGCGCAACCAGAAGTGCGTCCGGCCGACAACACGGGTATGCCACGCGTCGCACGCCAGCACGCGCCAGGAGTCG
>JAPPOR010000988.1 GCA_028817905.1 Myxococcales bacterium
CAAACTTGACGCAAACGTCCAACAACCGCTGACTCAAGGTCGCTAGGGGCACGGATCTGGAGATGTCGAGTGGGCTTGGGTCGTTTCGAGTGCCCAGTCCGCGAAGCGATCCGCTCGGATATACAGATCCCGGCCCCTGCAACTTGCGGCCCCCTGACTGAGAATGCCGACGATGCGCGGCGTCGCGTCTCCTGCCTGCACCAACAGGGCTCCACCCGAGTCCCCCAGGCAGGCGCCGCTCGCGCCCATGCCGTCCACCTCGATGAAGCTCTCGTCGATCGCGGTGACCGTTTCCGCGACGAACTGCGTATTGCCGAAGCTGCCGGTTTCGGTGATGCCCCGTCCGCTAAGTTCCAGTTGTCGGCCAATCCAGGCCTCCGGGACTGCCCGCTTCCACACCGCAATTGGGACCGCGCCAAGGGATTTCAAGGCCGGTGCCGGAACCTGCAGCAAGGCTACGTCGTGGTCGGGATGCTTGTGCGTCTCCTCGGGACGGACCTGCACAGTCGGAGCGTCGGGATCCTCGCCAAACGCGATGGACGCTTCTTCGTGCGCACAGTGGGCTGCAGTAATCACCCACGTATCCGAAAGCAGCGTTCCTGTACAAACACCTGTGGTCCCCTCGGCGGCGGGCTTCACCATGACGATCGCAAGGCGCTGGGCCCTGCTGAGCGCCAACGTGGAGGGCATGCTGCTGGCAGCATAGAGGGGCCCGGCGGTCAGTCCGATGTCGCACTCTCTCCCGTTGCCCTCACCCGAGGATAGCAGGCAGCCCGTGGCCAGCAGGGTCGTCATCAGGAAGAAAGCGGTGGACGCTGCTAGTGTGGGGGTTCCCATGCTCGAAGATCGTGGCCATCGTCGAGTACGTTTCTCTGCATGGGCTACAACAGTCATGGTGAGTCTGTCCGTGGCCCTTCCCCCACGCTTGGCTCACCGTAGCACCTTCAGCTCGGCGACGCCTTTTCGATCTTGCATGCTGCAGTGGTGATACAACGCCAAAGAATGGTGAGCTTCCCAAACCTAACGCGTCTGTAGACGCGATCGCTTGTCAAGGGTTCGGGCACAACTCCCGCGCCGGGGCAGCCTGCACGAGCTCGACCAGCAGGCCGTCCGGGCCGCGAACGAAGAAGCTCATGAACCCGGCGGTGCTGGCAGGCTCCGCAACCACCGTGACTCCCTGCTCCGATGCCCGCGTTCGCCAGGCGCCCAGATCGGTGACGGAAAAGGCGATGTGACTCAGTACATGGTTGTCGGTTGGTTCGTATTGGTCTTCCTCGCCGATCGGCTCGAAGAAGAACAGGATGTCATCCAGGAAGAAGGCGTTGAAGGGTGCTGGCGTTTCCGGCAAGCCGAGGAAGTCCTGGTACCAGCGGGCCGTCGCGGCCAGGTCGGGCGTGGTGAAGTGCACGTGGTTCACCCGCCCGTCGGCGCCGCTCCAGACTTCGATCCGCTCTTCGTCCGGGCCTAGAACGTACATGTAGGAGGCCACGTCGGGCACGGGGAAGCAGGCGGGAACGTCTCCGAACAGCGCGATCACCGCCCCTGAACCCGGGTCGCCCACGGTGGGTGTCTCGTTCGTGTTGAATTGGGTGAAACCACGGGTGTCCGGCCCGATGCCCATCTTGTGCGCGGCCTCGTACCAGGCCGCGGGGTCGGTTGCGCCCCAGCCCATATGTTGAAGGGCCGTGGGGAGGTGACCCTTAGGTGGGGGGCTGAGCTCGTCAAGCAGGAGCAGTGTCGGGCTGACGTGCAATGCGTCGGCGACCCCGTTGAGACGCACGCGCTTCGCGTCGAAGAAGCGCTGGTAGAACTGCACCGAGCGCTCCCGGTCTGCTACGTTCAGATGCACGTGGTGCAGGTGGACCGTCATGTCCATGGTGTCGAGGGTTTCTTGGGAGCAGCCACGACAGATCGAAGGCAGTCCGAGGTCTCCCTGTTCTCCGCCTTGCTCCCCGGTGCCCGCGTCGTCGCCGCGCATGCGGTCGTCCAGACCCGCTCCACCGGGTCGGCTCGGGTCGCTGGGCCCTTGACCTTCCATCGCATCTGCGTCCACACCCGTGCCTGCTGCGTGCCCACCGGTCATTCCGGCATCTCGAGCGCTGGGTGAGGGTGATGAGGTTGTGCGTACGGGCATCTGACCGTGTGTGGCCGGTTGGGGTGCCGACGCAGATGGGGGCTGCGCTGCTGGATCGCCGCACGCCGTCGTCGTCCAGGCCAGCAGCAGCCCCTGCATCGCTCTGACCATTCGCCTAGCGATTGGGGCGCGCGCCGGGCGTCGCTTGAAGGCCCAGATGCAAGCGGGGTCGATCATGATATCTCCCATGTTTTTTCCGCACTTGCGGCTAGGCGCCGACCTCGCAGGCAGTCGGCCCCACCGCTCGGGAAAGGCCGAAGCCGCGATCGGGTTTCCAGTTCGTTAGCGCCAGGGCGCCGAGCGAACCAGGCGGTACGGGCGATCATGACGATTTCCGGACGTTGGAGAGCGATGTAGACGGCGACCATGTCCGGGAATCGCGCGGTGGGCGGCGTGGCCGAACAGGCACTGGGCTGGCCCATCGGGTGCACGGGAGCTTCGGTGGTCAACATTCATCACAGGCGCGCGCTATGGTTGGGCAAGTGATCGGCTTTGCAGGGGTTTCGATGAGGGCGACGATGCTTGCCCAGGGTCTTGCCGAGGGGAAGGCGTTGCGGACCCACGTGGTTGTGCGACGGTGGGTCATTTGGTGATGGATGCGAGGCGAGGGCTGGTATGGTCAGGGGCCCAATGCAGGGGGGCGCTGTGAGGTTTGGCTTCGGCGAATTCGTTCTCGACTTGGACCAGCGGGCGCTGTCGAAGTCCGGCGTCGAGCTGTCGCTTGAGCCGAAGGTGTTCGAGTGTCTGGCCCTGCTTGTGTCGCGGGCGGGTCAGCTCACCACGATGGCGCAGCTACGCTCACATCTGTGGCCGGACGTGAGCGTGGCGGACGGCGCCCTGCGCCGAGTCATCAACGAAGCACGCAAGGTCCTGGGAGACAGTGGCACCAGACAGTCACAAATCCGCACGCGCAAGGGCGTGGGGTACCTGTTCGTCGCGCCGGTTACCGAAGGGGTAGGGGGCGCGACACCCCTTCGTAGTGCGAGTTCCTGGCCGTTTGTGGGGCGAGAGGCCGAGCTACAGCGACTGGCCGCCTGGCTCTCGACTGGCAAAGGTGGCCTGTGCTTGCTGGCCGGCGAGGCGGGTGCAGGCAAGTCGAGCTTGATCGCACAGCTAAGGGCTAGCACGGAGGCTGGCCCACCGGGTGTGCGTTGGCTGACAAGCGTGTGTCCGGCGGCCCTGGGGTTGCCAGCCTATTGGCCCTTCCGACGGATCGTCTCGCAGCTTGTGCAAGGTACCGGCCTGCGCGGGGGGAGCACCCCCTGCGGGCAACAGGGCTTGCACGCTCCATTCTCCCTGCCGGACCTCAGCGGCTCGATGGTTGACGGTAGTGTCGACCCCCAGGGGCAGTTCGAGTTGTGCGAAGCGTTCGGCGCTTCCTTGGCCGAGCTGTCATGCAATGTGCCGCTGTGTCTCGTGATCGAGGACCTACACTGCGCCGATGCGGGCAGCATCGCGATGCTTGACGCTGTCGCCCGCGCGGCCAGCGGCCGCCCCTTGCACGTGTTTGCAACCTACAGGCCCGAGTCGGTGACGCCTGGGCGTGCGCTGAGCCAGTTCATAGGTCGCACGAGTGGGCGACAGGGCGTGATTAGCCAACATCTCGATGTTCTGCGCCTTGACGACGTTCGCCAGCTGCTTCGGGCCCTCGCGTTGCCTGGTTGGGCCGGCAGCGTGCCCGAGGTGCTGCGGCATATGACCGGTGGCAATGCGCTCTTTCTGAGCGAATGGATTCGGCATGCCCTTGTGTTGCAGCGGCCGCTGGATGTGGCGCCGCCCCCAAGCGTCGCGCACATCGTCGAGGAGCGTGTTCGCGTGCTGCCAGAGCCCACCCGCACGCTGCTTGGTCAGGCGGCTGTGCTGGGCCGCGGCTTTGATACGAGTGTTCTGGCCATGTTGGCTGGCTGTGAGAACGTCGACGAGCTGCTTGCCCACCTAGAACCGGCCCACCGCGCGGGTGTGGTGGCACGGGATCCGGAGCATGCCGATCGCTGGCTGTTCAGCCATGCCTTGGTGGGGGACGCGCTTGTGGAATCCCTGCCGCTGCAAGCTCGCACGGCCTATCACCGGCAGGCGTTGCGCGCCTTTCAGGCGTTGCACGGCGAAAGTGCGCTCAGTGGCGTGTTGGCTGCCCATGCGTTCGAATCGGGCACGCGGATCCCCAAGCGCGCGCGCCGGGAATTGTGCGACCGGGCTGGGCGCGAAGCGTTCGCGTCCCACGCGTTCGATCAAGCGGTCTTGCAGCTGGGTCGCGCTATCCAGTTGCTCGAGCCTGACGACCGGTCGGAGTCGGCGGTGGAGCTGACACTCCTTTGGGCGCGGGCGCGTTGGCATGCCGACGATCCTGAGCATGAGATCGCGGGCGCGTTCTTGCAGGCGGCCGAGCTGGCAAGGCGGGCAAAGCTGCCTGCACTCTTCGCACAAGCCGCAGTCGGGTACGCGCTCGGTGAGGAGTCGAGCGTCCATCTGCGAAGCGTCGCACTGCGGCCGGAGGCGCTTGAACTGTTGGAGGAGGCGTGGACTTCTTTGGTTCAGGCGACCCAAGGTGATGTAGCGGCGCTGGCTGGTGAGGTGCCCTATCGTCTCGCGGCCGCGCTTTGCTGGATGCGCTGCGAAGCCGGCCCACTTGAGGAGTTTCGGCGTGCCGCCCGGCGCGCGTTGGAACTGGCACCGACCAGGCCCGACCCGTCCGGTCGCCTTTGGCTCCTGGCGTTACGCGGTGTCGCCGATGCAGAGCAAGTTGCCGAAACGTATGCCGCGGGGATCGCGTTGCTGAAGTGCTCCGATCTGACGACGGTGCAGCGCATCGACGGTTGGCTCTTGAACATGGGGCAGCGCCTAGCGGTCGGCGACTTGGCGGGCTATCGGCGTGCCGTGCGCGAGGTCACGAGCTTGGTTGACCTTCTTCCGCAGCCTGCGCGGGTCGGCCGCCATAGTGCGCGGTTGTCGGCGTATATCGGAGTCCCATACTGCGCGCGCGGAACGCTCGCCGTGATGCGAGGCGAATTCGACGAAGCGGAGCGAGCTTTTCGCGCGCTTGGCCGTAGCTTCGAGCGCCTGGGCCTCGCGAGTACTCCCGAGCAAGCCAACCATATGTTTTGCATGCTCTTGTGGCTGTACGGATATCAGGGCCGCGCCGCGAGACTGGAGCCCCTGGTCGACCGGCACCTAGCGGCCAACCCGGATGCGCACTGGTTCTGTTCGTTGACCAAGACCCAGTTCGCGCTGGAGCGTGGTGAACGCACCCGTGCCGGCGAGCACTTTCAAGTGCTGCGCGAGAGTCGCTTTCGCCCGCATCTGCGTGGGAAGCCGCTCTTGGCCAAGCCCGAGACGCTGGTTCGCGCTGCGGATGCTTGCGTCCAAGTGGGTGCGATGGAAGATGCGGCCATCCTCTATGATGCCCTTCTGTCGCGCGAGGGGCAGTGCATTCAGGACGGTGCACTGATCTGTTTGGGCTCGAGTGGGCGCGTTCTAGGGGAGCTGGCGCTCATGCTAGGCAAGCACGAGGATGCTGACCGCCACTTTCAAGCTGCCACGGCCCAAAACGAGCGGCTTGGTCATCAACCCGAGACCGTTCGCACGCAGTTGGGGTGGGCGCCCGCGATGCTCCTGTGCGGTCGCGCCTCCAGGGCCCGGGCGCTGGTTGCTCAAGCCCGGGTCAGCGCGCAACGGCTGGGGATGGCGCCCGCTCTCGCCCGGGCCCAGCGGCTGGTTGACCAAGGGCCTAGGATGCGGGCCAAGCCCGCATCCTAGC
>JAPPOR010000050.1 GCA_028817905.1 Myxococcales bacterium
CGGATGCGAGCCTGCCCAAGATGATGAGCACGGATGCGGAGCTGGAGGCGACCTAGGAGAGCTACTCCTCGCATATCCCGCTGCTCGGGTTGCAGCTTCCCACATCACAGCTGTCGGGGTGAGCGCACTCGTTGTCGTCGCAGACGGTATCGGTGCACGCGACTCCGTCGTCTTCGCAGTCGTCCGCTGAGGTGCAGCAGCCTGCGATCTCGGAGTTCGAGCACACGTTGTCGTTCCCGCACGAGTCCTCCGTACAGACATCGCCATCGCTGCACTCATCGTCCGCTTTGCAGCAGTCGGCGATCGGGTCATTCGAACAGCTGTTGTTGTTGCCACAGGTGTCGCTCGTACACACATCGCCATCGTCGCAGTCGCCGTCGGACTCACAGCAATCGGCGATCGGGTCATTTGAACACCTGTTGTTGTTGCCGCAAGCGTCGTTGGTACAGGCGTTGCCGTCTTCGCAGTCGCTGTCCGATTCGCAGCAGTTGTCGATGGGCGAGTTGGAGCAGGTGCCGTTTGGCCGGCAGGTATCGCTCGTGCAGGCATTGCCATCGACGCAGTCGTTGAAGCTGCAGCACTCGGTCGTACATTCGCAGCGTCCGTTGCTGTTGCAGCGTTCGTTCTGTCCGCAATCGCTGTTTTGGCAACATTCGGTCGTACACTCGCAGCGTCCGTTGCTGTTGCAGCGCCGGCCCTGTCCGCAATCGCGGTTCTCGCAGCACTCGGTGGCGCACTCGCAGTTGCCGTTGTTGCATGTCCGGTTGTTGCCGCAGTCGCTGTTCCTGCAGCATTCGCGATCGCACCGACACTGCCCATTGCGGCAGGCCTCCAGATTGCCGCATGTGTTGCCGCAGGCGCCACAGTTTTGTCGTGTGTTCAGGTTGATGCAACGCCCCCCGCAGCAACCCTGGTTGTTGTTGCAGATGTTTTCATCGACGCGGCCATCGCAGTCGTCATCTTGGAAGTTGCACCCCTGGGCGCGCTCGGGGCGCGACGGGTTGTTGGGCACGCATTGGGTGCGGTTGTTGCGGCACCTCTGGGAACCCAGGGCGCAGCGCCCCGGATCGCCGGTGAAGCAAAACCCGCCTTCCTCGGGCGTTTCGTCTGCGTCTCCGTCGCAGTCGTTGTCCTCGCCCGCGTTCTCGCAGGTCTCGCGCTGCGGGGTCACCTGTCCGGTGCAGAACCCGAAGGAGCCGAAGAGACACTCCTGCGTGCCATATTCGCATTCTCCGACGCCAGCCGTGTCCTCGGGTCCCGTGTAGCACCTCTGCTCGTCGACGCACTCGCAGTTTTCGTCGACCTCGCCGTCGCAGTCCTCGTCCACTGCCGGATTCGAATTGCACTGCTCCCCGAATACGCTGGGCCCGACCTGTCCGGTGCAGGTTCCGAAGGCTTCGCCGTTGAAACAGGCCGCCTGCTCGCCAGGCTCGCAGATACCCTTGCACTCCCATTCGTCGCCAATCCGCTCACAGCCCCGTCCGGCGGTGAAACACGATAGGTCCGGCTGCTCATCGACCTCGCCGTCACAGTCGTCGTCGTCCCCGTTGCAGACCTCCGGCAGCCCTGCGCTGCTCTCTTCGCAGGACTCCACACCGTTGGAGCAGATCAAGCGCCCGACCACACACTCGTCGTTGTCCGCACCCTCGGGGGTGCAGCTGGCGCCTGCGGAGGCCCCCTCGTCGATCTCTCCGTCGCAGTCTTCGTCCCGACCATCACACGTTTCGTCAGTGGGTTCGACCTGCTCCTCACAGGCGCCCCACTCGCCGTCTTGGCAGCTCTGGCTACCGGCACGGCACTCGCCCACACCCTCGGTGCCGTCGGGCCCCCCGTAGCAGTCGTTGGTCATGCCGTTGCTGTCGCACTCGCCTTGCATCGGGGGCTGGCCAGTAGCAACGCTGTGGTCATCGCGGTCACCATCGCCATCGTTGCCGCCGGCATCGCCTTCACTGCCGGCATCGGCGTCGTCGATGTCTGCGGTGTCGGAATCGCCGTCACCGTCACCGTCTCCGTCTCCCTCAGCACCAGTGGCCGTACCATCGGGGTTCTTGGACGGGTCCTTGTCCTCGTTGGACGTCTGGTCCCCGGTCACGGCGGCATCGCGCTGGGCCGTGAGTACCTTGTCCCGACCGCACCCGCACAGGAGTACGCCAACTGCAAAAACGATCGCGCTTGAGAGTTTCATCATTCGACTACCCCCTTCACCGGCGCGATCTATCGGATATCTATCGCTTACACTACCACACCTGGCCGCAGCTGTACGGCCATGAATGGCTAGCGACCTTGTCCAGACGCGTCCAATCAAGGCAACGCGATCAAACTCGCCGCAAACGTCCACAACACGCTAACGCAAGGTCGCTAGGGTAACAGACCCTTGCGGTAGGCATTGCACAGGGCGATCACAACCTCGACGGGCGCCCCCAAGAACGACTCGAGGTAGGTGATGGTGTCTGCGTTGCTGCGCGCGATGACCAGACTTCTGCTCTCGTGCTGTCCATACAGCAGTGACCATCGGCGCTTGCTGTCCAGCTTGAGGCTGTCGAGATTCTTCCAGCGCACGACGTGCACGCCTTGGCGTGTACGCATCAACATTTCCCCCGGTGTCAGAACCAAGGATAGGCCTCGTCGCGGCGCAATGTCGTAACGGATTAGCAGTGCCCACAGGATGGGCACGACGAGCAGGCTGAACACGATGAGTCCCGGGGCCATGGGCCCCACCTGGTCGCGACTTTCCGCCGGGAGCCGGACAAACCCGTCGAGGATCGCGATCCCGACCAGCACCGTGACATAGGGGCCGCGCCGGAGCCACGCGGCTCCGTGGCGGATCACGGTTAGGTCCTGGGAGGCGTCTCCTGCCGCCGCCTGCTCGAAGACCTTGCTCGGGAGTTCGGTGGGGGGTGGTGGCTCGTAGTTTTCAGGTCCCTCGACCGGACCGAGCCAGCGCATCAAGCGCTCCGCCAACACGCCTGTGGTTTGGTCGAACACCGGCGGCAGGGTGACGTAAGCACGGCCGCTACGGGGGCGTGTGATTAGGTACACCTCGTTCCATCGCGAACCGCCACGCTTGCGCCAATCGCCTCGCTCCTTGACCGCTAGGATGTCCTCCCGAGCTAGGGCCAAGTCTGCTGTCGGAGTCCGCAGCAACAGGCCGCCATCCGTGAGCGCGAGCCCGTAGTTGCGCGTGGCCAGCCGGATTTGCAGCCGTTGCCACAGATGCCTTCCGAGCACGATGGTGCGAGCGGTCATCGACAGAGCGAGCACGCGCAGGCCCAGTGCGATCGGATCGAACGGGCCGCTGCGCTGTTCCTGCAGGTAGGCGGCCGCGCCGAAGAAGGCCGCCATGAAGGGGGCTATCACTCCGCGCGTGCCGGTGCCATCCAGCACCGGCGGGGTCACGACCGGCACGGCCTCGCCCCCTTCGGGTGCCTCCCCGCGGAGGGCTGCCTCCGCCGTATCTATCCAGGTCGACATTGGGTCCCTTGTCTCATGGATCCGCCTCGCAACCGCAGTCTGCTCGTCGATCGCTGGCGCGTGCGGCATCCGAGACATCGCTGGCTGTCCGGCACCTCATGGTCGCGTCGCGATCGTTGGCGACCTTGGCAAGGCGGCAGATCCGGTGCGCGTGGAATGTCAGCCGCTGCGCTGCGGTACAACGCTCGGGGCAAGACGCGGCGCCGGCGACCCTGCGGGCGGCGGTTGCATCTTCGATGCGTGCCTCGTGGGCCTGAATGCGACCGAAGATTTCGTTCTTGCGTGTTTCCCCGACGCTGCCCGCCGTTTGCGTGCCTGCGCAGCCGACCACCAGCATGGCCACTGCCGGGGCGAACTTGCTCCAGGTGCGCGCGCGGTGGCGGGTTGGCGGCCCCATGCGTGCCGCAGGTACCGTGAGCCGCTGACAAAGCCGGCGCACGCTTCGGGTTGCACAGCTCCGCGCCGGCCAGGGCGTCCACCGCCTGTCGTCCAAGTCTGATCGCGCCAGTGTGCTGCTTGCGAGGGTCATGATGCCGGCGGGGACGCGCGTGGACGATACCGAAACGAGGTCGGGGATGCGCGGCAAAACGACGGAGAATCCTCGCCCGGCGATCTCATCGACAGATGGGACAGGTTTCGCGGGGTCGTGTTCCGCTATGGGCGTCGCAGTCGGATCCGGAACGGGCGACCGTCCCGGCGCAGAGTCAGGGTGGCGCGACTGCCCGATAGGCCCCGCAGCATGGAGCGACCCTGGCCGGCTGACAATACCGGCTCGCCGTCCACCTGCAACAGACGATCTCCAGGACGAACCCCGGCTTCCACGGCCGCTCCGGTGGCCTGCTCGATGACCACGCCTACCTTGCCGGCCGCGAGGGCCACGGGCGGCTGGGTGAAGATGCGCCGACGGGCCCCTGCGGTCGATTGCAGGTCGCCCCGGTCAACAGTGGTCGCGGGCCCTGTCGGCGAAGCGCCCTGGGCGGCGGCGATGCGGGCCACTTCTTCGGGCACGCCGGCGTCTCCCGGAGGCACCACCCCTGGCAGGCGGACAACCACACCCGGGCTGGTCTCACCCGATCCGATGCGCACGGGATTGGAGGACGTCCCTTCGCCCGCAGCGAGATGACGGGCGCTGACGATGGCATCCCCGGGTCCTATGCCCGCCAAGACAAACTCTCCATCCCCGTTGGTCACGGTTGTGGGTGGCGGGCGACCGGCGTCCGTACCGTCGACGGTGACGATGGCATTCAACACCGGGCCGCCCAGCCGGTCCACGACGGTCCCGCTGGCGGTACCCACGCGCACCAAGGTGAGCTCAACCCGGTTGTCGACCCGGGGATCGGGGTCGATCGTCACAGGCCGGCGCGTGAGCACGAACTTCTTATCATCGATGATAAGGTTGTAGTCTCCCGCTGCCACACCACGAAACTCGAAAGTCCCGGCTCGCACGGTCGTTTGGCGGATGGCGCGCGGGGGCGCTTGGGCCGAAGTGTCGGTAGTCTCGTTCGCCACGAGTCCGATGCGAACCCCTGCCACCGACTTGCCGGCGTCCGACTCCACCTGACCTCGCAGGCTGTGGCCCACGGACATTCTGAGCTCCAGCGAGTCCGTATCATTCGAGATTGTCTTGCGTAGTCTCGCGTGTCCTTCATGTGATACGTGGAGGTCCCACGGGGGTGCCGGCAATCCGGGCAACTCGAACGTGCCGTCCCGACCGCTGACGCCTGCGATCGGTGCAATGGTGCCCGGTTCCCCCGGGGCAGCAGTCACGGGCGACGCCGGAACGATGGACAGCCGGGCGAGGGCTAGTGGCTGGCCATTGGCCCCGAACACGCGCCCGGACAGTCGATAGCCGGACTCCGATACGTACAGCACGAGCTCGTTGGCCTGGTCCGCTTCCACCAGCGTCTCGCCGCTTGTGGGGCGCTGGCCGTGGGGACGAGCGGTCACTGTGCAGGTCCCGGCGAGCCCACCGAACACGAACTCGCCCCTTTGATCGGTTATCCCGAAGCGCGGGACGACCTCCGCCTCGGCCACCAGTTCGAGCGGCACCTGCGTCGCCGGCGTACCGCCGGAGTCCAGGACCCGAACAAGCAGCTCTCCGACGTCGGGAATCACGACCTCGACGCCTCTGAGGTGCTGTCCGGGTTCGACCTGAAGAGGCCTGCTCAGGCCCCATCTTCCGTCCTTGGACTGTGCAGATATGTTTATATTCCCGGCAGGTATGCCTTGAAGCTCGAAGGATCCGAGCTTGTCTGTCAACCCCTGAGACCGCCCCGAGCGGCCGTGGGTCAGTCTCAAAGAACGCTCTTCGGCTTCGGCCGGGGCGGGGGTGATCGGGATCTTGGGGACCGGACCCCGGGTTACGCCGAGGCTTTCACCGCTGGCGACGGTGGGTGGGCCGGG
>JAPPOR010000624.1:0-16368 GCA_028817905.1 Myxococcales bacterium
TGCCGCGACGGGGGAAAGGGCGCGTGCCCTTTCCTGGATGAGAACTAGCTAGGGACTGCCCTTGCGCTGGCGCCCTTCCCGACGTTGGAGCTATGTGATAGCGGTTGTCATCGTAGCGAAGCTTGGGGGCGCAGTACGTGTTTGGGTTGCGATGGTGCGGGATCCTGCCGGTGCTCGCGGTGAGTCTGGCGTGCACGACGAGCAGGGTCGCGCACGATGGGGGTGTATCGTGCGATGCCGGCGGTTGTGACGTGGCCGCGTGCGAGCGAGGTGGTTGCTCGGGCGCGGAAGGCGATCGCGACGGGGCTGTTCGCGACAGCGCGATCATGCGCGACAGCGCGATCAAAGGCCTCCATGATGGCGCCACCCGCGACGGTCGGGACGGTAGCTGTGATGGGGGGCGAACCTGCAGCGGTTCCGACGGGGACAAGCGATGCGCTGGCTGGGCCGATTGTAATGACCCGGCCGCGCCGTACTGCGCCGCCACGGGTCGCTGCGTCCAGTGCGTGCTCGACGTGGACTGCTCGTCCAGGCGCTGCCAGAACCACGCCTGCTTCGAAGCTGCGCCATGCGCGGGTCCCGGTGATTGTCGTGATGGGCGCGTGTGCGATCCCTACCGCAAGGTCTGTCGCGCCTGCATGGCCGACGCCGAATGCGGAACGGGGGTGGACGACCGGTGCGCCGCGGGTCGTTGTGTGGACGTCTGCGTAGACCACGATGATTGCACGGGCGCCCAGGGGCGTTGCGACCCGGACAGGCGAGAGTGCGTGGAGTGCCTACAATGGACCGATTGTCCCGAGCGCCATCACTGCCAGGACGGTCGCTGCGAAATCAACTGCGTTGGGGGAGCGAGGACCTGCGAGCCCTTCGGGCGCGGGGTTCGCACTTGCAACGCCGATGGTCTCGGCCACTCCGTGAGCGAATGCCCCAAGGGCCAGACCTGTCTGCCGAATGGCGACGGCGTGGCATGCCAACCTGAGCGCTGCGCTGCCGACAGCTTCGTCTGCGATGAGGCCGGCGAAGTGCTGCTAGCGTGCGATGCGCGGGGAGCCGCCCATGTCGGATATGTCGACTGTCTCGCTCGCGACGAAGAATGCCGTGAGGGCACCTGTCGCGGCACGTTCTGCGATCCCGGCACGCCGGTCTGCGTGTCTGCGGTCCATGCAGGCGTGTGTAGTGAGGACGGCTGGCATATCCACGTTGAGGGCTCGTGTGACGAAAACCTGGCCTGTGACCCGGAGAGCGGTCAGTGCCGTGCGAGGGTCGACTGTGAACCGGGAACGCTGGCCTGCGATGGGCGTCGCCTGGGTGTCTGCAACGAGTTCGGCACGGGCGTGCTCCAGGGGGGGACCGACTGCGCCGGGCAGGGCCAAACGTGCATCGACGGGGCATGTACCGAGGAGGTGTGCAGCCCGGGCACGCGCGCCTGCGACGACTTCAACATCATCGCATGTAACGACCACGGGAGCGGCTACGAGAGGGTCTTGAGCTGCCCAACGGGTCTGTACTGCCGTGCCATGGAGGCGTCTGTGACCTGCGAATTGCAGACCTGCGAACCCGGCGAACCGTCTTGTGACGGTGAGGTTGCCGGGGTCTGCGATGACCGCGGCGCCGCCCTACGGACAGAGGGCCAGGTGGACTGCGCCACGGCCGGACAAGTGTGCTGGCAGGGAGCCTGCGCGGAGTCCATCTGTACCGGTACCCGCGCGTGCGTCGATGGCAACGTTCACCACTGCCTGGCTGGTGGTACACAGAGCGAGTTGGTCCAGACGTGCGCAGTCGAAACCTACTGCCTGCAGACCGGCAGCGACAGTGCTGGTTGTCGACCCGACATCTGCTCGTCGGGACAAGCGGCCTGCGACGGCAACGTGGCCACCACATGCAACGCAGATGGGTCCGGCTATGTGGGGGCGCGGACCGACTGCACCGCGCTGGATCAAGCATGCATCGCGCCGATGGGATGCCAGCCACGGGTCTGCACCCCCGGTGCATCCGTGTGCAAGGACAACCGGGTGGTGAGGTGCGACATGCATGGGGCAACGGAATACCTTGCCCAATCCTGTCTTGCCAGTGTTTGCCGCGACGCTACCTGTATGCCCATCATCTGCACCTCCGGAGCGACCCATTGTGAGGGCTCGGTGGCCGTCGCCTGCGGTGCCGACGGTACTGGCTATACGCGTGCCGACTGCGCAGCAGCTGGCCAGAGCTGCCTCGAGGGGATTTGCACAGACGGGCCTCAATAGCCTGCAGCGGCTCATAGGTCCGATCCGAAGAGCGCGCGAACTCAGAGCGCTTTGATCTCGGTCTTGAGGGTCGCGAGCTGGCTGCGGACGTGGGTTCGGACTGGGTCTAGCTTCGCATCTATGCTCGCCTCGTCGGGCAGCTGTTTGCGAACCTGCTGAACGGCTGCAGCGTTTTGCTTCTCTGCTTCATCCAGGGTCGCGCTGAAGCGCGCTACCAGGGCGTCGATCTGCTCGCGCATCGTCTGCAACGCCGCTTCAACGGGCTGTACAAAGGCTTCAACGGCGTTTCGCGCTTGGGATTCGGCCTGTTCGAGGGCGGAACGCGCCGTGTCCATGGCGGCGTCGGCCTGCTGGCTTGCGGCGTCGATTTGGCCATCGACGCGGCGCTGGACCGCCTGTACCTGCTGATCCAGCTGGCGTTTGGCCGCGTCGATCTGACGCGTGATACCGTCGATGGCGTTATTGAGCTGCGTCTCCACCTGCTCCATCTGCGTGGTGGCAGCGTCCACGACCTTCTTGACCTGCTCCGTGAGCTTCTTCTTGGCTGCACGGATCTGCTCGACCACCTGTGCCTGCATCTTTTGAACCTGCGCGACAAACTGGTCGACGACCTTCTCGATCTGCTCGCGGATCGACTGTAGTTGCTGTTTGACTTGGGGCAGCACTGCATCGATTTGCTTCACGGTGGTTTCCGTGAAGGTGTCGATCTGATCGACCGCCTTCTTTTTTGCGGTATCTACCTGCGTCTGGACCTGCTTTGCGATGGACTGCAGCTGCTTGCTTGCCTGCTTGGCGGCCTGTTCGATCTGCGGCGCGGCTGCATCGACGGCGCCCTTGATGGCAGTCAGGGCAGGCTGTACCAGCATCTTGGGTAAGCCCTCGGCGGGAATGGCTTCAAGCGCGCTCACGGCGGTGTCGAGCAGCGTGCTCAGCGCGCCAACACCCGTGTCGAACAGCTCCTTGAGCTGCTCCAGCTTTTCGTAGATCTGCTCGATCGGAGGGATGATGCTGCCGCGGAACTCGGAAACAAGGCTGCGGATCGATGCAAGGGTCGTTCCGGCGGTATCGACAACCTTCTGCAGCTGTTCGACCAGCGTGTTGGCCTGCGTAGTGGCCTGCTCGAGGAAAGCATCGAGCGTCTCATTTGCTGCATCTAGCTTCGACTGCAGCTCCTTTTCAGCCTCGTCAATGGCCTCCTGCATCGCGTCGATGGGCTTCAGCACGCTCTGTTTCGCGTCTCGGACGCGAGCACTCACCTGATCGCAGGTGTCGCGTATGGGTGCTTTGGCCTTTTCGGCACTGTCTTTAATCGTCTGCTTGACCTCGTCTATTTCGGGTGGAACCTGTTTGACTCTTTCGAGCACGGTCTGCTCGACGCGATCCACGTTGCTCTCGACTGACTCGAGACGGGAGGAGAGGGTCTGCTTCACAGACACATACTTCCCATCCACCTCCTGGCGCCTAGCACTAAGACGCTTCAGTAGCGGATCGACCTTGGCGCCCACGTCGTCGAGGGTTGTCTCGACCTGTCCTTCAAGGGTGCCGATACGAGTATCGACCTGGGTCTCCACCGCTTCGATGCTGCCCTGGGCCGTCCCTATGGTTTGGTCCAGGAGGCTATGCAGGCGGGTCTCGGTGGCCTTGAGTCTCGCTTCGAGCTCCGCGACCCGGGCAGCCCCTTCGCGCTCCAGGCCCGGACTACGCTCAGCGAGGGTTTGCTTGATCGCAGCTGCATCGCCATTCAAGTCTCCGCGAACCTGCTCCGCTTTGGATTGAAGCAGTGTCATCAGCTGGCGGATGTCACCGGTCACCAGCTGCCAATCTCCAGTCAGTTTCGAAAGGCGGCCTCGGACCTCTCGATCGAGCTCTGTCCGGTGCCGTTGCATGTCCTCGTCGATGCCACGGATCTCACCACGCAGGTCTTCGAACTGTTGCCACACCTGTTGCATTGGTCACTCACCCCTTGGGTGGCTGCAGTTTTTCGATCTCACGCCGGACATCGGCCAGCACCGACGCGATCTCGGTCTCGACCTTGCGCACAGTGGCGTTGATACGGTCCAGGGGTTGGGTTGCGGCGTGGTCGATCGTCTCCACTTCGCCTTTCACCTTCTGGACGTTCGTGGACACGGCGTCGAAAAGACTCTCGACGCTGGCTTCCAGGCGGCTCAGTTCGGCTCTCAGGTCCTGAAACACGGTTCACTCCATGACAGCGGCAAGGATCTCGTTCTTTGCGTCGGTGACCGCCGATGATACGCGTGCAACCGTGTCGGCGGCCGTTTCAGCCAGCGCCTCGAGTTCGCTCTGTACTGACTCGATGCGCCCGAAGATTTGGTTTTCCATATTTTCGAGGGATGCTTCAAGATCCACGATAGCAGCTTCGATCGAGCCCATGACCTGGCCCGTCGAAGCCTGGAAGGTGCCGGTGACCTGGGTCACGCTGCCGCCGACGACACTTGTAAGCTTTCCCTTGGCGGCTTCGACGTTCATCACCACGTCGTATTTGGGCTCTAGCTTCTTCGCGCTCTTCTTCTCCTCGACCCGAAGCACAATGCCGCCTTCATGTACCTCGACTGATTGAAAGTCCTTTCCAAAGGTTCGGTCGACCTTCAGCGTTGGCTTCTTGCCTTCGTAGGCGTGCTTGACGATGGTTCCGCTTTGAGCGCTTCTGCCGAGCACGATTTGATTGCCCTGGGTGTTTTGAGGAAGCGGTGCGTTCTTGGCCCAATCGACGTAGCGCGCGATGTGCGCCCGGTCGAACTCTAGTGCGACCAGAACGCGTTCATTCTTGTAGGCGGGAAAGAAAAAGTGCCCAGTTAGGTGGTCGGGTCGAAACGGTACGAGGACCTTCTTGTTCCACAGTGGAATGTCCACCTGGTGGTAGTGCAACGATGTCTTGTCGTTCTCAAGCGCAAACCAGGTCCGGTCTTCCGGCTCGCCTCCCGTAGCCACCAATCGCCCCTCGACGTGCATTGGGTAGTGTGGCTGCGCAAAGGCTGGCAGGTGTGGAATGGGATTGCGTTCGAGCTCGAGGCGTGCCTCGATGCTCAGCGCGTACACCGCCAGATCCTCCTCCAGCTCGGCGGAAGGGTCCTGCGAGTCTCCCGTAGCATCGCCCGCTAGGTGAAGCTCGAGAATGCGGTAGCGCTGGCCCTGTGCGTAGAGCTTGTCGCTGAACCCGTCTGAAATCTCCAGCGCGTGCCCGGGGTTGAAGTGCTGTCTGGGCAAGGCGCAAAGCGCTACCGAGACCTCGGCCCCTGCAACCGCCAGTCGCGTGGCTTCGAGCTGCGCCTGCCGGTCGAAGGTAGCAGGGATCTGGGTATGGGCGAGGACATCCTGTCGCACCCCGCTGACAGCTTGGTCCTGCGAAAGGGTCTTTTGCTGACTCTTGTTGGCAAACGGATTGAGGACCCGGGTCGTGTGCCGGATCGTCTCAGGCACCACGGTCTCCAGTGACTCG
Organism: Myxococcales bacterium; assembly: GCA_028817905.1. GTDB lineage: Bacteria > Myxococcota_A > Polyangia > Polyangiales > JAFGIB01 > JAPPOR01. The sequence goes on from JAPPOR010000624.1 coordinate 5,701, forward strand.
ACGTCCGCTGCGTCCAGGACCCCGACCTGCTTGTCCTTGCGCTTCGCTTTTCCTAGCCTGTAGGTTCCGTCTTCATAGTCGAGCTCGAAGGCCCCGCGCTTGAGGTCGGTGAGCCAGACAACAAAGTCGTAGAAGCTGGCGGTGCCCCCCTCGAGGCCGAGGCCCAGACATAGGATTGGACGCTTTTCTTGGAGTAGGTCCCATTCGCAGTCGAGTTTGATGCCCTCCGCGCAGTGCGCCTCGATCAACTTCTGCAGGGTCGAGTCCACCCGCAGGTCGCATGGACGGTGTGCGCGCCAAAGCACCCATGCCGGGTCCGCAAAGCGAATGAAGTAGCGGCGAGCGACGACCGGCATGCCCTGGACCTGGTCGCCTACAATCTCGGTCGCGGACTTGTCTGTGACGAGGCCCCGCAGCACGATCGTGGTTGGTTCCTTGACCGGCTGTCCGTGTTCCACGCCCTTGAATGCGAGGCGCGCCTTGATCAGATCCTTGCCCACGAACTGAGGAAAGAGTTCGTCGGCAACCTGTTCGCAGGATATATTGAATGAGGCTTCGGCCTGGAAGCCATAGGTATGGGCTTCGGCCCGGAAACGCTTGATCGCGCCTCCGGGGATCTCAAAGTCGGTGCCGCCAATCCCGAGGTTGAGCGTCAGCGCCAGCCGATCCTCGAACATGGTGGGAAGATACCGGAAAACGGGCTGCACCGGCAAAAACCACAGTTCTGCAGACCTCGCTGCTCTACTGGTATGCTCCGCGGGATCCCATGAAGAAGGTGCTTGTCCTATTGCTTGCCGTCGGCGTGCTGGTTGTCGTGGTCACGATCATCCGATCCGTGGATGCTCCGATCGCATACCGGCAAGGGCTGACCCTGGAACCCGGTGAAAGCTATGTGTTCGAGGATGCCTTTGGGCAACCGTGCCTGTTCGAAGCTACCGAGGGCACGGCTGCCCCGCCCGATCGCCAAATGATTCGTCGCCGTCTCGCTCAAGTACGCTCGGAACTCCGGGCGAAGCCCACCGTCGTTGCCAGGCGCGTGCTGCCGGAAGTGTGGGACTATCTGACGCCGGCCCGTGTCGCCCTGACGTTCCTCCAGGATCATCTGCGTGTCATCCATGTGCTGGGAGAGGTTGACGGAGTGCTGGTGGAGCGAGAGCTCGTGCTTGCCGAGGACGGCGCGATCCTGTTTGCGCGGACGAGGACGACCGAGGCCGCCCAGGAGGAGGGCGCGGCCCTGGCCGTGAAGCCTCAGGTGCGTGTGCTCGAGGAACGGTTGTATGCGAGTCACGAGTGTGTGGTTGACTACGAGCAGCGGAGCCTACAGGCGCCTGCCGGGTCGGGCCTCGAGGTTTCCATCGAACAGGTCGGGCTGGTTGATGCAGGCGCGCCGTTAGATGATCTCACCCAGTACCGACGCCTGCGTGACGACGTGATCGGCGCGACCAAAGAGCAACGTCAGCAAGAGGTGCGGGGGAGCATTCTTCGAGACGCCGGGCTGCCCTACGAAGCGGGCGTGGCCGAGCCCGTCGCCGAGCGACCCGCCCTGGCACGCGAGCCAGGCACACCCTAGTACGACTTGGTCACTACCACCGTGATGGATCGCGCAGGGCCCGGTTTTCGCAGGGTCCGCGGCGATGAAGGAAGGGTGGATCCCTTGCGAGGAGGCCGCGGATGCTGTGGAGACCGGGGACAAGCGAGGCCCGCGTCGGATGTGATCAAGTCGTACTAGCTTGGGCTGTCTGGGGCTGCTCAGGGGTGTCTACTCAACGCGCCGAATCGTGAACTGAGTCAAGTAGTAGGCGGCCACGTTGTCGGTGCGGAGACGGATTCGGTTGACGCCTGCGTGCAAGTGCAACTGCGCCCGTTGACTCGTGCGCGTGGTGTTGGGTGCGGCTGGCAGCTCGATGCTCGCCACCGGGAAGTCGCCCCCCTCTCCGGGTGTAGGCTGGCCGACTGGCAAACCGGTAAGGGCCGGGTTGGCAGCGGAGGGATCCAGCTGGACCAGCAGCCCGCCATCGGCTTCCCCCGAGTGGTACTCGACCCAGACCTCGTGCACCCCCTCCTCGCCCACGGCAATCGCGTATTCGATATAGTGGCGAGCACGATTCCATCCCCAACCGGGTGGCTCGCCACGCAAGATGGCGCGGTGCATGTTCCAGAGGTCCATGGTGCCGAGCGTTAGCTCGCCCTCCGCAGGGAGCCGGTGGATCGTGCCGGCTTTTTCGACGAGCGCGGCCGTCTGCATCACCCTGAGGTCGTAGACGCGAAACGGAATGGAAGCGCCTGCATTGCGCACCCGCAAGACCCCCGGCTCTGACACCTGCGCGGCGACCACGACCCGTGCATCGGACTCGAAGTCCGGCGTTGTGGAAAGCTCCACGCGCCCGATCACCTCGTCATTCAGCAAGACCTCCAGAAGGGCTCCCGGCATGGGGGCGGCATAGGTGACGCAGAAAAGAAAAGGGGAGGCCAGCGTCGGTCGCACTCGCCACGTCAGTTCCGCGTCCGGGCGAGGATCCACCCATGCTGGCCGGTCACCGTCCAGAAAGGCCACCTCGCTGGCACCGGCCGCCTCCAGCGGCAACCCGGTTTGGTTGTACCAAAGGCGGTCCTCCGCCAATAGCTCGATCTCACCGGTAGGCTCGCGCGAGTCAGTGGCCAGGGGTTCGCTGTCAGGTAGCCAGAATGTCTGCTCCTGACCGCCGCACGGAGACAGTCGGACCTCCCCGTCGGTTGCCGTGAGGCACCGGTCCGCGGCCGCGCGGAGTTGGTATCCACCCGCCTGTCTTGTCAGGTTCCAAGCCTGCGCCTCTGCGTCCGAGTCGCAGGTGGTGAACGTCACCCCGCCGTCGTCCGCCGACAAACACGTTGCGCCGCCATCGGAGAGTGCGCGGATCCGCGTGGTGCAGCCCCTAGGCTCGATCGCCAGGACGACGCTCCGTTCGCTTCCATCACAGGGCGCGATGACGAGGCTGGCTCCGTCCGGGCGCGCACACATCGCTGTGCCCTCATCGAGTGCCAGGCGGGTTGGCTTGTGAGAGAGGAGCAGCAGCGCGCTCGGGCAAGCAAGGGGGTCCGGCTGCGGGTCGGGCGGGTCCTCTGGGTCGTCCCCGTCATCTCCCATTCCAGCCTCGCCTCCAGCACCAGGCGACTTTGTTCCGGAGTCAGGGCCACCGCCCTGCGACGATCCGCCGTCCTGCCCGGCGTCACCGCGAGACATCGACCCTGCGCCTGCGTCATCCGTGCGAGTCGCTTCGGTGCCAGCGTCCGGTTCGGTCCGGGCTCGCTGGCCGCCGTCGTCCCCCATGGCGCGTTTCCCCTCCGACGCTTCCAGCACCGCGCGGGTCCCTTCGCTATGGCACGCGGCCACGAAGAGGCACAAGGCGACACCCAAGAAGTGCCTCCGATCGGGGCATCTACCGGTGATTGAATAGCCGCTGGAGGTCGGAAGGTTGGGGGTGGTACACATTCTCGGGCGATTCTGGCCCGTTCACCTGTGGCCGGGCAAGTGCGCCTGTCAGGGTTGTCCCGGGCTAGCCCGCATCCATCATCAAGGGACGCGATGATCGTGCAAATGATCGGCTTCGCGGGGCTTTCGGTGAGGGAGGGAATCCTCGCTGTATTTTCAACTGAGGCGAAAGCGCTGCGGAGTCGCGCAGTTGTCCGAGCGCGCGTGATTTGGTGATGGATGCGGGACGCTCGCGAAACCCGTGAAGGGCGAATCCCTGCTGGGTGCGTTCGCGCGTGGACGAACGGCCCGTGCTTGACTGCTGCCCGTCGCATCCCGCTCGAGTCCCGGTTCTTGACCTGAACTGAGGACCCGATATGAGGACCCGACATGAGGGGATTCCTCCAGGGTCGGCGTCTGCTAGCATCGTGCTCCGCGCTATTCTTGAGTGCGGGCTGGCGGGGCAGCACGACGCCATGATTCCTTCTCCCATCGCGCTCTTGATCCTGGCGGCCGGGACCCTGGCATCGACTGCCTATCTGCCGCACTGGCTGCTGTGCTTCTGTCTGCTGGGAGCGACCGAGGCGATCGCCCTACCTGCGCTGGGCGGCAGTTCGGTGGTGCCTGGACCGGCTTTCCTCCCGTTCTTGCTCGTGCGGACCCTGAGGGAGCGTGGCCGGCTGTTCACGTTGCGGCGCGTAGCAAGGCCTATTTTCTGGGGCTGGGCACTGGCCCTATGGGGTGCGCTGGCAGCGTTCTTCCTGCCACAGATCTTTGCGGGCGACGTGCTCGTGATGATGAACGATCGAAGCACCTCGACCGGCGTGTCGCTGATTCCGCTTCGCCCGATGTCTGGCAACCTCGTGCAGCTGGTCTATCTGGTGGGCGGGACGGTCGGGATGACGTGTATTCGGTCGCTGCTTCACACGGAGGCCCGGCGTGATCATTTCGCCGACGCGGTGCTTTTGGTGGGGACCCTCAACGCGGTCGCCACGGTTCTGAACATCACCACCTTCTACCTTCATCTGCCGGATCTGTTGACGCCGATCAAGACCGCCAACTACGCCATCCAGACTCCGCGCATGGGGGCCGCGGGACTGTTGCGCCTCCAGGGTACCTTTCCCGAGCCATCGACCTATTCTGGCTTCACGCTCCCCATCTTCACCTATTGCCTCTCCCTGTGGATGCACCGCTATCGGCCGGTGTACAGCGGCTCGCTCGCGCTCCTTTCCCTGATCTTCCTGGCCATTTCCACTTCGGGTACCGCCTATGTGGCGCTCACCCTGTACATGGTGGTGTGGCTCGGCCACGTCGCCTGGAAGGGCTTCGCCAAAAACGAAACGCGCCATACGGTCTTGACGGTGGTAGGCACCACAGCCCTGGCCACCGTGTTGATGGCGATCCTCATCTTCTTGCCAGCTGTGGTTGAGCGGATTTGGCACTTTCTCGACGTTTCGGTCTTCTCGAAGGCGGCATCGAAATCCGGTGCCGAGCGCGCCGCCTGGAACGCCCAGGCATGGCAAAACTTCCTCGACTCATACGGTTTCGGCTTGGGCGTCGGGGCTGCCCGGGCATCGAGCTTTCCACTGGCCGTCCTCAGCAACGTGGGCGCCGTGGGGATGGCGCTCATGTGTACCTTCATCGCGAGTGTGGCTCGGACGCAGGCGGTTTCCGGCGAACCGCTTTCCCCCCCCGTTGCTGCAGCACGCCAGGCGATGTTGGCTGCCTTGCTGGCGGTCACGGTTTCCGGGACTGTCATGACTCCCGATTTGATGTTCTATACGTATGCGGGCGTTGCAGCGAGCCGCGTGCGGGCACCCGGGGCTCCCTCGGGCTGAGCCTGGGAAGGCGGCCCTCCAGCTCGACATGCAACCAGGCTTTCACGACCCCGATCTCATCACCCGCAAGGCGCTCGACGACGACGTCAATGTGCTGCAGTTGCTGCGTACATTGCGTCGGCGCCTTCCGCTGGTGGTTGTGGTGGGGACGGTCCTCGCGTGGCTGGTCTCGGCCGTAGCGGACCGCTTCACGACCGAGTTCCGCTCACGGGCTCGCATGCACCTGGGGGAGCTCGAGCGTCATCGGACCGACCCGATGGGCCTGATGAAGCAGTCGCGACAGAACCTCAACACCGAGATCGCGCTGCTGACGAGCGACACCATCGTGAAGAAGGCTGTCCTCGCCGCCGGGACCAACGTGCAGTTGGGTCAGCGCGGGTGGCAGCGGCCCAACTATGGGCAGTGGCGAAAGAGTGGGCGCGATCACGAGTATCTCGACCTCCCCAGTCAATCGATCCTCGTCACCGACGCGAAGCCACGGAGCCTGGCCCAAGGGGCTCGGACCTACCGCATCATGTTCAACGACGCGAAATCCTTCCACGTGTACGGCGAGGACGGGCATTCGCAGGGCGTGGGGCGGCTTGGAAGGGTCTTTCGGGGGAAGGACGTGACGATGCGGGTGCGGCGCGGGCTGCTCCAACGCCCTTCGAGGGACACGGAGTATCGGGTCACGGTCCGCCCCGTGGCGGCGACCGCCGCGCGGGCCCGGGAACGCCTGAAGATCATTCCGCTGAGGATGGGAAAGGTCTACGCAAAGGTGATCGTCCTCGCCTATGGGGACACGACCCCGCGCAGGGCGGCACAGTTCTTGACTCACCTCATGGAGACCTTCCTGGCGACTCGTCAAGCGTGGCACACCGAACATGACAGCGCGGCGGAGGAGTATGCAGACAAGCGCTTGCTGGAGCTGAGCCAGGGGGTCGCAGAAAATGAGGAGGAGCGGATCGCCTACCGGCAGGAGCACTTGCCGGCCTTAAGCATGAGCACGGCCGAGGACACCGCTTGGCTGCGCTCGCGATACGAATCGGACCGCCTGGATGCCCAGCAGCTGATCGAGAAGTTGCAGGGGATCAAACGGCTCGCCCGGGAGGGTGGGCATTCCCTCGAAGCCCTGATGCTCGGTGAATCTTCGGACGCCGTGCTACTGGGGCTCGCGCGGTCCCTGTCTCGGGCCCAGGCCCAGCTCAGCGACGCGCGCAGTCGCCATGCGGAGCGGTCATCCCACGTGCGCAATCTGAAACGTCAGCTGCGCGCGCAGGTGACGGCGGTCGCGAACTACGTGGACTCGCGTATCGAGCGCGCTCGGGCCCAGGTCCGGGAGCTGGATGAGATCATTGCGAATGCGAAGGATGAGCTTGGGGAGGTGCCCCAGATCGCGGCCGAGCTCGAGGCGATCGAGCGCGACTCCGAAGTGCTCGAGAGCCTCCAAAGCAAGCTTCTGAGGGCGCGCGAGCAGCTCGAAATCAAGCGCGCGTCCACCCTGTCGCGAAACCGAATCCTGGATCCAGCGACCATCGAGCAGTACGAGTCGTCGCCCAGGGGCCGCAAGCCGCGGCTGGTGGGCGTGGCCGGGTACTTCCTGGTCGCCCTGCTGGTGGTAGCCTGGGCGTTCTTTTCGCCCGTGGTGCGAAGCGATGAGGAGGCGAGGGACCTGCTCGGGGGGATTCCCGTGCTCACCAGGGTTCCCGCGGAAACGGTGCGATCGCGCGTCGCCGATGCTCTGCTGGCGTGGCTCCAGGAACCGGGATGGAAGCCCTCCAAGGTACCCAAGCAGACGGCCGCGCTCGAAGCGTTTAGGGTCCTCAGAACCAACCTCTACGATCTACTCCGGAGCGACCATGGGAGCGTCCTGCTCGTTTCCTCGCCCGCGCCCCGCGATGGCAAGACACGGTGCGTAGCGGGACTTGCGGCCGCACTGACAGCCAATCAGAAGCGCACGCTGGTGATCGACGCGAACCTGCGGCGACCGGGCGTACACAAGCTCCACAAACTGTCCCTGCGACCGGGCTTGAGCGAGGTCATGCGGGGCACCCATACCTGGCAAGACACGATCCGTACGGTGGCCACGCCCGCAGGGGAATACTCTGTGATCACGGCGGGTGCCGGCGTGCTGGAGACCTCTGCCAGCGACCTCCTGGTGCGCTTTCTCGTAGAAGCGCGCGCGCGCTACGATTTTGTGCTCATCGACTCGCCTGCGCATCCGGCGGCTGCGGACGCCCTGGTACTGCTGCCGCTGGTCGATTGCACCTTGACTGTGATCCGTATCGGCTCGACCGATCGACGCCTGGTCGCGGACCACTTTCGCGGTTTCCTCGGGCGGGGCCTGCGGTACGGGGTCATCCTCAATAGCGACTACGACGTGCAGCCTAATCTAGGCTGGCTTGGGGCCATGCGGCGCGCTGGTGTGGCCCGTGCGACCGGGTTGCTGCGGTCGGTTGGGCGCTATCTGGACGAATGGACCCAACGGTAATTTGGTATCTTTCGGCACGCGTCTGCATTAAGTTCAGATCTGGTCGGGCTCTTTGGAAGAACCATCAAAAGCCCGATTGTCGGGGGATTGACAGCCGCGTGACGCTATGAGTAGCGTTCCGGAACCCTGGAGGTACGCCATGCAGAGCATCGCACGCGCAGTCATCGGAGCAGGACTCTTGCTCTCGGCCTCGATGGTGTCGGCACCGACCGCCGAGGCGACCGACTGGCTGTATTGTATCTTTCATCCGTCGAAGTGCATCTGCAAGAGTGATCCCTACCGCTGTCGCAAGGCACCCGAGATCAACGCTGCAGGCGCACCCGCAGCGGCGCTGCTCGTCCTGGGGGGTGTCGCCGTCGTGGTGGGCCGCCGGCGCCGCAAAAACCAGTAGGTGCAGTCGGCCGATAGTCTGCGCTGGGTTGCGACCCGCCTTTCGGCTGTGGTCGCGGTCCTGCTGGCGGAGTACGCTGTCCTGGCAGTGGCCAACGATGGCCTGTCGCTGACCAGGCTGCCGGGGTGGTGGGCGAACCTGGCCTACGCCACAGAGGTCGTCGGGTGGGTCGCCGCCGGCGTCAGTGCGACCCTGCTGTTGGGGGGTGAGGAGCTGCGCGACCAGGTGCGGGAGGTGTCGGGTGCTCCCACGCCGATTCGCCTGAGATGGATCGCCCTGCATGCGCTGTCACTCGCTGCCTTCGCGCTCACTAGCTCACGTGTGTTCCAGTTGCCGCCTCCAAGGGGAGCGACTGCCGTCCTGCTCGCCGGCTCATGGTTGCTTACCGGCTTGTTGCTGCTCTACGCAGCCCTGCGCGCCGCCCTGTCCGATGTGCTGTTTAGATTGGCCAGACGGGTGCGGGGCACGGTGCTGGCTGGGGCAGCCTTCGGCGCGCTCGTGTCGCTCGTGGCGAACAAGACCTTGGCGGCCTGGGAATGGCTTTCGGGTGTGACCCTGGGCCTGGCGGCCTCGCTACTTGCCCCGTTCGGCGGCGCCGTTCGGGTGAGCGTGCCCGAACTCGCGATTGTGATGGATGACTTCGGCGTGATCGTCGCCCCCGGGTGCTCCGGGATTGACGGTATGACGCTCGTCGGCCTGTTCATGGCCGGCTACCTGTATCGCTTTCGCAAGCGTTGCAGATTCCCACACACTCTCTTGCTGCTTCCGCTGGGCGTCGCGTTTGCGTTCCTGTTCAACGGGGCACGGATTGCCGCGCTGGTATGGGTGGGTGCGAGGGTCTCGCCCGCGCTGGGCTACGGCGGCTTTCACTCCAAGGTCGGATGGCTCTCATTCTGTGGCCTTGCTCTGGGCCTGGCCTACGCGAGCAATCGTCTTCCCTGGTTCGCACGGGGGGATGCAGCGGGTGCTGCCGCGGATGAGTACGAAAACCCCACCGCTGCTTTCTGCATGCCGATGTTGACGCTGGTCGGGATCGGCATGCTTACCAACGCATTCGCCGAGGGCCTCGATCTCCTCTATCCACTGCGCGTTGTAGGCGCCGTCGCGGTGATGTTTGTCTATCGCGACTACTATCGCGGTCTGGCTCGACCGGGATCCCTGCACGCTGTGTTCATCGGTGCGATTGTGTTCGGTCTCTGGTTGTTGTTTCCGCCGCAGGCCGATCCGGGGGCGAACGCCATGTTTGAGCGCCAGCTCGGTGCCCTCCCTGGCTGGCAGCGGTGGGTTTGGCTAGGGTTCCGCTTGTTGGGCAGTATCGCGGTTGTCCCCGTCGTCGAGGAACTGGCCTTTCGAGGCTACCTGCAGCGGCGGCTGCTGGCGGAGGACTTTCCCGAAGTGTCCTTCCAGCGCTTCAGTTGGCTTTCGCTCGGCGTCACGTCGGCGGTCTTCGGCGCCCTTCACCCCAACTGGTTCGCGGGCGTGTTGGCTGGGCTTGCGTTCGCCGTCGCCACGTACGTTCGGGGTCGGCTTGCGGATGCGGTTTTCGCCCACGCCACCGCCAACGCCCTGCTGTCGATGTGGGCGTTGTGGTTCCAGCGCTGGGAGCTATGGTAGCTGCGAACACCGAGGCTTCCCGCGTGGGCAAGGGTGGGCGGCGAGGCCGTCCGGGGCGAAAACGAACGGTAGAGGATCGCGCGCCCCGTGACGGGAGGCGTTGAACTGGCGCGAGCGCGAGGGGACAATAGACTTACGAGCCGGGCAACCCGGTGCGACGCTCGCACCGGCGCCGGCGAAAGGGTACGCCTGAACGTGCTGTATGACCATGTCGTGCTGGGTTCAGGGGTCGCGGGGCTGACGGCTGCCTACCGGTTGTCCGAGTGCTCCCAAGCCCGCGTTATCGTGCTGGAGAGCTTCGCCCAACCGGGCGGCAACCAGCAGTCGTATGCCGTAGGTCCGTACACGTTCGATGTGGGAGCTTTCTACTATTGGCGCGGGATGCCCTTCTTCCAGATGTTTCCCGGCGTCGAGGCCACCTGTCAGCCGGCTGTCATCAAGCGGCAACGGGTCAACCGTCGGGGGGAGATTCACGCCTATCCCTACTCCTTCCAGGATGAGTTCCTGGCGCGCGGGCCGGTCTACTGGGCGCGGGGGCTCGCCTCCCTTGCGCGGGCGCGGCTGGCTCGTCGAGCCCCGGAGTCGGCCGAAGACTTTGCCCGCTATTATATGGGAGGGTTTCTCTACTGTGACCTCGGGTTGCAGGCTTTCCTGCAGCGGTTCTATGGCATCGCACCGGAGGAAATTGAGCTCGAGTTCGCCATCGCACGCATGGAACCACTGCGGCAACTGGCATCCCTGCGTTCAGGTGTGACCAGCGCGCGGCGCTGGCTGCAGCGACGCACTGGGGCGGGCAAGTCGATCGGTAGCGAAGCACAGCTGCTCGTCCGACCGGAGGCGGGCTTTGCGGCCATGTATGCACCTAGTGTGGAGGCGCTTCGGGATCGCAACGTCGATTTTCGCTTTG
>JAPPOR010000624.1:16596-17771 GCA_028817905.1 Myxococcales bacterium
ATTTTGGGTCCTGGAAGCGGCTTACGATGCACTCGGATCACTACGGCGCCCGCGATGGCCGCCAGTATTTCAGCGTGGAATGCCCCCGTGAAGACGACGACACTTCACGATCTCCCCAGTCACTGGCCGATGGGTTTCGATCGGATACCGCACGCACAGGCCTGTTCGCGGGCGATCTCCGGTTGGAGGGCAGTTCCATGCTATCGCATGCCTATCCAGTGTATTCGCATGGGACGAGTGCGCGCGTTGACCGCGTGCTTACCCAGCTGACCGGGATGGGAATCGTTTCGCTCGGGCGCCAGGGGCGCTTCGAGTATCTTCCCTCCGGCAGCAAGGTTGTCGAACAGGTAGACCACGTCCTGAGCAATCGTTGACTCGCGACACTCAGCGGCCCGGATCATTGGTGGCTTCCGGGGTCGGAGCGCATATGGGCCCAGCTCACGGGGCTTGCCTCGAGCGACAGGAATACTCCCTGTATTTCTAGGGCGGCCAGAGTCGAAGGTCCAGCGAGGGGGCCGTGCGCGATGATCGTGCAAGTGATCGGCTTCGCAGCGATTTTGGCGAAGGAGAGAAGGCCCGAGGGTATCTTCGACTGAAGCGGCAGCGCTGCGGAGTCGAGCGCTTATGCGAGGGCGTGCGGGTTGGTGAGATGTCTGGGCCAACCGCGGTGACCTTGACTCGGACGACACCCCAGCTGACACTGCCTCCGAAGGCAGAGGGCCCCCGTGTTTGTTTCAGCTCTCGTAAACACCATTGATCTTTCAGGGTCCCGGGCGCTGCTCAACCGCGTTCGGGAGCAGCTGTATCAGCACCAGATCCTGTTCTTTCACGTGCCGAAGTGCGCCGGGACGTCCTTGTCCCATGCCTTCCGCGTCAAGCACGCGTTCTCCCAGTTCCGCCTGGACGAGGAGACCAGCCGGCAGGTTGTCGACCCCGCGGATCTCGATCGCTGGATGGCCTACAAGCAGGGCCTGTTTCTCTATCATGCGCTCCAGGGCGTTCGGTTCGTCCAGGGCCACGTCCACTATGATCCGGCCGCGTTTGGCTCTCTACACGGGCGCGCGACGTTCATGACCATCCTGCGTGAACCCATCGATCGAGTGATTTCCCTCTATCACTTCGATCGGCGGGCCAATGAACAGCCCTTCGGGCAGTTCCTGGAGACGCATCGCGGC
>JAPPOR010000624.1:18418-27784 GCA_028817905.1 Myxococcales bacterium
AGTGGTTTCTCGTGCGAACGTAGCGGGGATTACACATGAAAGTCGTAATCGCGATCGCCACGGCCGGTCGGCCCGCGCAGATGAGCCTGACGCTTGAGCAGGTGGCCAAGCAGACAGCGAAGGTCGATCTGGTCGTTGTGTGCCCGGCCAATGAGCGTGACTTCGAGCCGGCCGCGGTCGGGCACCTGGGGCTGCCGATCGAAGTGGTGCATGGAACACCTGGCCTGTGTCCCCAGAGAAATGCCGTGATCGAGCATTGCCGCGATGCGGATTTGCTCGTGTTTTTTGACGATGACTTCTATCCGGCGCCCGACTACCTGGCGCAGGTGACGCGACTGTTTCAGGAACACCGAGACGTGGTCGTCGCGACCAACCACCCCGTGTTTGATGGCGCTTCGGGACCGGGCATACCCCACGATCAAGCTGTACGCATCACGGACAACATGACGAGCGACCCGGCGGCTGCCCTGGACGTGTCGCCCACCTACGGTGGCTATGGGTGCAACATGGTCGTTCGCGCCGAACCGGTGATGCGGCATCAAGTGCGGTTCGACGAGCGTTTGCCGCTCTATGGTTGGCTTGAGGACATCGACTTCACCCGGCGGCTGGCTCCCTATGGTCGCATCGTCAAGTGTAGGCAACTTCAAGGTGTCCATCTCGGTATCAAGCGGGGCCGCCTCAAGGGCGTCCGGCTGGGCTACTCGCAGCTGGCCAACCCCTACTACATGGTCCGAAAGGGATCGGTGGCGCCTTCCTTTGCCGCCAAGTATGCCCTGCGCAACGTTGCCATGAACGGCCTGCGTTGCATCAATCCAGAGCCATGGGTCGACCGGCGTGGGCGCCTCTGGGGAAATACCCTGGCCCTGTTTGACTTCGTTCGCGGTCGCCTTCGGCCCGACGCGATTCTGGAAATGTAGGTGCCAAGGCGTCGCGGACATGGACACCGTTGACGTCCAGTGTGTCGCGTGGCCTCGCGGGGCGCCTGTCCGCGACTGTCGGGTGCCGCGCCGACCGGCAGCTTGCGCCGGTTCTTGGGCTGTGCGATGGATCGCGCTGGTAGGGGCCGTGTCCGTTGGCCAACGTCGCGGCGCGCATGCAGTCCCGCTTTCCAGGAACAGGCTGTTGTTCGCCGTGGCTTCTAGTGTGACCCGTGTCTGCTGATCGAGATGTGTCCCGGGCTGCCAGCTGGACGGCCGCATCTCGCGTGGTGAGTCAGCTCGCCCAGCTCACGGTCTTTCTGGTCGCGGCCCGCTACCTGTCGACCGAGGACTTCGGGGCCTTCTCGCTGCTATCCGCCGTCAGTATGCTGATGGCGCGGCTTGGCCAGGCGGGTTGGCTCGAGCTCGCGACGGCCTGGCAGGGCGATGCGGAGGTTGAGGCGCACGCTTTCACGCTTGCGGTGCTGGGCAGCGTCGGCATCAGTACCCTAGGCATCGCCTTCGCTGTGGTTTGCACGCAGGTGTCCTCGCTCACGCCCTACGCCCTGTTGGCCGCGTTGCTTTCCCTATCGGTGGCCGGCGTCGGCGCGAATGCCTATTGGTCCGGCCTGCTTCTGCGCCGACAGCGGGGGGATGCGCTTGGCAAGATCGCGCTTGTCTCGCAGCTGATGGGGTCCCTGGTCGCCCTGGGCGGACTGTTCTTGGGGGGGCATTTCGTCGCACTTGGGTTGGGAAAGCTCGTCACGCACGCCGTCGAGGTCGCGATGACTGCCTGGGTCGTTCGCTGGATGCCCGCGTTTCGGCTGTCCAGCGGCGGCGCACAGGTGATCGGCGAATACACGAAGGGCATGACCAGCTCCAAGCTCGTCACCTACGCACGTGGATATGCCGCGACGTTGCTGATCGGCGTCTTTCTCGGCCCCGCGCCCGTGGGTCTCTACCGGGCGGCGCAGCGGTTGGTGGCAGCGCTGGGCGAAGCGATCGGCGAGCCCGCTCGCATCGTGTGCTGGATGATGTTGCGACGCGCTGCGGAGCATGACGCCCAGGGTGAAGCCGGCGCGGTCACGGGCGCCGGCACCAGGCCGTCACTGGCACTTGCGGCGGAAGGCTTTCTGGTCTTGATCGTGCTGCTGGCGACACCCGTGTTCGTCGGAGTCGCGGTGGCTTCCGAGGCCATCGTGCACGTGATGCTGGGTGAGCGCTGGCTACCCTGCGCGCCCGTCGTCGCAATCCTCGCGATTGCACGATTGGTTAATGTCCCGTTTGTTCTGAGCACGCCGCTTCTGTCGATGGGGGGACACGTCGATCGCATCCCCAGGCTTGCCCTGCAGACGGGTCTGATCACCCTGCTGGCCCTGCCTCCCTTCGCGCCGTTTGGAGAGGTGTGGATCGCGGTGGGCCAGTTGCTAGCGGCCGCCATGGGACTACTCGTCGTCCTGCGCGCGTATCAACGCTATGCAGGTGTGCGTTGGTTGGCCGCGTTGGCCAGGACCTATCCATCACTGATAGCCGTTGTCGCGATGGGCGCTGTGGTGACCGCTGCTCGCAGCTGGATCGTGGGGTTCGATGTGACCGTCCAGGTGCGCTTGATTGTCGAGGTTGTGGCGGGCGCGGCGTCGTTCGCCCTGGCGTTCCTGCTGACCGGGGGCATCTGGCGGCTGCGAGCCGCCTATTCCCCCGCGGGTTTTGGGCGTAGGCTCAGCCCCCAAGGCGAGTCGGGTCGCCCGGTGAGCTCGGCCCAAGCATAGAAGGCACGCCAGCATGCATGGGCATGCGCGGAAGGGAAGTGGCTGCAGGATGACAAGGGAACTCTACGATTCGGACTTCTATGCGGACCAGCGAGATGGCTCCGCGGCCTCTGCAGCGAAGATCGTGCCGGACCTCCTGTCGACGCTGCGACCCAAGTCGGTCGTTGATGTTGGATGCGGCGTGGGCACGTGGTTGGCTGCCTACGCGAGCCATGGGGTGCCGCGCTATCTAGGTATGGATGGGCCCTGGGCTCGCTCGGGTCTGCTCATTCCCGAAGCATCCTTTGTCGAGTGCAATCTACCGCGGGCGCCGTCGCTGGATGAGCGCTTCGATCTCGCGCAATCGCTCGAGGTCGCGGAGCACATTCCGTCCGCGGACGCTCCGGCCTTTGTCGCGCTACTCACCCGCCTGTCGGATGTTGTGGTGTTCTCGGCCGCCATTCCGCGACAGGGGGGAACCCATCACATCAATGAACAGTGGCCAAGCTACTGGCAAAGCCTGTTCGCGACCCACGGCTACCGTATGTACGACGCGTTTCGCAGCCGGTACTGGGACCAAGCGGACGTCGAGTGGTGGTATTCCCAGAACATGTTTCTATACGTCAAGGAGGGTACGCCAGTGCCCCCGGAGCTGGAGGCCTTTGCCGGTTGGGTGCTACCGGCGAAGGTCGTGCATCCGCGGCGCCTGGAGCCGCCCTGGAACCGCCGGGGCGTCAAACAGCTCGTACGGGAGCTTCCGCCGGCCGTCGCCAACGCGACAGGGCGCCGCGTGGACCGCCTCGTGCGCGCCATCACTCGCCGCATGTAGCTAGCGACCTTGAGTCAGCGTTTCGTGGACGTTTGCGTCAAGTTTGATCGCGTTGCCTTGATAGGACGCGGCTGGACAAGGGCGCGCTGGCGCGCTGGCGCGCTCCGGGGATGAGCTGCATGCGACGGCGGTTGCCGGTAGGGCCTGGGTCACATGCCTCGTTGGGCGGGGGCGGAGGCCCGTTGGCGACCTTGAGTCAGCGTTCTGTGGGCGTCTGCGTCAGGTTTGGTCGCGTTACCTTGACTGGAAGCGTTTGGACAAGGTCGCTAGGTGCGGCTTTGACGCGACGGGGGAAAGGGCGCGTGCCTTTCCTGGATGGACATGCGACGGGCGCGAGGCGTCACGGTCCCTTGTACAGGAGCGGAAGCGGCGTGTTGCGTACCTGAAGGAACGGCTTGTAGTGGTCTGAGAGCTTGGGGTCATAGCCGTCGTAGTGGCCGAAGCCTTTCTGGCCGAACCGCTCGTAGTCCTCCGGCTGCAGCCCAACGGCGTGCAGCAAGGTGATCAGGATCTCGTTGTACGGGCGTCCCGGCCAGATGTCGTGCGAGAAGTCGTACAGGGGGCGTGGCCGGTAGTCGTAGAGGTACCCCATGCTCAGCACGTCGGGCGAACCGGCGAGGACGACTGGCATGTCGTAGAAGTTGTGGTACCCGCGGGCCTCCCAGTTGCCGTACTGGAGCACCGTGTGGTCCAGCAAGGTGGATCCGTCACCATCCGGCATGGCATCGAGCTTCTTGATGAACGTGGCTACACGGTCCATGACCCACTTGTCGAAATGCCATTGGGGAACCGCGGCCCTGCCGGAGTCTTCGGGTCGAGACCTGCCACCGTGGGCCGCGCTGTGCGCCTCGGGTCGGTTGATGTCGATCTCCGAGTTGTGGTGGAGGATCACGTGGCTGACGATGTTGGTCATGCCGCAGGACAGCGCCGCGATCTCGAGATCCATCGTCAGTTCGTGGAGAGCCTGGGCGTTTGCCGCTTCCGTGGGTGCTTCCACGCCGCAGTCGGGCACGGACACCCCCAAGCGCTTCTCGATGTCGCTGATCAGCGACAGGTGGCCCTCTAGCTTGTATCGGTCTCCCGTGGACAGGCGTCCCGGACGCAGCAGGGCGCGATACTCTTCCATCACGCCGTTGAGTACCGGCGTGTGACGCTGAGCATAGGAAGCGCGCTTGGCGCGGGTCTCCGGGTGGAACACGCGCGCATAGACGTCGAATGGATTGCGGTCCGACACCAGGCGCTGCAATGCGCCGGTCTTGGAGCTGTACGAGAAGGTGGTAGGGACTTTGTTGCCCACGCTGGTACGGATCGCACCGACCACGGGCACCTGGGCATAGAACTTGGCCGACTCCTCCATCACGGCGTCGATCGAGTAGCCAAAGCCAACCCTGCCACCCGGCAATGTTCCGCTTCCGGTCATCGCCATGGCCGTACCGTGGCCGTCTCCGGCGAGCTGCATGCCGTCCAGGCCACGCACGATCGTGAACTTGTCGCGGATGCCATCCCAGGCCTCGGAGAACACCGGGGACACGAAACCGTCGAAGCCCGCTACGTCGGCCAGCCTGGTGACGCCGACCCCATCACGGACGTCCGCTGGATCGCCGTGCGGATACCAGGGCGAGCGCCGTACGCCATCCACCACGATGTGCCCGCGATCGATATCGCGGCCCCAGCGCGACCCGACGAACACGAAGCGCCGGGGGGCATCGATGGCTGCGCGCGCCGAGCGTGGCAGGAGCGAAGGCAGCAGCGGAATGGCAACCAGTGCGCTGCCAGCCCCACGTAGCCATTGACGGCGAGTGAGCTCAGGTCGGCTCCGAGTCATTGCATTCTCCAGAAGATGTCCTCATTGACAAGGAGGTCCACGAAAGCGTCGATGATCTTGCCGCCCCGCATGCGTTCAAAGCCATCGGCGATCCGGCACGCATCGGGCGTTGTTTCACTACGCCGCGCCAAGTAGCGAAAGAAACGGACCGACAGACAGGCGGGCCCGGCCTCACTCTGGCCGATTGCCTCCACCAGTTCGTCCGGCGACGAGAAGGAGTCCGGCAAGCCATCCTCGATGAGCAGGGATTGCGGGCCCGGTAGCGGGTGGGAGACGAGCACAGCGTGCCGCACATAGGGCTCGAGCTCAGGCACGGGAAGGGGCCACTGGTCCGGGTCGTGGACATTCCTGACGACGTTTTGAACGTCCTCGCGCTGCCCGAGCGGGTTGTAGGTCTCGAACAGGAAGCCCACTGGATTGATGTACTGGTGGCAGGCGCGACAGGCGTCCGGGCTGGTCAACTCTGCGTAGATATCGTGATTCGGATGTTCAGCCGGGTCCAGCTCTGCAACGCCCTCCTGACGCGCGGCAACCACCGTGAAGTCGGGCGAGGGGATCTCTTGGCACAGGGCTTTAGTCTTGATGGTGATCGCGCGGTGGATCGGATTGGTCAGCAGTCCCTGTGATGACAGCAGTCCCGCGCGCGTGAGCAGTCCAGGATGCGTGGGGGTCGAGACAGGGGCACCAGACGCGTCGAACCCATCGGTTTGATAGACGACCTGCATTCGGTTGTCCTTCACGAAGGCGATCGGCGCTGTGAGCAGTTCGTCGTAGGTGCCCTCCTGGTCCCAGATGATGTGTCGCAGGAAGTCCTCGACTTCGTCTCTCATGTTCTGGTCGAGGCGATTCGAGCCGAACCTGTCCTTGTCCGGCACCTTGGCCCAGTTGGCCCAAGCTCGGTTGGGCTGGACGATCCCGTCGATGTCTAGCCACGCGTTGAAGAACTCCCGCAGGTGACTCTTCGCACGGTCGGTGCGGATGATGCGGCTGGCCTGGTCACGCACCTCGTCGAGCGATGAAAGCTGTCCAGCGTCGGCTGCCGCGCGCAGTTCACCGTCGGGAGGCTGGCCCGTCAGGGCGAACGCTACCTTGATGGCAACTTCGTGCTGCGACAGCCGTACGCGTCCGGCATCCTCATCGGATTGCGCACCGTCGCCGAGTCCCAGCGTGTACATGAACTGAGGAGAGATGAACAACCGCGCAACGACGCGATAGACACCGTCTTCTGTGCTCTCGGCTTCTTGCGCGAACGTCACCAAGCGCTCGACTTCGGCCTCCGAAAGGGGGCGTCGAAAGACCACGGCGCCGAACTCGCTGACGAACTCACGATGGCAGGCTTCGTTGGCTTCTGGAGCGTCCGGGTCGAAGCATGAAGAAGCCGTATACTCCTGGGCCCAGCCAGCGCTGGCAAAGCGGCTGGCGACCAGGTCGGCCACCTGTGACCATGCTGACAGCTGCTCTCCGGAGAACGTTTCGACGAACGCTTCGCCCGCCGGCTCCGCGCTGTCGGGAGGATAGGCATTCATCGCGAGCTGCAGCGGTTCGATTTGATCATAGTTCTTGAAGGTCTGGTCCTTGAAGCCCGCCACGTCCTCGAGTTCTGAGTAACGGTGGCGAGCAAGGATCGCTCCCTTGAGCGACGCAAGCAGCTCTTCCTTGCCCAGCTTGCGTGCACTGGGATTGGCGGCACCTCGGAGCGCCCCGTCGTCCTGCTCGCAGTTGTTGATGATCGAGGGGTTGGGGGGATGGAACGCGGCTTCCATGGGCCGTTCCATGTTGCTCCGACCATCTTCGGTGGATTCGCTTCCTTCAGAGGAGGAGTCGGTTGCGTCACCATCACCAGCGGCCTCGCTCCGGTCGCCATCGTCGCCTCGATCGCGGGCCGGCCCGTCCGCGTCCCCGTAATCGCCCGGGTCGCCCGGTCGGCGATCCCCGTCGCGTTCGTTTTCTGCGGTGCCAGCAAGACCTTTGTCAGACGGGCGGGTAGACGGGCGGTCCTTGCTCGGATCGCCCAGGCGCCCCTCGCACGCCAGTAGGCTCGTACACACCAGAAGCCACACACCTGCCAACAAGACCAGCCGGGTGAGCCGCTTGTCCCGCCCGCGCGCGCTTGGCCACGTACTCGGCCACCCGGAGTTCTGAGTATGGTTCGTCACATCCATGGCTCCTGCACGTCTCGGTGCATACGGCGGGCGGGGACGGCCTGCGCACAGCTCGGAAATTCCACAAACATCCCCTTGGTAGGTCGGGATGCAGGCATCCCCATTTGAGGATGCGGAGGCGTGCCCCGGAGCGCAATGCTGGCGGTCTGCGTGATACATGGAACCCCCGACAGCGGACCGGTGTTGGGGCAACCCGAGCGGGGCTAAACCCAGCGACCGAATGCATGGGTGCGCGTTGGCCTACGCGCACCGATACGAAGGCAACCCCGGCAGAAGCTAGCACTGGCCTGTGGCACTTGAAAGCCGCCGGTCCACCTGAGCTGTTCATTCGTAGACCACGCAACTGTGCTGTTCCCAACATGCAACCCTGCCCTGACCAGGATGAGCGTCTCGCTCGATCGTGTGTCACGTGGCGACGTGATTTCCCGCAAGCTTCGATCCTGCTATCTCTTTGGCCGAACGCAAAATCTACGGGGGGGTGCTCGGTCTCAAAGAGGGTCCTTGCAGCTGATGGGTGCCGCAGGAGCCGTCAAACTTCTGGGCCAAACTTCCTGCCCATCCACAACAACCGCTTGGACTTCAGCAGCTCGTCTTACGGCACATCTGTACGCCGCGAATTACTGGTATTGACCAGTCCTGGCCGCTTCTGCTACATCCCGCCTACCTTGTAGTTGCGTGTAGTAGCTAGGGGGGGTTGAACGCGGGCTAGTCATGGCTGTCGCCGCGTGCGCGCGCAAGTGCTCGGGAGCGTGAGGGAGGTAGAGCGACTTATGGCGAGTCTACGATTCGGAGTCGACGGAGAAGCCTTGCGCGCGCCTCTATCGGGGGTGGGTCACTACTGCTTCAATCTTTGCCAGGCGCTTGAGAAGCAGCTGCCGCAGGTTGAGTTCTTTGCCTATGGACGCCTTCCAAGGAACGAACTGAAGCTTCCTTCCGAGCGTTGGACCCTGCGACAGGAGCGGGTTCCCTCCATGCGTCGCATCCCCTCCTACGTCTGGCTCAAGACGCGCGCACGCGCCCTGTGCCTGGAGGACAAGCTGGATTTTTTCTGGGGTGCGAGGACCATTCACCCGCGGTTGCCGAGTCCGACTTGCACCATCAGTACCGTGCACGATCTCAACCACATTCTCGTGCCCGAGACGATGCAGCCGGTTTCCCGCCTGATGCACAACCTCTGGTTTGCGGAGGACGTGAAACACGCTGACTACGTATTGACCAACTCGATGGGCACCGCCACCAGGGTCAGCGAGCTGCTCGGCACACCCGTCAAGGACGTCGTGCGGCCTGGACTACACCCGCGCTTCCGGCCTCTGGACGGCGCCGAACGAGAAGCCGCGGCGGAGCGCTTGGCGGAGTTTGGTATCCGCAGGCCGTACCTGCTGTCTGTGGGCACGGTCGAGCCGCGCAAGAACCTCAAGGCACTCTCCAAGACATTCGTGCGCTTGAAGCGTGCGGGCATCCTGCCTGAGCATCAGCTCGTCCTGGTGGGGGGATCCGGCTGGAACAACAAGGGGCTGATGCGCGAGCTCCGGGCTGCCAGCGAGTTCGGCGTCGTGATGCCCGGCTACCTACCGGACGATTTCCTGCCAGGGGCTTACGCGCTTGCGGACGCGCTCGTGTTTCCGTCGCTCTACGAGGGTTTCGGCATGCCGGTGCTGGAAGCGCGCGGCTGCGGCACACAGACCATTATCAGCGACATCCCCGAGCTGCTGGAGGCAGGGGGTCCAGGCGCGATCGTGGTGCAGCCGACCGAGGAGTCCCTTGCAGGAGGGATCTTGGCCGCCATTCGCAAAGCGGCAGAGGTCGGTCAGGTCGAACAGCCGCCGGCCGGCGTACTGGCCCAGGATTTTAGTTGGCGGCAGTCCGCGAGCAGGCTGGCTGCGCT
>JAPPOR010000661.1 GCA_028817905.1 Myxococcales bacterium
GCGGAGTCGAGCAGTTGTGCGAGGGCGCGTGATTTGGTGATGGATGCGGGCTAGGGTTGCGCCTGGCAGGCGTCCTCGACATCGTGCTTGAGCTCTAGCGCGAACGAGCCGCGCACGGTCTCTGGGTCGGCCACCGTCTCGGAGCAGGGGGGCAGGGTGAGGTCGTACTTGCCCACAAACCGATCACCGTCGGACAGACCCAAGCCTGCGGTGAAGTCGATGGTGCCGCTGGCGTCGCCGCAGCCGAACATGCCGGCCCGTCTATGCCGCTCGGGTCGGTGGTAGCGAATCTGGACGCGTTCATCCCCGCCCGAGGCACCGAGCGTGTACTGGCCGACCAGACCATCCTCGATCGCCTGGCTATCGATCGCGAAGACGAGCTCGTGGCCGTCCCCATCCGGGCAGCGTCCCCCGCCCATGGACAGAATTACCGCCGGTCGATCGCAATCCCCTTCGAAACCAATCGCGACCCGCGTCACGATGAAGTCGTCCGGTGCGCCGGTCGCGTTCAGCAACATGCCAGGCATCGAGTCCTCGCCCAGGAAGGGCTTTTCCTCCACGTTGTCGCAATCCAGGGTGGCGTCGTCGAGCACAACCCCGGCGTCATCGTCCTCGAAGGATGCTCGCCCCGCGTCTCGAGTTGTCCCCGTGGGGCCCTTGTATCCACCACGGCCCTGGCCCCCACCGGGCGCTGGCGGCGCGGTCGCGCGCTCGGCTTCGCCACAGGCGCACAGCAGGAACACCAACGCGGTCAGGGAAGCGGAGAGGAGCCTAACGATTGCCATCCCCTAATCTTACCGGCCGCAGCCCCACTCATCACGTCGCACGCGACTCGAAGCAGCGCCCTTGCAGGTTGGACCACCACATGCACCCGCATGGCCACCCCGGTGCTTCGATGTGCGGGGTATCTGCTGTTAGCTATAACGGGGAGCAGCTGCGCGCGTCGCCCGTGCCATCCCATTCGGGCGAGAAACCGGAGCCGGACGCCATGGGCGGGCGCACGCGCCCCGCAAGAGAGAGGGCCCCGCCGGCTTGGCTGGCGGGGCGGAGAGGCCGCGTGGCCCTCTCTATGGACGAATGGAACCTGGCGTGGAGCTTCCCGAAGGCAAGCTTCATGTCAGAAGCGTTGAACAAGTCGCAGCGAGGCGCCGAACGGAGACACGGACATCGAGACCTTCGGGTCGGGCACGTCCTCCTTGTCCTTGGCAGCATCCTTCGTCGCACCCGGCGGTCGGCTCAGTCGACGCTTGAGTTTCGTGTAAGCCTGGTCGCGACGCTCGGCGTCGCTCTTGCTGACCAAGCTGACCACGCCGCTCAGCACCGAGATTCCCGCACCGATCACCACGAACACATCCAGCGCCTCAAGCTCCCGGTCTTCTTCCTCAGACAGCGGCAGGAGCACCAGCGGCACGACCGCCACGCCGGCGGCGACGCTCAGGCTGCCGTCGAGAATGCGCGCGATACGGGCGTCGTCGGCCAGGCCACGAAGTCCACGTTCGCCAAAGCGCAGTCGCATCTTGACCTCGTCCACGTCGCGCATGGGCATGTGGGAGAATTCGAGCGCGACCGCGTCTGGATCGGGCGAAAAGACCAGGTCCACGACCCCGCGGGCCATGCTCGCACCGCCAAACACGTACAGGAAGGGGCTGAGGGATTCCTCCGCCAGGAGCGCGCCCAACGCGATCGACAGTCCTCCGGTGACGACAGAGAGCACCCCGTTGGTCAGGGAAGGGCCCCCGCGGTTGGCCAGCGCGTCCAGGTCGGCGGCGAGCACTCGCAGGCGCGTGCTGATGCGGCTTGGGAGTTTGAGCTCGCCGGAATCGGTCTGTCCGCCCGGGGTCGGAACCGGGCCCGGATAGTAGACTCCTGCCGGTGGAGGCGGAAGCAAGTAGCTAGCTGGAGGGGAGCCGCCGGGGCGCTCGCCCTCAGACGCGGCCCCATCGCTGGGATCCTTGGGTCGAGGAAGCGTTTCCCCTTCGCGCGGATCGGGTGGCATGGCCTCGCCCTTGTCCTGCTCCGCCGCCTCGCGTTCACGGATGGCCCGGGCCGCCGCTGCGTCCGTCTGGGCGGAGTCCGTAGTGGCGCCTGTTGGGGGGAGCTCTGCGGCAGGTGGCCCGGCCGGCGCTCGGGCCCCCTTCGCCTCGGGCTCATCCGCCGGTGGAGGCGTCGCCTCTTCTTCCGGTTGGCCCAGCGCGATGCGGGGGGACAGTAGCAGCATCCCAGCCAGCGCAAGGACTGTCTCAGGGCGCGTCAGGCGGGATGTTCGCTTTAGCATCCTCGGCGCATCCCCGATCATCCACCCCCCTGAACGCTAGCTCCGAAACGCATCAACGCGATCGACGAATCGCTGGAAAAGGTAGCGTGCATCGTGCGGACCCGCGCTGGCCTCAGGATGGTACTGCACGCTGAACGCCCCACTGTCCAGATGCTCGATCCCTTCCACGGTGTGGTCATTCAAATGGACGTGCGTCACCTTGCACTTGCCAGACAGCGAGTCCATGTCGATGCAAAAGCCGTGGTTCTGAGATGTGACTTCGATCCGGCCGGTATCCTGATCGCGCACGGGCTGGTTGAGTCCCCGGTGGCCGAACTTGAGCTTGTACCTGCTACCACCCAAGGCCAAGCACAGGATCTGGTGGCCGAGGCAAATGCCGAAGAGAGGTCGCTTGCCGATCAGACTGCCCACGGTGGCGATGCCTTCGCGAACAGCCTCGGGATCTCCCGGTCCGTTCGAAAGGAAGATGCCATCCGGGTCTAGGCTCAGGACGTCCTCCGCAGGGGTCGTGGCCGGCACCACGGTCACCTCACAGCCCACATCGACCAGACAGCGCAGGATATTGAGTTTGACTCCGAAGTCGATGGCGACGATGTGGCGTCGCGGGGCGTGGTGTTCCGTCAGCCTCCACACCCCCGAGCCTTCGGTCCACCGGTGGACCCCGTCACAGGTGACATCGGGTGTCAGGTCGCGTCCGGTCATGGGGGGCGCAGCCTTGGCCCGGTCGTGCAAGGTCGCCACGTCCTCGGTGCCGACGGCGGCCATCTGTGCTCCGTGATCGCGTACGTGGCGTGTGAGGCTGCGCGTGTCGATGCCCGCAATCCCCACGATCCCGTGCTCTTTGAGGTAGGCATCCAGGGTCTGCGTCGCGCGCCAGTTGCTCGCGAGCCCGGCCAACTCGTGCACGGCGAAACCTGCCGCAACCGGTGCTCGCGTCTCAACGTCGTCCTGATTGACCCCGGTGTTTCCCATTTGGGGTGCGGTCATCGTAATTATCTGCCCGCAATAGGAAGGGTCGGTCAGAACCTCCTGGTAGCCCGTCATGCCCGTGGTGAAGACTGCCTCACCCACCGTGTACCCCTCGGCCCCGATCGCGAGACCGGAAAAAGCGGTCCCATCTGCCAGCACGAGGTGAGCAATCTGAGTAGGAGGATCGCTGCGTGCGGTCACCGGTCTCATGCTTCGTAGACCACCCTTCCATCGACGAGCGTCATGCGAATCGCTCCTTGCACTTCGGTATCCAAAAAAGGCGTATTCGCGGACCGAGAGTGTACCCGGTCGGCGCGAAGGGTCCAACGCGCATCCGGATCGATGACCGTCACGTCTGCGGGCCCGCCCGCCGCCAGCGATCCGCCGGGTATCTTGGCGATCCGGGCGGGCGCACTCGACAGGGCCTCCACAAATCGCAGTGGTGTGAGCATCTCCTCACGCACCAGCTCCAGCAAGACCGGGATCGTCGTTTCCAGGCCGATCATCCCGGGCGCGGCGGCCGCAAACTCGCAGTCCTTCTCCAGTTCGCTGTGGGGCGCATGATCGGTGGCGATGCAGTCGATCGTACCGTCGGCAAGGGCGGCTCGCAGGGCATCACGGTCGCGGGCCTCCCGCAGGGGCGGGTTGACCTTGCAAGCGGTGTCGTACCCGAGGAGCTTCGCATGCGTGAGCATCAGATGGTGCGGCGTGACCTCGGCCGTAACCTTGAGGCCGCGATCCTTCGCCGCGCGCACGAGCTCGACCGACCGGGCGCTGCTGATGTGCGCTACGTGATAGCGTGCTCCCGCATCGGCGGCGAGGATCAGGTCGCGCGCAACGATGACATCCTCCCCGGAGCGAGGCCAGCCGGTGAGACCAAGACGGGTGGAAATCTCGCCTTCGTGCATTTGCGCCCCGGCGGTCAGATTGTGGTCCTCGCAGTGCTGGGAGACCAGCAGGTCAAACGACGCGGCATACTCGAGGGCCCGCCGCATCACGGCCGCGTTCATCACGCACAGGCCGTCGTCGCTGACACCGATCGCTCCGGCATCCTTCAGATCCCCCATCTCGGTCAGCTCGGCGCCTTTGCACCCGCGCGTGATCGCCGCGATCGGGTACAGGCGCGTCCCTCGGGCCTCGCGCGCTCGAGCGCACATCATCTCGGTGATCGCCCGCGTATCGTTGACCGGCGAGGTATTGGGCATCGCGCACACGGAGGTGAAACCGCCGGCGGCCGCGGCGCCTAGGCCCGAGGCTATGTCCTCCTTGTACTCATGTCCCGGCTCCCGGAAGTGAACGTGAAGATCGACCAGCCCCGGCACGACCCAAGTCCCCTTGGCGTCCACGACCCGGTCGCCCGCGCCGGGACGAAGGTCGTCGCCGGCCGGACCCACGCGGGCAATCTGGCCTCCATCGATGACGACATCTGTGACCTGGTCGATGCCGCGCGTGGGATCCAAGACTCGGCCACCCTGGATGACGAGCATGGCTTGGGCCCTACGCGAGGCGTCATCCCCTGTCAATGGCTACCGTCGGGCCACTAAGGGCACGGGCCAAGCGCACAGGGCAAGCGCACGGGCCATGAGCGCGCTCTTCACGAGCTGCGCTCGCTACGCGACTCTTGCGCAGCAGCGCTTCGTCGCCACTCGCACGACCCGCGAAGACCACCGTTCGCTCGCCCGAGTAGGGGTGCAGATGCCCCGCGAGCCGAGCTTCAAACAGCGGTCGCGACCAGGGTGTCCCCGCCCGGGTTGGTCGGGTTGGTCGCCTCCGGGGTGGTCACCTCGTCGACCGGTGCGTCCACGGTGCCCACCGAGGACTCCTCGACCTGTTGCTTCTGCTTTTCGTGGACCTTGGCCTTCATGGCCATGACTTTGCGACACAAGGAAGCGAACTCCTTGTGCCGGGTAGCCATGCTCGGAGTCCCGCCGCGCAGAAGGGTCTGAACGATGAAATCCATAACCTGGATCTCGCCTTCGGAGAAGCTGTTGCTGATACGCATGGTGGCTACGCTAGCAGCGATCGGACTACGCGACAATGGGTGACGTGCCATGTAGCGTCACAAAACGCCACTAAATGTCGTGTCACCTGTGGACAAACCTCAGAATGGCACCCAAATACTGCAAATTGCTATATCTAATGGATTCTTCCGCGATCCGTCCACGGCGCGGGCATCCCCCCGCAACCTGCGAAGACTGAAGCGCGCGCAGGCGCGGCCCGACGGCCCGAGGCCGGCTCGCTCGCCTACCCGGACGCGGCGACGGCGCCACCACGGGGCCTGCGGCGGCCAAACGGACTCGCGCTGACCGTCGAGTTTGTGCGGTTGGGCAGCGGGAAGCGCGACAAGACCGTCCCGAGCGTTGCCGACGGCTCGCTACACTGCGTCGACAATGCCGGACATTTTGGGTCTCTGATCAGGCCCATCGAGGCCGCCTCGATCAAGAGCTGGCCCGCATCCATCACCAAGGCACGTGATGATCGTGCAAGTGTTCGGCTTTCGCAGGGCCTTCGGTGAAGGAGGGAATACTCGCTGTATTTTCGACTGAGGCGAAGGCGCTGCGGAGTCGAGCAGTTGTGCGAGGGCGCGTGATTTGGTGATGGACGCGGG
>JAPPOR010000382.1 GCA_028817905.1 Myxococcales bacterium
CACCGGAGCAGTTCATGGCCTCATACATCGCTTAACGGCTTTCCTCGACGCTGTCGATCATCACGGTAGGCTGGCCACTGGTGCCGACGGTCAGGATGCGTAGGGCGGCGGGCATGTCGGTGGTCGCCACGTTGAGCGGCCAGGTACCGACGTTGTTTCCTTCCACGGTGCCGCCTTCGAACTCCACGCGCCAGGGCCCGTTGAAGCCCTGGCCGCACTTGACGATCCGCTCGGCCGTGTGGACGTTGCTGACGGCTTCCAGGTCGGGGTTGAAGTCGAAGACCGGATCCTCGGTCATCTCTTCGGCACTCATGGTGGTGTAGAAGCGCGTGAGCCAGCTCTGCCGTTGGACCAGGGTCTCGGTTTCGAACATGGGCCGTACGACCATCTCGAACAGCTTGCGCCGAAACAGATCCATGTCGAGCGTGGCGAGCGAGTCGTCCTGGGCGGCGCCGCTGTTGAGGTAGCACTTCGGGCAGCCGAGGACGTCGTCGAGGTCGAAGTCGGCTCCCTCCGGGATCATGGTCGACGCGGTGAAGGCCTCGCGGAAGCCATCCCATCGACCGAAGCGGCCAGCCGCCGCGTCGTACATCTGCACGGGCGAGCCGAAGGTCTGGCCGCTGAACTCGTTCCACTGTTGCCGCTCCCACTGGGGCACGATCACATCCTGGAGATTGCTGGAGCGGTCGGCGTACTCGGTGACGAAGCCGTGCCCGCCCGCCTCGTTGGCCGCGGCGCTCACGACCTCGTCGTAGTTGCGCATGGGCTGAAACCAGTCGATCAGGGCCTCATTGAGCTCGAGCAGGTTGTAGTTCTTGGGGATCGCCCGGTCGCCGCCTCCGACGAAGACCATGATGGCCATGTCGTCTTCCGCGGCCACGGCCGTGGGGCGAATGGGGATCGATGGCGTGTCGCCGGCGTAGGTGATCATCAGCGGCCGGATGGCGCCCGCGTCGTTGCCCTTGGTCAGCTTGACGGCCAGTAACTTGTTACCGGCTTCGAGGTAGGGCCGCAGGAGATCGGGACCGATCGCGGTGATGTCGTAGTCGTTGTCCTCGAGCCAGTCGACCGCCTCCTGGGCCGGGTCGTCGCGCTCGGTGTCCACCTCGAGCAGCTGCCAGTCGAAGGGGCCCACGCTGCCGGACGCCTCCACCGTGACCGCGCTCTCCGTGTCGGCCATGCCCATGTCGGGCCCGGAGGACGCCTGGGCGACCGGTTGCATCAAGCCGCCATTGCCGAGCGTGTCACACCCTTCGAAGCGCACCGTCAGGTTGTATTGGGGGTTGGTCGCCTGCTGCAGGCGGTCGAGGGCGATCGTGCTGGACACCCGGATGTCGTCGTCCGGGTTCGCGATGTCCGGGACAGGCAGGACCCAGGCGAAGCGCTCGGAGGGGCCCTGGTACTGGATCTCGATCACGGCTGTAGTGGTGTCGTCACCGTTGTCGACAAAGATGATGCGCTCGGCGGTCTGGTTGACCGGCTGATTGTTGTTGCAGAACAGCCCGCCGCAGGCCGCTGCCGGGCTCGGCGCGGCCACTGTCCATGCGGTCGCCAGGGCACCGGCCGATAGTGCGGCGCGCATCCATGCGCTTGTGCGCCGGCGACCGCGGATGAGGCCGACCAGCAGCAGGAGTCCGACGGCGAACCAAGGCGCGTGCTCCGACTGGCTACCCGGCGTCTTCACGCTGCAGAACAGGCCGCCGCCCTCGCCGGTGCCGGTCCCGCCACCGTCGCTGTCGCCGTCCTCATCCTCTGTTTCCTGCTTGGCCATCTCGATGACCCTGGGTTGGTCGGCCCCGCTACCGGCCGCGCCCGCGTTGTCGTCCCGGCGTCGGTCGTTCTCGGCGGGGTCGTTCCTGACCGGGGCATCCTGCTCGTCCCTGCGCGGGTCTTCGGCTCCCGGGCCCGCGCCCATGGGCTGCCTGGGCTCCGGTTCGGGCTCTGGCTTGCTCTCCTCCATCATCTCTTCGAGCATGTCCTTGGCCTCGTCCATCATGTCGACCATGATGGTCGGAGGCCCGCTGGTGCCGACCTGCAGGATGCGCACGGCAGCTGGCATGTCGGTGGTCGCGACGTCCAGCGGCCAGGCGGACAGGTCGGTTCCCATGACGGTGCCCGTCTCAAACTCCACCTGCCAGGGGCCCCCGAAGCCGCCCTGAGTGCAATCGACAACACGTTCGGCGGTGTGGATGTTGCTCACGGCCGGGAGGTCGGGGTTGAAGTCGAAGACCGGGTCCTCGTTCATCTCGTCGGCGCTCATGGTGGTGTAGAAGCGCGTGAGCCAGCCCGAGCCCATCACCAGGGCGTCGGTCTCTTGCACCGGTCGGATCACCTGCTCGAAGAGCTGCCGCCGGAACTGGCTCATGTTCAGGCTGGCGTTGTCCCCGAAGGGGTCGGCCATCAGATAGCAGTTGGGGCACGCGATCACGTCGTCGACATCGAATGACGCGCTTGCGGGGATGGTGATCGCGGACCGGAAGACCTCTGCGAAGCCATCCCAGGCGCCGTACATGGCGCTGGCCTGATTGTACATGGCCAGGCCGTTCGCGAAGGTTTGGGAGCTGAACTCGTCCCAGCGCTGCTGCTCCCAGGCAGGGAACACGGTGTTCTGGAGCATGCTGGCCTGGTCGGCGTACTCGGTCACGAAGCCGTGGCCGCCAGCCTCATTCGCGGCGGCCGTGACGACCTCGTCGTAGTTGCGGGCCGGCTGGAACCAGTCGATCAGGGCTTCGTTGAGTTCGAGCAGGTTGTAGTTCTTGGGAATCGCCCGGTCGCTGCCGCCTACGAATACCATGATGGCCATGTCGTCCTCGGCTGCCACGGCCGTCGGGCGGATGGGGATCGATGGCGTGTCGCCGGCGTAGGTGATCATGAGCGGGCGGATGGCTCCGGTGTCGTTGCCCTTGACCAGGCGCACGGCTAGCAGTCGGTTGCCGGCCTGGAGGTAGGGTCGCAGCAGGTCGGTGCCGATGCCGCTGATGTCGTAGTCATTGTCCTCCATCCAATCGACGGCGGTCTGGGCCGGGTCGCTCAGCGTCTCGTCCACGTCGAGCAGCTGCCAGGCGAAGGGGCCCACGCTGCCGGAGGCTTCCACTACGACACCACGCTCGGTGGGATCTGCCATGGCCTCTTCTGGTCCGAAGTCGAGGCCCGCCGCTCCGAGCGGGTTCGCCTGGCGACAGTCTCCGTCGAAGGTCACGGTCAGGTTGTAGCGGGGGTTGGTCGCCTGTTGCAGGCGGTCGAGGGCCTGGGTGCTGGACACCTTGATGTCCTCGTCGGGGTTTTCGATCGAGGGCACCGGCAGGACCCATGCGAACCGTTCGGCCGGACCCTGGTACTGGATCTCGATGACCGCGGTGGTGGTGCCGTCGCCGTTGTCCACGAAGAGAATGCGCTCGGCCGTCTGATTGACGGGCTGGTTGTTGTTGCAGAACAGCCCGCCACAGGCCGCCGCTGGGCTGGGCCGCGCGACGCTCGCCGCGAGCAGGCCGGCCGCTGCCAACAGTCCGCACCGAAGCAGGGCCGATCCCGTGGTGGCCAGCCCGAGGTTGTACCGCTGTGACTGCCGCGCTCGTCTCGTTCGCATCGTGTTCATCGCTCACCTTCCTCAGACCCTCGTGTCGGGTCGTGCCCACCCCGGCGGGCACACGGATCGATTCTGTAGCGCGGCCTACTCGCCGCTCCGCACGTCCTGTCTGGTGTCGCCCATATGGGACCGCCTGCGCCGCGCCATGGCACCCACCAAGAGCACGCCGAATAGCATGGCGCCTACGGGCGTCCCGGTGCCGGTACCGACCTGTCCGGGGGCGGCGACGTGGCAGAACAGCCCGCCGCCGTCCTTGTCCTTGTCCTTGTCCTCGTCCTCGTCCTCGTCCTCGCCCTCGTCCTCGTCGCCCTCGTCCCGGTCCCCGCCAGTCTCGGAGTCGCTTTCCCCGTCCTCCACGTCTCCGCCGTCCTCCCCCTCACGCCGATCCCCGTCGTCGTCGTCGTTGTCGTTGTCGTCGGAGGGTTCCCCGGGAAGCGCCTGCCGGATCTTGTCGGCGTTGTCGATCATGACCGTCGGCGGGCCGCTGGTGCCCACCATGGAGATCCGTAGGGCTGCGGGCATGTCGGCGGTCTCCACCTCCATGGGCCAGGTGCCGACCGTGGTGCCCCGCACGACCCCAGCTTCGAACTCTACCCGCCAGGGCCCAGTGAAAGTGCAACCGACGAGGCGCTCCTGGGTATGCACGTTGTTGACCGCCGGCAGGTCGGGGTTGAAGTCGAAGACCGGGTCCTCGGTCATCTCCTCAGGGCTCATGGTCGTGTACAGGCGCGTGACCCAGGACTGGCTGAGCAAGAGCGAGTCGGTTTCCAGCATCGGGCGCACGACCTGCTCGAAGAGCTGGCGGCGGAACCGCTCCGTGTCCAGGGTCGCCATCGGCTCGCTCTCGTCGGCCGACATGCGCGGGTTCAGATAGCAGGTGGGGCAACCCAGGACATCGTCGATGTCGAAGTCCGCCCCGTCGGGAATGGTGATCGCCGCCGTGACGGCGTCGCGGAACCCGTCCCAGGCGCCGAACATGCCGCTCGCCTGGTTCAGCATCTGGATGCCCGTCGCAAACGCCTGGCCGCTGAAACGGGCCCAATTGTCCCGCTCCCACTCGGGCAAGATCACGTTCTGAAGATTGGTCGAGCTGTTGGCGAACTCGGTCACGAAGCCGTGGCCGCCGGCCTCGTCGGCGGCCGCGGTGACCACGTCGTCGTAGTTGCGCATGGGCTGAAACCAATCGATCAGGGCCTCGTTGAGCTCGAGCAGGTTGTAGTTCTTGGGGATGGCGCGCTCCTTGCCCCCGACCCACACCATGATGCCCATGTCGGGGTCGGCCGCCACGGCCGTGGGCTTGATCGGGATCGAGGGCTTGTCTCCGGCGTAGGTGATCCTCAGCGGCCGAATGGAGCCGACCTCGTTGCCCTTCGTCAGGCGTACCGCGAGCAGCTTGTTGTCGTCGGCCAGGTAGGGGCGCAGCAGGTCGGGGCCCAGCTCGCCCACGTCGTAGTCGTTCTGTTCGAGCCAGTCGATCGCTTCCTGGGCCGGATCCTCGAAGTCCGGATTGGCTGAAACCAGTTCCCAGTCGAAGGGGCCGACGCTGCCGGAGGCTTCTACGATGATGGCGGGCCCGCCGTTGAGGGTGGCGGGCATGGCCATGGCGCCTGCCCCTGCACTGGCTGCCTGTCCGAATCCCGAGTCGGGGCCCGCGCAGTCGTCGTCGAAGCGCACGACCAGGTTGTACTGGGGGTTGGTGGCCTGCTGTAGCCGGTCGAGCGCTAGCTCACTCGAGACCGAGATGTCCTCATCGGGGTTCGCGATGTCGGGGACGGGCAGGACCCACGCGAAGCGCTCGGCGGGGCCCTGGTACTGGATCTCGATGACGGCGGTCGTGGTGTCGTCGCCGTTGTCGACGAACAGGATGCGCTCGGCGACCTGGTTGACGGGCTGACTATTGTTGCAGAACAGGCCGCCGCAGGCCGCTACGGGGCTCGGCCACGGGAGGCCGAGTGCCGTCCCGGCGGCGGCGACGCAAACGGCCAGCAACAGGGCCCGGCCCCTGCTGCCTGGGCAAAAGCCACGAGATTCGCGGAAACCCTGCATTGTCTTCGCTCCTTCGACCATCGATTGGCACACCACGGCACACGCACGCCACCGTGCCCTCATGTGAAGCAATGTGCGTGCCAAATTGAGGCGAAGCTGCCTGTTCCCGTGTGACGTGCTGCTGTAGCCCGCACCGAGTCTGGCCGCGCTAGCCCGGATCATTCACGACTTCGGCGTCGGATCGCGCAGGGATTCGGCTTCG
>JAPPOR010000417.1 GCA_028817905.1 Myxococcales bacterium
CGCCCCCGCCGGCGGCGCCCGCTGCACCCCCGATACCCGCGGCCAGCCAGAGCCTGTCTCAGGTTGAGCGCCAAACGATCGAGATCTTCGAGCGGTCCGCCCCGGCCGTCACCTTCATCACCACCTTGGCCGTGCGTCAGGACCTGTTCCGCTGGAAGGCCACCACCGTCCCCCAAGGCACCGGATCGGGCATCGTATGGGACCGACGCGGACACGTGGTCACCAACTACCATGTGATCCAGGACGCGGACGCGGCCCGGGTTACCTTGAGTGACCGCTCCGTATGGACAGCCAAGCTGGTGGGTGCCTACGCCGCAAAAGACATCGCTGTGCTCAAGATCGATGCGCCCCGCAAGCAGCTAAGGCCGCTAGCGCGCGGCACATCACACAATCTACGCGTGGGTCAGCACGTGCTGGCGATCGGCAACCCGTTTGGCCTGGACCAGACGCTTTCAACGGGCGTTATCAGCGGGCTGCAGCGTGAGATCATGTCGGTCAATCGAAGGCCGATCCAGGGCGTCATTCAGACCGACGCCGCGATCAACCCGGGAAACTCCGGCGGCCCGCTGATCGATACGTCGGGACGGCTGATCGGCATCAATACATCGATCTACAGCCCGACGGGTGCGTACGCGGGCATCGGCTTTGCCGTACCGGTCAACACAGTGCAGCGTATCGTGAGCCAGTTGATCGAGCACGGACGGGTCGTCCGCCCGGGACTCGGCCTGCACATCGACGAGGCGGGCCTGGCCGGCCGCCTGGGACTGCCCGGCGTATTGGTGCTCGATGTGCCGCGGGGTTCCCCGGCTGCGCGCGCCGGCATCAAGCCACTGCGCCGGGATCGCTTCACCGGGGGGATCCTCCTGGGTCACACGATTGTCGCCATCGACGACACCCGAATCACCAGCGCAACCGATCTATTTCGCGCGCTCGACCGCAAGCGGATCGGCGACCGCGCACGCGTGGGCTTCCTGTACGATGGCAGGCGAACGACCGTCGAGCTACCGCTGGTACCCGTCGCGGACGAATAGCCCGGATCCTGTGCCCACCCCACGCGCTCGCCGCCCTACGGCTCCTGAATGGCACCGAAGGGCTTCCAACCTGTGTCGGTGAAGACCCAACCGACGAAGTCGTTGGGCTTCGGATCGCTGTTGTAGACAATGTCCCCCTTGCGCCATGTGCCGGTTGTCGGCGGACCGCCTAGAAAGCTCACCTGCTGAACCGCGTTCGATTCCATGGCTGGATTTCCTGGAAAGACATAGGGGGAGGGGGTCGTACCCCGGTGGACGGAAAAGAGCCCAGCGCTGATCGTGCCGTTCAGGGGAAAACTGTAGATGGCTGCCCCGAGCTGGAACGTGGTGTCAGCAGGGAAGTAGAACGAGAAGGACGCTCGCTGGTATGTGTCTCGTCCAGCGAAGGTATGAGTCTTGGCGTTCACCCAGCTGCCGTCGCACCGATACCCGATCGACATCGCGCCATCGAAGTTCACCTTGAAATAGAACGCAAATACGTACAGGCCCGGCGGATAGTACCCATCGTCTGTAACGCCCCACGGCGCGCTTGTCATGGTGAAGTGATTGGGCGCGGCCGCTGCCGTCCATCCTTGCAGCTGATATCCGGTCCCACTGTCCGTGTGGTCCCCCTGGAGCATCGGGCCACCCCCTGCGCTCATCTGGGGCGGCTGGAAAGCGTTGTAGACTCCCGGCAAGAACAGGTTGTCCTGGGGACCAGGGTCGAGGTGCTCCTGCGGCTCCTGCTGAAAGATGTGCAGGTAGCTCCTCAGATCGAAGCCCTCCCGATTCGTGGGATCGGAGCTTTGCCGAATCCGATAGGCGCCTGCGTGCTTGTAGCGGCCAAGGAAGATACCGTGCAGATAGGCATGTTCCTTCAGCACCGTGTACATGTCGATGTCATCGTGAACCCAGATGCCCCACGAAGTCTCGAAATTGATCTCCCAGCGATCATGAACGGCGATCAGCTTGGGAAAATCGTCATAGACTTCTAGCCAGTTCGTGCCGCCGGCGCAGTCCATAGGCGAGCGCTCGGAAACGAACACAAGCTTGGGGTTCGGACCCGTCGGTACCGGCGAGTCGAGGTACGCCGTGGCCGCGACGTACTGGCGCACAAATACCTGATCGATCATATCGGAGGTGCTGCACTCGATGATGCGAATGTTGCCGGTCCCCGCGAACCAAGCTGCCCGGCTCGGCCAGGTCGCGCCAGCGCCGCCTCCCACGGGATACAGGAAACAGCTGTCGACGATCAGGTTCACATTCGTGTTGAAGCATGCAAGGGGCAAGACCTCCCCGCTCGGCACCTCGACGGTTTGATGGCCTGGCTCGCCAACCTGCGCGAGGTTGGCAAGATCCCAGGAGACGCGACCGTTCTTGAAGATCACGGCATCGCCGGCGCCCCAATACAGATGGGGGCCTATGAAGCTGAATTGCTCGACGACCAGGGCCGACTGGAATGAACGGTTCCCGCCCAGAACGTCCTGCCAAATCGCCGGGCCCCGCGGATAGTGAAAGTGACAGTTGCGGATAAACAGGGGCTGGGTCCCCACGTCCGGATTCCAGGTGCCTCCACCTTCCGCCAGGGGCCCGTACAGGGCGATGCTGTTGCGCCCGTGTACAAAGGAGACCCCGTCGATGGTGTTGTGCACGCCCGCGACCCGCAGCAGGACCACCTCGTTGTTGACCGCTCTGAGCGTGGCACCGGTCTCCCCTTCGAGGCTGACATACCTGTGCAACTCCACGGTCGATGCCAGTGGATAGACCCCGCTCGGGAGATAGACCGTTGGCCTGGAGTAGGTGCTGAAAACATGCCCGCTCGCGTTCTGCGTAAGCGCAACGGCTGCGGCGATCGCGCTCTGGATCGCCGGGGCGTCGTCGGCCGCCCCGGCGCCAGCGCCAAACCACCTCACATCAAGAGGCCCGCTGTAGGCCCGCTTCCAAGCCCCGCTGCCGCTGTACTCAACCGGCTTGAGCACGGTCCCATCGTTGTCTCCCAGTGAAGCATCCGGGTCCCAAAAGAACGTACCAGCGCCACCGTCACCGACCGTCGAGCGCCCTCGAACGAAAACCGCAATATCCTCCTCGCTCGACGGAGGCGGGACGGCCAGGCCCCTTACGTCATCGTAGGTGTCCGCTATGTGGCCACCGCCAGCCGACAGCGCGAATGCACTACCACCCACCCCTGCAGCGTTCGCCTCCGGAGTGGACGCCTGACTCTCGTAGGCGCAGCCCGAAAGTGCGAGCCCAGTAGCGCCCAGCCCTGCTCGCTTGAGAAAGCCGCGCCGTTGCTCTCGTTTCGCGTCCACATCGTCATGACTAGAAACCCTTGGTGGTCTCCGCTGCATCGTTGCCTCCCGATTCTAGGTTGAAATTGCGCCAAAGGGTTGCCAGCCGGAGTCGGTGAAGACCCAACCGACAAAGTCATTGGGTTTCGGATCGCTGTTATAGATGATGTCCCCCTTGCGCCATGTGCCTGCCGTCGGGGGACCGGTCAGCGTGCTGACCTGCTTGACACCTGAGCCCTCGGGCGCCGGGTTCCCCGGAAACAGGTAGGCAGCGGGCTGAGGGCCCGGGTGCACCGCGTAGAGCCCCGTCGAGAACTCTCCACCCGAAGGGATCTTGTAGATCCCGTAGCTCAGGGTGACGGGTGTCGCGCCGTCGTGGTGAAACCGCATCCAAAGACGCCGAAAGGCACCCGAACGCAAGACCTGCTTGTGGGCGCCCTGTGCGTTGGGCCCGTCATTCGGATCGATCGTCCTCATTTGTACGACCGTGTCGAATGACACCCAGATGGCAAGCGAGAATACGTACTCCCCGGGCTCCCCCCCGGGGGGCACCCAATCCTGTGCGCGGTAGACAACGGACGCGCGGTCGGCCGTGGCGGTCAAGATGCGTAGGTCGTAGCCGGTTGCGGTCTCCGAAGTGGGTGTTCCCCCTGGGTGCCCAATGTTGTTCGGCGTAGAGCTCAGTTGAAGGTCGGAGTAGACGTCTGGAAAGAAGAGGTTTTCTGTAGCGCCTCCGGGCAATACGAAGTCGTCGACACCGCGACCGGGACGCGTCATGTACTCGGTGTAGCGCGAAGACACATCGGGTAGCTCGATGTCGCTGGGGTCGGTTCCCTCATGAAACGTGCAAGCTCCGGAGTTGGGGATGTCCAGCCGCACGTAGGTTCTAGCGGTCGGCGGTGTTGCCGCCGCGTCCACGTAGATTCCTTCGCTCGGAAAGGCGTCGAGCTGGTGAGTGGACACACCGTTGCTCACGTCGATCATCGCCGGGAAGTCAGATAGGATCTCCATCCAATATCGACCAGCGCAGTTGTTGATCGAACTGTCACTGAGCTGGATCGTCGGACGCTCTATCTCTGTTAGAAATGCCTCCTCGTCTTCCGACGGTCCCGGCTTAACGCACCGGATGAAGGTGCACCCCATATCGCCGCTGTCACATCGGTTCACGTTGACGCGTCCGCTGGTGCGGATGTACGCGGCGCGCGTGTCTGT
The DNA here is from genome assembly GCA_028817905.1 of Myxococcales bacterium. Lineage (GTDB taxonomy): Bacteria > Myxococcota_A > Polyangia > Polyangiales > JAFGIB01 > JAPPOR01. The sequence goes on from JAPPOR010000417.1 coordinate 4,511, forward strand.
TGCCGGTTCACGGTTCGCGCCAACGAGAAAACAGTGGGAAAGCGACAGATTGGAGCCACTGTTGAAGCATGCTAGGTCCTCGTAGTTCGCCAAGCCCTCCTGGTTCACAATTGGGCTATTTGCAGGCGCAAACCACACTCTGCAATGCTCGAACCTGGCCTCGTCGAAGGTCCCTGTGTAGAAGCGCGAGCCAAAGAACTGACACGCGCGAACCTGAAGCGACAGTGGCGAACCGGAGCGCCCGAAGGCCATGAGCGACTGCTTGTCCAAGACGATTGCGGACTGCCCCGGGGCCGAAAAGATGCAATCGGAGATCTGAAGCCTGCCCCCCGCAGTTCCGTTTCCGACGCCACCATATACCTGAATATGGTTGCGCGCGTTGGCGAACGAGAGATGCTCCACGACGTTGTTGGCGCCCCCAACGACCAACAGTGGATCATCGTAGACCGGTTGCCCGGTACTATCGAGAGCGGCGAGCTGACTCCAGTTCTCGCCAACGAGCCGAAGGTAGCTGTTGACAGCAATCGAGCCCTCCACTCGATATACACCGGTCGGAAAGAAGATGGTCGGCGCCGAGAAGTGCGCGTCTACGCCGGGGGGGTTGTAGCTCGCGAAGCTGCTCTGGGCCGCATCGACCGCGGCCTGAATGGCTTCCCGGTCGTTGGTGGGCGCCGAGGTTTGCCCGTCGGCCCGTGCCCCAAACCATCGCACGTTGAGGGGACCAGAAAAGATCCGCTTCCATTGCCCTTGCGGCTCTGCCGGAAACACTGTCCCCCCGTCCTCGGTATCGGACGAGTCGTCCCAGCGGAACACGCCGCCGCCACCATCGCCGAAACGGTGGTAGCCGAGTACCACCGCGGTCGCCGGCGCTGCGGTCGGCTCGACCGGGTGAGCGAGTAGCTCGGCGATCGTGTCGAACGCCAGGTACCCGTCATCCAGGGTCAGGGCCTGCGCCGTACCGACGATTTCCAGCTCGGCGCCGCCACAGCTTGCGCCGATGCCTCCGCCGACTGCGCCCGCCAGGAGCGACGAGACGACCTCCCGGCGCCGAACCTGCGTACCTCGGCCCTGCTCGCGCCCTCGCACACCATTGTCCATAGCTTGCTTCGCCTTCATGCTCCCTCCCTTCGAGCGTGCCGCCCGTGTTCCTACCCGTCAGGTGCGCATGGCGGGAGATGCGCTTCGCCTGCGTTCTGCAAAAGCGTCCTGTGCAGCCTCTCCGAGCCGCTCATCGATAGCCGAGAGCACCGAGTACCTGTGAGACTTCCTCCCCAATGACAGCCCTTCGCGAATCGTGCTGAGCGC
>JAPPOR010000177.1 GCA_028817905.1 Myxococcales bacterium
CTTCGGCCCCACCCGCTTCATCGGATATCGCAGCCGGTTGTCGTCGTAGATCACGTCGGCCGAGTGTGCGCCGATCGTGCAGATCATCCCGAGCGGATGGTCAGGACGCGGTTTGACGTCCGTAACCTTGCCCCCCTCGAGCTTGGCCCGCACGAAACAACCGGCGGGACAGATGCCACAGATCGTGTCGCGGTGCTCGACCCCCTCACTCATGGGAGCGTCCGCTCGAACAACACGAGGGCGTAGCGATCGCTGTCATCCGAGAAGACGCGACGCGTCGTCAGACCGAAGGGCGCGACGTGGAGCGACAGCTGCTCGATGGTGAACTTGCGCGACACCTCGGTCCAAATCCGCTCACCTGCGGCGATCCCATGAACGACCCCGAGGGGCTGGACGTGGACGGCCTGAGGCCGTGTGAACTCCGCGCAGATCTCGATCTGACGGCGCTCGACGTTGTAGTGCGCGCGATGTTGGACGGCGGACAAATCGATGTCCGCGCCGAGTTCGCGATTCATGCGCGCAAACAGGTTCAATGTAAACGCCGCGGTAACACCCTTTGCATCGTTGTACGCGGCCTCCAGCACCGTCGTCTCCTTGTGAAGATCGACCCCCAACAGGAAGAACTCACCGCGTCCGAGGGACTCGGCCACTTGGGAAAAGAACTCGTCCATCGCCTCGGGCGGAAAATTGCCGATGGTGCTCCCAAGAAACACGAGCATGGTGCGCCCTAGCTGGCCCACCGCGGAAAAAGCCGCGTCGTAGGTGGCGCATAGCATGTGGGAATCGACCTCAGGCAAGGCCGCGTGGATGGTCTCGCGGCCCTTCCGAAGTGCAGAGTCGCTCACGTCTACAGCGACATAACCGTGGAGGCAATCCGCGCTGTGATAGGCCCTCAAGAGGTGCTCGGTCTTGGCCGAGGTACCGGCCCCGAGCTCGACCACCGTCACTGGGCCGGTCTGCTGCGCGATTTCTCCGCTTCGTTTCCGTAAAATCGCTGCCTCGGTGCGTGTCGGGTAGTATTCTGGCTGCACACATATCTGCTCGAACAGCTCGCTACCGCGGCTGTCGTAGAGATACTTGCTGTCCAGCACCCTCGGCCGTGAGGAAAGGCCCGCATGGACATCGCGGGCAAAGCGCGCGATCCCATCGTCCTGCTCCGCTTGTCTTCGATGTATCGCCCCTATGACCGATGCCAGGTCAGGACTCGGCTGTTCGAACACGCTCGACCCTCCACTACGCTCTGTGAGTAATAAGTCTAACCACTAGACAGCTTGACCGGATGCAACCTGTACGCAACTTGTAGGCAACGCGGCTACACCACTTTGGCGACCGTTCTGGCGATTTACGCCGCATTACGCAAGGGCCTTGCGGAAAAAGGGAGCCAATGGTTCTTGAACGTTTTGAGGCGAATGGTCAGCTCGCGAATGGACGAACGGGTCAACTGCGCTTCGTCATCTCCAAGAAACCACCCGCATAAATCCTACGGACGCTGCCGCGAAGCGGGCGGAGGCGATAAAGCCCGCTCTTGACAAGGCCCTGAAGGCAATGCTGCACCGCTCGCTTTCCGAAGCTGGGCCGAGCGATGCGCGTCTTGATCGCGCGTTCGTAGCGCTTACGCAACCTTGGCGACAAGTTTCCCTCTGCAATCGCGCCGGCTGCGGTCTTGGCGGCCTCGACCCCTGAAAAGATCGCCTGCCAAATCCCCTCGCCGGACAGCGGGTCCACCAGACAGGCGGCGTCGCCCGCGAGGAGCAGCCCCGGAGCGGAGATCGCGTGGGGCGGCGCAGCCAGAGGTAGCGACCAATTCCGTACGCGACCCACCCGCTCAGCGTTACAGAATCGCTCCGGATGCCGGTCCAGAAACGCTTCGAAGGCAGCTCGCAACCCACCCGAGCGCTGCCCGTAGGCATCTCTCCTCTGATACACTCCCACGTTGGAGAGCCCCTCGACCGCGGGAAAGATCCACCCATACCCCAAGGGCAGTTCGGACTCGATATAGTGATCGGCCGTGGCAGGGCCCGCGGGAAACGTCACGCCGCGCAGGTACGCCGTGGCCGCCACCCCCACATGCCGACCCCGGGGCCGCTCGCACCCGAGCGCGGGCAACGCCACGCTGAACGGGCCGTCAGCGGCGATCGTCACACCCGCACGCCACCGGAAACGATCGCCCCGAGCGCCCACGACGAAGTCGGTCTCGGGATCCCGCAGCACGCGCCGCACGGCAACCCCCTCCAGGACCGTCGCCCCGGCACGCTCGGCGCCACGCCGCAGGGCATCGTCCAGCTCCGAACGCCCCACGATGTAGCCCGGTTGCAGATAGTCACGGCCAATGCGTTCGCCTCCGGGAAAGACCGCCGAGGCGTGCACGACGGAGGCGTGGGGCCGCGCGAGCACGTCCGCCGCCACACCCATGGCATCGAGCAGCCGCATCGCCCCGGCCGATACGGCGTCACCGCAGGTCTTGTCCCGGGGAAAGCGCGCCCGGTCCACCATGCACACGTCGACCCCGGCACGCGCCAAAGTCGTGGCCGCGGCGCTACCCGCCGGTCCGGCACCGATCACCAGGACCTGACTGGCACCCTCAAGCTGCATTCCCACAGCCTCCGGCGTATCACGAAAGTCGCCTCGATGGCGGAGTTCAGCCGGAAACTATAATCGCAAGCAGCAGAGGGATCTCGCCCCACCGCACCTCGTGTGCGTACACGTTGGCCCCTGCGGGCGGTGTAAGCGTGCCCCGGACGAACACCGGCAATCCCAGGCGAAGGTCGCCGACCTTGGACAGGCCGCGCTTGGTCAAGCCCCCAAACTGATTCGCAAGCTCGGAAATGGCATCGGCGATGTCGTCCCGCGACAACGGCTCATCACCCTCTTCGTGGTGCACGAGTCGCTCGGCCATCGCCCGAACCCCCGTGTTGGTGGACAAGACCACCAGCTGCAGTTGGAGCGCACCGACCAGAGGTACGCACGCGCCCATGCGCCCCGGTGGAAGCTGGTCGCAACGGCTGTCGACCGAGTGCGTACCCATTCCTAGGGCTGCGCACATCTCCGCACCGGCCCGTGTGAGAATCTCGTCCCATTCGCCACTGATATCGTGAGCTGGCGCGGCCAAATTGCCCTCTGGATACCTAATCGGCCGCTCTGTGAAAAAAGTGTAGAGCCAGGCGCATCACCCCTCCGGTCCCATGCGCGCGCGAACGCAGCCAGCTATTCTCGACCGTATGCACGAGGCGCTCTGGGTCATCGCGCTGTTGGTGCTCTTCGGCGCGATCGGGGTAGCCCAAGCGGTTCCATGGGTGGTGCTGATGGCCGCGGGCAACCGCCTGATGTTCAACGCTGCGGGCATCGGTATTCCGGCAGAGCTCGTATACTTCTCATTGCTTGCGATATGCCTGCACCGCAATGGCGCGGTTCCGCGCGGATGGTACTGGCGTTCGTTCGAGCATCATCATCTGCTCTCGGATGGTCAGCGCTGGGTCGTGCTCCCGGTGTTCTTCCTCGGTGCTTTCTGCTTTGTGCTGATTGTGCTCGGCATCGCGGTCGTACTGCTGGCAGGCCTCACAGCCGTGGTCAAAGCGTGACAACCATGGCCTGACACGCCAGGATGCCGGCCATGCGACTCACCGAAGCGCTCGAGCTGGCTGGCGGGCCCACGACCGGACCCGTGCGACCAGCTTGCTGGGCAGCGATCCTTGCGCTCGCACTTCTCGCCTGCACGAAACCGCCGGCCACGCAAACGGTTGGGACGACTCCGCCCTCCAAACGTCTGGCGGCCAGCGGACCGGCGAATGGGCCGAAGTCGAGTCCCCGCCTGGTGGTATCGGTGGTGTTCGACCAGCTTGGGAGCGACACGTTGGCGCGCCATATTGGCCTGCTTTCCGAGCGGGGCGCCGTCCGGACAGGCATCGAGCGTGGGTTCTTTGCCGAACGCGTTCGCTACACCCACGCAACCACGCTCACGGCTCCCAATCACGCAGCGATCTATACCGGTGCGACACCTTCGGCGTCCGGCATCACGGGAAACCTCTTGAGAACCCCGGACGGGAAGGCACGCACCTCGGTCGATGACGGCACACACAAGGTCCACAACAGCAAGCCCGGCGTCTTCGCGGGACCAGCCGCGTTGCGCGTGGACACGGTGGGCGATGCCCTCAAGCGCCACACCAATGGCCGCGGCAAAGTGGTCTCGCTTTCCTTGAAGGACCGTGCAGCCATCCTGCCCGCTGGCAAGCACCCGGACATGGCGATCTGGTACGACACAGCTGTTCCCGGCTTCACGACGTCGACGTACTACGCAACGGAGCTCCCGGCATGGCTTGCGCGGTTCAAAGAAGAGTACCCGGTGGCGGATCTGCTGCAGCCCTGGGTGCCTGAAGCTCCGCAGGAGCTTTCCCGGCACCTGGGTGCGGACGCTGCCCCCGGCGAAGGCCACTACCACGGCTGGACGGATACGTTTCCGCACGATCCCAACGAGTCCACGCGTCCCTATGGCGTGTTGCGCCTCACCCCGGGTCTAACCGACCATCTCCTTTCGCTCGCCAGCGCCGCCATCGACGCCTACCAGCTCGGCGCTGACGAAGTGCCGGACCTGCTCGCCATCTCGATATCCGGCCCCGACTACGTGGGGCACGTGTTCGGTCCGGACTCGTGGGAATACGTCGACCACCTGCGCAGAGCGGACGCGGCGCTCGGAAGATTTCTCGACGCACTCTCCGGACACCTGTCGGTCGCGGCGTTGATCACATCGGACCATGGGGTCTGTCGATTGCCGGAAGAACTCTCAGACGGTCATGCCCACCCGAGGGTCACGCCTAGAGCCCTGCGCGAAGCGGCCGAGGGAGCCATTCGCCGCGAGCTTGGGAGCCTGGTCGGAGCGGGGCCCTGGACACTGGCCTTCGCCCCTCCCTATCTCTACCTCACAGAGGCGGCCCGCACCCATCCGAAGCGCGACGCGATCGTGGCCGCCGCCGTTCGCGGGGTTAGCGAGGTGACGCACACCCATGCGGCCTTCGACGTTCAGCAGTTGGTCCGCGCGGCCAAGACCTCGCTCGAACGGGACATCGCTGCATCGATCCATCCAGAAGCGAGCGGTGACATCTACGTGGTGCATGAGAGACATACCATCGACGACCTAGGCATCGTCCAACAGGCAGGTACCACGCACGGCTCGCCGTGGGACTACGACCGAGAAGTCCCGGGTATCGTTTGGGGCCCCGGGGTGCCTAGGGGACGCGTGACGAGCCCCCTCCAACAAACGCGCGTGGCTGCCACCCTCGCATCGCTGCTCGGCATTCCTGCGCCGGACCCACAGGCGCCGCCACCGCTCTACGAGCTGGTGAACGACCGAACGCCTTCGCCCGCCAGGTAGGAACAGACTTCCGTTCGCTCGATCGGGAAGCTGTGCCAGCCAGCGTTGGTGGGTGATGGAGTCGAGCAGGTGTGCGAGGGCGCGTGATTTGGTGATGGATGCGGGCTAGCCCGGACTATTCATGAACTCTGCATCGGATCGCGTAGGGATTCGGCTTCACACGGCTTTTCGGCGACCGACGGGAATACTCTCCGTATTGGCTAGGGCGGCGAAAGCCGTGTGAAGTCGAAGAACAAGCGAGGCGATGCAGAGTTCATGAATAATCCGGGCTAGCCCGCATCCATCACCAAATCACGCGCCCTCGCACAACTGCTCGACTCCGCAGGGCTTTCGCTTCAGTCGAAAATACGGCCTAGCCCGGATTATTCATGAACTCTGCGTCGGATCGCGCAGGGATTCGGCTTCACACGGCTTTTCGGCGACCGACGGG
>JAPPOR010000839.1 GCA_028817905.1 Myxococcales bacterium
TGTCCCGGTGCGCGAATCACCCATGTCACGTTGCGCCGCGTTGGCCCGTTGCGCCGCGTTGCGGAATCACCCTTGTCACGTTGCGCCGCGTTGCCCGTCACGTTGCGCCGCGTTGGGTCACGTTGCGCCGGTTTACGCGTAGTCGGGGGTCGCGGTCGTGGCAGTGCAGGCTGGACATGCCGGACGTGGCATGGTGGGTAGCGAGCCTGCGAGATGCGTCACATAGTCATCGGGTCGTGCCTGTGGCCATGCTCAGGCTGCTGCGCCGCCGTGATCACCTTGTGAGCAGCCTAACCGGGGGCGCGGGCTCAGCAAGGAGGCGATGGGATACATCTCCCGGCAGCGCCGCCTAGGTTCACCACGAACGAACACGATGCCGCGTTCAGGTTGTAGCCACGCAATTCTGTGCGCAATCAATCCTTGGTCGGTCCGATAGGTCAGGCATGGCAAGCCCGCAATCAGAGAACCTCGGCGAAGCGCTAGATCGGTTACAACACCTTGAGACGCTGGCGCGACCGTGGTAGCGGAGTCCTCCGTGCGCGCTGATCGCGTTGACTATTCGGATGACTCGCTGGTCGTCGATTGCGGCGGGCGGATGTTCACGATCGCCTCCGATACGGCCGCGACAACCTTGCCGAACACGTCACCGCGACCGAGTCGCTCGATCTCCCCGGGCACTTCCGCCAGGCTGCACACGCGGTCGATGACAGGCTTGAGCTCGCCGCACTCGACCATGGACGAAAGCTGCTCCAAGTCGGCGCGCTGGGGCTTGTGCAGCAGCAGCGCGAGCCGCCGCCGTGAAGTCCAACGCAAGAGCGGTATCAACGCCAGCAGCTGGACCAGGTATCCGGGGGTCGCCCCCACCCAGATGCAACGCCCATCCGGGGTGAGCGCCCGCAAGCACCTGCGCGGCGATTGTCGCCCCACCACGTCGAGGATGAAATCGTAGGGGCCCGTGGACACGAAGTCCTCCGTCCGGTAGTCCAAGACGGCGTCCGCACCCAACTGCCGCAATCGCTCGAGCTTGCTTGCGTCGTCGACGACGGTCACCTGGCTGCCCGCCTGCTTGGCCAGCTGCAGGGCGAAGGTGCCCACACCACCGCCCGCACCGATGATCAACAGCTGGCGGCCCGGTCCCATCTCGCCACACAAACGCAGCCCCTGCAGCGCGAGCACCCCCGCCTGGGGCAGCGCAGCCGCTTCCAAGAACCCCATCCCGGCCGGCTTCCTGCAAAGCGCTTCTTCGTCCGTGCATACCCGCTCCGCGAACCCGCCCCACCCGGCCGCCGAAATGTCTCCAAACACCTCTTCGCCCACAGCCAGCCGAGTCACTCCGTCCCCCACCGCTTCCACCCGGCCAGCCACATCACAGCCCAGGATTCGCTTGTTCGGGCGCAGCGGGCTCTCCATCCGGATGAAGGTGATGCCGTGCAGCAGGTCCCAGTCCCAGGAGTTGATGGCAGCTGCCACCACCCGGATCCTCACTTGGCCAGGCCCCGGCTCCGGGGTGGCCACATCCGCGATCCGCATCGCGTCTGCATTCCCGTACCGATCATAGACAATCGCTTGCATGCCGCTGACCCCCTGTGGACGCCGTGAGCCTAGCAGATGGGGCCGGTAGGCAGGCCATGGGACGAGCCCGGGCCGGCCCGCATTTGCACGCCGACAATGTGCGGGATTTCCAGTGCTTGACGGAAATCGCAGCGACCGCCGGTCGAGCGCCGCAAGCGCCGGCTAGAAAAGAACGCAGCCCGGCTGCGACTGCGACCAACGTGCCAAGGACGATTCAAAGCACCTGATCCCGCAACCCGCGATAGGGGGGCACGTACGGGCGTTTCCGCGGTCGTCGCTGGCACCACGAGCGTCGACTGTGGAATCGACCGGCAGCTGATCGCTGAAGAGCAACAGGTCCTTCGGGGCGAAAATCGCGTGGCTTGAGAGAACAGAAAGATGGCTGTCCTTAGTGATCCGGCGATCACCAGCAATCGCGGCGACTCCTGGTAACCGACCTATTCCCAGATCTCCAACCATGACCACACCGGTCCGTGTCGAGAACTCCACCATCGAGTAGGAGACCGGCTCCCAAGCCGGTACCGCTGGCGCCCGTGCCTTCTGCCGCGGAGACATCACCCGGCCTCACGACGAGGCGCCTGTGCGGAAACCCGGGTCAGAGCTGAATGTTATACGTATCCTTGCCTGCCGACCTCGGAATGAAGTCGCCGCTCTTGATCGTTTGCGGCAGGCCGGGGGCGGGCTTCACCTTCTCGGATAGGAGCTGGAAGACCTCGAGCATGCGTGCCGTGTCGTACCCGTCCTCGAGCAAGTCCAGGTCCGACTCACCTCCGCCGGTCGTGGCATGCACGACCGAACGCTGCAGGAAATCCTGGGCGGCCAGCACCGCATCGGGAATGTGTTCCTTGCCACCGGCGCCAACGACCTTGTCGCGCTCGAGGATGTTGCTTCTGCTCAGCTTGGTGAAGCCGGGATGCACCCCGGGCGCGTGATCCGCCCTTTCCATGCTCTCGGCCAGCTTTCTGTAGAACGCTGAAAACCGATAGAGCTCGGTCTCCATCTCTGTGAGCTCCGCCTTGGCTTTCTTGAGCTTCTCCCTGGCCTTCTCGACAAGCGTCGACATTTCCCACAATCGGCTTCGTTCGCGAACCGAGAGCGCCTCGGACGTCTTGAGGTCGTCGTCCTCCTGCAGGAGCTGCCCGAGGGCGGTGCGGGCTGTCTCGTATGCGGTCACCACTTTGCTCTTAGCCTTCCCGCTTAGGGCGGGTGCGACGCCATCGTATCGCTTGTTCCAGAAGCACAGGTAGCCAGCATGCATCAGCTCGACCATGATCTGGGGCATGTCGTCGATGGACACCATGCGTGCATCACCGCTGGACGTGAACATGGCGAGGCGCTTGTCGAGCGGCTGCGTGAACCCATAGTTCTGCTCTTCAGCACCGTGGTTGAACACGGGATTGTCAGCTCTGTTGCAGGCGCCGTTGAGCGTGGTGTTGAGCCAGTTGTTGAAGAAGGTAGCGGCCGATGCCACGTGGTGCTCATCGACAAACTTGATGATGTGCATGTGGAGCTTCCACCAGGCCAAATGGGGCGCCACCATCCACAGGTCGTAGTCACCGGTGACCGGGCGGAACTTCTTCCATTTCCACTTGTACTCCTTGCCAGCCAGCGTGTGCGCCCACTCCTCGTTCCAGGTGGGGGCCGGGTCGTCGACCACGGAGACCACCGGGTAGGCCCAGACAAATAGAGGCTGCTCCGCACCCCCGTCGAACTTCCAGAAGACTCGCCAGAAGACACGATTGTCGGCCGTGTTCTCGAGCCCCCATTTGCCGAGCATTTCCGGCGTGACCGCAACCGGCTTCAGTACGAACTGCGTCTTGGTCACGATCTTTCCAAACACCTTCGAGCCCCGCTTGTCGAAGGCCTGCCCGGTGTACACACGCTGGCTGGTCGTATCCCCCGGCTCAGTCACCGGGACGACCTTGCCGCTGCGCTTCCACATGTTCAGCACGGTATTGGTGATCACCAACTGGACCGGTGTCTCCACCCCATGCTTGGCGAAGTGGCAGTCTTTGTGCAATGGGCGGCAGGACTTGTCACAGTTCTGGCGGACCTTCTTGGACATGTCTTCCATGGACTCGACCGTCTGCGGCACGTCGTGCTGGGCGAACTTCTTCGAGAAGCCGCGATCCAGCGGCACGGTGCCCGCCATCGGTCCCCAGTTCGACGACTTGTCATGTACGTCCATGCTCTTTGTGCCGAAACCGTTGTCGATAAGCAGCATCGTTTCCGCTTCGCTGGGACGTACGAACAGGAAGATATCGTGCTTCCTACAGATCCCGGCGATACAGCGGGCGTGTTCTTCCGTGATACCTGACTCGGTTGGCTCAAGCGGCATACTACCCCCTCTTGTCAGCAGCGCGGACCGCTGCAACAGGATATTCTGTGGGAGCGCGCGCGGGCAACAATCCGGACGCACGGCCGCGGTGGGGGGCCGCGTCGTGCCGGACGTCGGCACAAGCTCGGACCGCTCGGTGCTTCATGTGGACAATCGGAGCAACGATGCTATCGCGGCATGCATGAAGCTGTACGGTGGCTACAACTCGCCCTTCGCACGCCACTGCCGAGTCGCGTGCAAGGAGAGATTGAACATCCGCTGACGCCACCAGACGGTCGCATTCTTGCGACAGCCGGTCCATCAGAGGTGGCCTCCCTCCCTCACCAAAAAGGGCGAGCTCCGATTGGTCACCGAAAGATTTTCGGAGCGGGGTCCCGGCGCGAGTCCAGCGCCGTTTCGGCGCCTAGTCGAGATGGCCGCCGATGTCCGCCGGTGATACACAGTGCCCATGCAAAGCTTGCTCCCCAGAAGGTCCCTGCCGTGCCGGCCAGCGATGGGCGGTCTGATCGCTCGCCGCGCGGGGGAATGCGGAGGGGCGGCTTGCTTTGTCATGGCTGTTCTACTTGGGAGCGGGTGCGAGTCGATTCCCACGGTGCAATGTCCGATCGGCACGGAAGGGTGCGCCTGCACCAACGGGGGCGGATGCGACCCCAACCTAGATTGTCATTCCGCGGTCTGCATCTGCCGTCGCGAGAGCTGCCGCATGCTCGACGACTTCAGCAGACAGGGAGCGAGCGCCCCTTCGGGCACCGCCGCGCCGGACTCTCATTCGACCTCGAAGACAGACGTAGGTCGCGACTTGGGCGAGGCCTCCGGCCGAGCTCCCAAACAGGATCCCACCATGTCCCCCCAACAATCCTCCGGGGCTCCCCAAGGAGAGGGGGGTGACCGGCAAGGCGATGCCGGCGCCGTCAACAGTGACGCCCCCCTGCCTACCGAAGAGCCGGTGGGGGTCGCCAGCGAGGACGCCGGTGCCCCCGGATCGGATCGGTCGGGAAAGGGGACGCTCGACGCCGCGATGCCGATCACCACGCCGAAAAGAACACCGCCGGAGGAGTTGCCCATGTGCAATACCTCCAACACGTTGCCCGGAAGCGACCAGTGCATTCGGAACTGGTGTCCGGAGGAACCGTGCACTCCCGACCCGTGTCCGAACAACGAGGACAATGACGGCGATGGCTTCCTGGCAGCGTGCTGCTGGCAAGAGGGCAGCGGGCGCGCATGCGGGTTGGACTGCGATGATGAGAACGACCGCGTACACGCGTTCAGGTCCGAGGCCGCAGACGGTATCGACAACGATTGCGATGGCGTCGTTGATGAGGCTGCCGCGACGGGCGCTGCTGCCCCCCAGTCCCTTTGTAGCTTCGAGTTCATCGGTCTGTGGTTCGTGTGCGAAGAGCCGGAGGAAGGAAACCCGTACGTAGACGTCCCTGACGTGACCACCCTCGAGGGATGCATGACGGCATGCCTTGAACGCAATGACTGCGTTGCCGTCTCTGACTGGAGTTGGCTGGGCTTGGGCCACGGCTGCTCACTCTATATGGGGCCGTGCGATACACCGAGGCACGAAGCCTGGGCTGAAGAGAATGGCGCACGAATGTATCGCAAGCTGTGCGAGTAGCGGATAACGGATTCAGAGCGCTTCGAAAGCGTTGAATAAGCGGCGACCAGCTGGGAGAGTCTGCGGCATCGTGGGCTCGCGCGCTTCAGCTTCCCAACCGCCCCTTGAGAGCATCCAGCTCCTTCTGCAACTCCGCTATCCTGCGCTCCAGATGCTCGCGCGGGTCGGCAACATCGAGGCGATACCTGGCGAGGTGTGAGATACCGATGTCGAAGACGCCGTCCTCGGGGTCGTAGCAGGTCGCGTCGATTGCGTGCTTC
>JAPPOR010000370.1 GCA_028817905.1 Myxococcales bacterium
TAAGTTTCCCGCTTGAATGGGACGGGGCGCCAGCCCCGGTGCCTGGGCTAGCTAGCTAGCTTCCGGTCTTGCGGGGCGGTGCGATGGAATTGAGCAGCTTGCCCAGGAGTCCGGCGCGCTCCGGCCCGCGTGCGCGCATGGCGTGCAGCCGGAGCTCACGTGCCGCTTCGATATTGCTCGGTGACAGGGTGGCTGCCATATGGAAGTGATGCATGGCCGGCCGTATGTCGCCGATCTGCTTGAGCACCACGCCCAGGAAGTGATGGGCGCGCTCGCAGTTCGGGTCGTCGGCGAGTGCTCCTTCGAGCGTGCCAATCGCTTCGACCGCGGCAGCGCCGCGCCGGCCGTTCAGTTCGTAGCGCGCAAACGCCAGGCTTGCGGATATTTCGGGATCCTGTGGGGCAAGGCCTGCGGCCTTTTGGAGGAGTTCGACGGCGGCGGCAAACTCGCGCCGCTTGAGGTGGTGTACCGCACCGTGATACGCCTCCGCGGCCTCTTCTGCCCGGTCCCGCTCTCCGGGGGGGCGCGAGCGGGCCTTTGGCGCTTTCGATCCTTTGGAGCCCTCACCCTGTAGTAGGGCCAGGTACTCTGTGCGGCGCTTCGGGTTGGTCAAGGTGGCATGCGCGTCGCGCAGCTGCGCCTGGATGGTCGCTACGTCGTCTGTGAGCGAGGCCAGGGCAGCAGGGAGGGAGGCGGGGCTCCACAGGCTTTCGCATGCTTCGAAGGCATCTCGGACTTCTTCAAAGGAAGCGTTGGAGCGTAGGCCGAGCATCTCGAAGTAGGACTCGTGCGCGATGCTCGCACGTCGTGCGACGATCTGCTCCCAGCGGCGAGCCAGGGCAGCGGGCAGGTCGGTCGGGGGCTTCGACCGGCCCGGGCGTGGCGGTGCGGGCATAGACGGCCGGTTGGGGGCCCGATGACTGATGATGGTTCGCTGGCTGTTCCTGTCAGGCCGTTCGCTCGGCGGGCGCATCATCACTCGCTGACTGGAGGGGCGCTGATTGGAGGGACGCAGTGAGCCTGGTTTGCGCCGAGCGTCGGGTCGCACGCTGGCACGCTCAACCTGCTCGCGGACCGGAGTCGGGGAATGGGGCATCGAGACGCGCGGCGGGACAAGCTCTGGGGCCTGAGGGACCGCCACAGTACCCGAGTGCAGCGGTTGAGCGGCCGGTAGCACTGCCAATGAGCGTGTGATGCGCAGGGCATACAACAGGCGCCGAATGGTTGTCGGCGATGGGCGTCCGCGTCCGATGAGCTCTTTAATCGTGCTCGGATGCTGGGCCAGGAACTGAGCGAAGCTGGCCTCTTCGCGCGTGAACTGAAAGGCGGCCAAGTCCACGCTCGTCTTCAGCTGGAGGCGCCTGTCCGCGAGGGGGCCAAGCGTCGCGTTGACAAGGTCGTTTCGGTACTGACCGCGAAGTGCGGCGGTCAGGGCCGTTTCAGGGGTGACCCGTCCCGACAGAAGCTGGCCATTCTCGGCCAGCAGGCGCCGACCCTCATAGAAAGAGAATGCACCTCGCCTACGGCAGCTCAGTGGGACGAGGGCACTCTCGAGTTCCGGTCCCAGCACATCGACGGTGCATGCTGCCAAGACGATACCTAGCTCCAGGTAGAGCTGGGCATCGCCGAGGCCTTCATGACTCGCGTCGGGCTCCCAAAGGCACAACGTACCGGTCAATCCCCGGTCGCGACAGTACAACAACAGGTGACACAGCGGCGTCTTGTCGAGATTGCCGACTGCAGTGGGCTCAGGATGGGTAGCGGACACCGGGACTACTCCTCCCTGTTCATGCCTTCGATTTGCGCTTGGATGGCCACGGTCCAGAGGGTAAGGACCGAGGCTGCAACCAAGGCGCAGACGGTGGATACGGTATCGCTTCCGGCCTCTTCGAGGCTGACGAAGAAGAGGAAGTTTGCGAACGCGGACAACGGCAGGACCATCGCCCGCCATGCCCGCAGGTCTTCCAGGCGGCGCGCGCGTGCGCGCGCGACGTCCTTCTCCCAAGGCTGCTGCGCATCTTTCTTAATCGGTGGCTGCATCTCTCTCTCAAGGGGAGCTTCTGGTGAGTCGTCCAAAATTGTAGGCCGACGGAAGCCCGCGAGTCAGACTGAACTGTGTCTTTTCGCAAGCACGGTCCAGAGAAACCCTGACAAGATTCCGGGTCTGAACGCCTGACTATCTGCCGAATCACAGTACGTTGGTGCCGATGTGGGCTCGCCCGGATCTTTCATGACTTTGGCGTCGGATCGCGCAGGAATTCGGCTTCCACAGGGCTTTCGACGGCTGATGGGAAGACTCTCCGTATCTTCTAGGGCGACGAAAGTCCCGTGGAGTCGAAGGGCAAGCGAGGTGGCGTCGAAGTCATGAATGATCCGGGATAGCTGTGCGGGCGTGACAAATCCCAGGGCAGGATGCGAAGATCATTGGCTAGCGGAACTCGATGCTCACTTGCGGACTACTGCGCGCGTGGGGCCTTCTGGTTCTCCACGCGCTTGGCTGCGTGCTCTGGACCAACGCTGTCCATGCCCAGAGCGGGTCAGGCCCTGCGGATCTCGGCCCCGATGCCATGCCTGGCGTCGAGCGGGTGGCCTTGCCTGCACTTCAGCCGGTTGCGCCTGCGCTTGCGATTGGTGCGGCCTATGGGTGGACGGAGTCGTTGGAACCGGAGAGACAAGGGCATCATCAGACTGAGTTCGACGCGGCGGTGGCCGTGCAGCCGCTCGACGGGCTTGCGGTCGGGCTGCGTCTTGGCGGCCAGGTCGATCGGAACGCCGACGGCTTCGGCTTCATGGCTAGCTCCGCAGCGACTCTGCGATATACGGCGGCTCTTGGCGGCGCCAGGCCGGACGGCCCCGGTTTCCGTGTGGGTGGGCTCGTTGGTGCACAGCTACCTCCGGCGGATGCGTTTGGGCGCGCCGTTGCGGGCGTGAGTGGTCGGGCGGCGGCGTTATTCGGCTATCAGGGTCCCAAGTTGAGCTTGGGAGGCATGGTGGGAGCGTTGGTCGATAGAGCGGCCGAGGCGCTCGAGGATCGCGAGCGCCTATCGCAGGCTGACCGCATCTCACTTGAGATCTCCGAGCCGACCCAGTTGACGTTGGGTCTCGCCATGGCGTTGGACGCTATTGGTGTTCGATGGCTGGCTGAGTGGAGCTTTGAGCCCGCGCTCGGGGCTGATGCGCCGTCTGTGCTCGCCTCGCCCATGTGGACACGCTTGGGGGTTCGCTTTGTTCCGAGTCGTGCCCTAGCGATGACGGCGCTTGTTGGCGTCAGTCCTAGCCAGCGGCCTACGCTCGAACGTGGCGAGCCCCTGCTACGTATCGAACCGCGCGTATGGCTCGGGGTGCGCATCGCTTCCGTGCTCGGGGGCCGCGAGCCGGAAGCGGTGTCCGTGGCACCTGGTGGCGTCGTCGGCCGCGTACATTCTCCGGCGGGGAAGCCGATTGTGGGCGCACGAGTGCGTGTGGCTGGAAGGACCGTGAACACGCGCGCCGATGGGTCATTCAGTCTGTTGGACCTGCAGGCCGGGCGCTACACCGTGGTGGCGACCGCGCCTGGATACAAGCAAGGTCAGACCGTGGTGGGGGTCGCTGCGGGGAGTACCGCAACCGCCGAGATCGAGCTTGCAGGTTCGCTGACACTCGCAGGTCGAGTGGTCGACGACCAGCAAGTACCGATTGTTGGAGCACGGGTCGAGCTCCGTCGCGACGCGGGCACGGCCCAAGTGGTTGTGGGTGCGGACGGGCGTTTCGAGTTTGTAGGAGAGCTTCCGGGACCTGTGGTCGTCTCGGCAAGCGCTGACGGCTTTTCCGCCCTGGAGCGCCCGCTGACGCTTTCCCACCCTGGACAGGAGCCTGTCGCGATCACGCTGGCCCGTGACCTACCGGCGGGGCAAGTCCGGGGCGCCGTACGTGCCTTCGATGGGCCTCCGCTCGCCGCCAGAATCGTCGTCAAGCCCGTCGATGGGCGCGGGGAGGCATTACAAGTACGCGCCGATGCCGAGGGGAACTTTGCGATCGACGTGCCTCCGGGCGACTACACCATTCTTGTGCAGGCGCCGGGATATGGATCGCAGACCCGCAGCGCACAGGTTGAAGAGCGTGGGGTCACCGTACTGATCGTGGACCTGCGAAGCCGAAAGTGAGATCCAAGCGCACGCAGGTCGGGGCCGTGGTCGTGGGGTTAGCCTGCCTGGTGTGGGGCGTGGGCTGCGAAGGCTGCGGCGACGCGACTGTCGCTGAGTTGACAAGCATGGCCGGGGACGTGCAGCGGGACCGAGCAGCGACCGTGGAACAGTGGGTGGCTGCCGCCTTGCGCGACGAGTTTGCGATGGGAGACGGACTGCGCACCGGCAAGGACTCGACTGCCGCGCTGAGGGTCCTGCCCCAGACCCAGTTGCTCGTGCGCCCCGATTCGATCGTACGCTTCTCGGTGGTTCCTCCGGAGTCGACCGAGCGAATCCGCGTCGAAGCTGGCGAGGTGGAGATCGAGACGGCCGGCGTCGAGCTTGATATCGAGACCAGCGAGGGCGTAGCGCGCCTCGGGGAGCGCACTCGTACCCGCGTGCGTGCGGCCGCGGACCGCGTCTATGTCGACGTAGAAGTGGGTCGGGTGCGCGTCGAGTCCACCTCGGGACCATCCGTGTTTACGCAGGGCGAGCGGTTCACCCTTCAGGTTGGGAAGGTTACTCGTGAGGGGTCGCGCAGCGGCGAAGCTCGGCTGCCCCCACCCGGTGAGGTCGAACCGTCTTCGCTGGCCAAGTCACAGGGGGATGCACTGGGCGAACCAGCGGTCGCGCCCGTGGCCAAGGGCCCTGGTGCCGAATGGCTGCTCAAGGCCAACACGCCGGCTCGCTTCGTGCTGCCCGCAGGTGAGACCGCCACGGTTCACGACCCAAGTGCACCAACGACCCTCGGGCTACACTTCGACGGGTGCGAGGGAGCTGCGAGCGTCGAGGTTTGGAGGAAGAGGGGGCGCGCCCAGGGCGAGCGCGAGCGCTCGGCGATATTGCGGCTTCCCCCGGGAGTGTTCCGCTATCGTGTGCGATGTCGGGCGGTGAGCGGAAAGGCAAGGGCGTGGTCAGGCCGACTGGTGATCCGTCGCGATGCAGGCACGCAGCGCCTGCCGCGTACGGCGCCAGAGGTGCGGGTGGAGGCGGATGGTCGCAAGTACACTGTCCGGTATCAGAACCGCTTGCCCCGGGTTACCTTTGATTGGCCCCGCGCCCCATCGTCGGAGCGCTACTCTCTCACGCTTCAAAGCGACCTGGGAAAGAGGAGCCATGCTTCACAACGGCCGCACCTGACCTTGCCCGCTGCCACGCTTCCAGCGGGGGTGTACCGCTTTCGTTTCGAGACGCCAGATGGCCACCGTTCGCCGCAGAGCGTTGTCAACATCGTCTTCGATAACACGGCGCGTGCTGCTTCACTGGTGTCGCCACGGCCGGGCAAACCGCTTCACGAAGGTGCCCTGGTTGTAGCCGGGGTGGCGCTCACCGGTTCGCGGGTCAGGATTCAATCGCAGCCGGCTACCGTGGCAAAGAACGGCCGCTTCAAGGTCACGTTGCCTGCGCTTCCGCAGGAACGTGACTTGGTGGTGCGTGTCGAGCATCCTCGAGGTGGCGTGCACTACTACCTCAGGCACTAGACACCCACATCCGCTATTCGGCTCGGTTCGTGCTCGGTCTGGGCCCGAGTCAATCGCGAACCGATTGTTCATGAACTCTCCCCTGGCAAAAGCGGAGAGTATTCCCGTCGGTCGCCGAAAAGCCGTGTGAAGCCGAATCCCTGCGC
>JAPPOR010000692.1 GCA_028817905.1 Myxococcales bacterium
AATGGAGCGCACGGGAACACGCACATGTGCTCCCGCTAGCTAGTTTACTAGCTAGCCGGCGGTCGGACCCGGCGGGGACCTACGCCCCGCCGGTTGACCGTTCCCGAGCGCTACTTGACCGTCGATATCCACTCGGAAGCGCCGGGCCCCTCGACGAGCAGGAACTGGCGATAGCGCTCGTCGCCCTCAAGGAAGACCTTGTGAAAGGCCATGGCGTAGCGCCCGAGCGCCCCGCCGTTCGTACGCGGAGTGCCCCAGGAAAAGTGACCCTCTCGAGCCATCTCGTACAAGATCTTGGGCGTGCTGTCCGGGATCGCGGCATAGGCCCGCTGGGACTGGTTGCCACCGCCCAGGGTGCTCGGGTCGGTCGCCCCCGCAAACATGATGGTCGGCACGGTGATGCCGTCGGCCACCCGCGCACCGCCAGCCGTGCTGTGATGGCCAGCAAGCGTCATGGCGGACTTGAGCTCGGGCGTCGCCTTGGCCGCCAGCCACGTGCCCCCACCGCCCATGGACCAGCCGGAGACACCAAACCGATCCATGCTCAGCTTGCCAAACAGCGGGCTACCCATGCGGCTGTTCTCCGCCTTGAGGGATTCCAGCGCGTCCAGCAGGGCATCATCGCGTGCGGTGACGGGGTCGCCGGTGGTGTTGGTATCGATCGTCACCAACACGATGCCGTGAGACGCGAAGAAGGGGCCCCATGCGCGAATGCTCGACTGCCGTGCCGTGAATCCGGGGCACATGATCACGCCCGCGAATGGCGGCTCTGCGTCCGTTGGGTAGTAGACCGTTGCGCCACCGAACCGGGGCCCGTTGCGAAGGCCTTGCGAATAGCTTTCGCTGCCGTAGGGACCCATGGCTGTCACCGACTCCTCGGTGGGATCGCCACCGCGGCACATGCAGCCGTCACAGCAGGATCCATCGGCCACGGGCTCATCGCCCATCACAGGCTCGTCGCCCATCACAGGCTCATCGCCCATCACAGGCTCATCGCCCATCACAGGCTCATCACCCATGGGCGCGTCACCCGTGGGCGCGTCACCCGTGGGCGCGTCACCCGTGGGCGCATCGCCCGTGGGCGCATCGCCCGTGGGCGCATCGCCCGTGGGCGCATCACCCGGCGCGGGCTCGTCGCCGCCGCTCGGAGCGCCCGACGTAGGCCCCATCGTTGCCCCCGGACCAGTTGACGTCGGTGGTTCCTCCGCCGCCGGCGGCTCTCCCGACGACCCCATACCCGCCATCGGCCCGGACGTGTTGCCAAGCTGCTCCTGGGCAGGTCCTTCATCCCCACCGCAACCGCTGATCAGGGCCAGCGATGCGACTACCGTTACCACCCAAACGAACCGGCTTTCCCGGCCACCCTCTATGTTCCATTCCATTGCACTCACCCACGTTCCCGTTGGGATGACCTTAACGGCCACCGCGCGGACACCGTTGGCACGTATGGCCACCCCACAGGATGGAGGGGAGCCGCGCGCCCACCCGCGACCTGCACCAGGTGTAGTCAGACCTGTGTTAGGCAGTCCTTTGCATTTGCTTTGCTGAGGTCCAAACGTTCCCGAAAAGGGCCATGGCGACCCAGGCCATAAGTGGCCGGCATCACCCAACTTCGAGCCGAAAGGCCAGGCTTTCACTACCAACGGAAGCGCCCACCGCTTGCCGCGGCGCAACAGCACCCCGGAAGCCCCGCTAACTAGCTAGAAGTCGACCCCACGCCGGGCCCGTATGCCGGCATCGTAGGCGTGCTTGACGCACTCCATGCGCGTTACCGTGTCCGCGGCGTCGATGACCTCTTGCCTGGCGTCACGACCGGTAACCACGATGCTCAGCGCCTCCGGTTTATTCGCCAACAGTTCCACGACTTCGGCAACCGCCAGGTACTCGTAGCGAAGCGCAATGTTGATCTCGTCCAGGATGATCAGGCTGTATTCGGGGTCGTCACCGCGGGCGGCGTCCACCATCCGGCGGGCGGCCGCCAGACCCTTCGCAGCCGCGGCGATGTCACGCGCACGGTCCTGTGTTTCCCAGGTAAAACCCTCGCCCGCGACGACGTGGTCGATCTCCGGAAAGCGCGCGAGGGCGGCCTTCTCGCCGGTCTTCCACGTGCCCTTGATGAACTGGACGATTCCTACCCGCTGGCCGTGTCCTGCCGCGCGAATCGCCATCCCGAAAGCCGCCGTCGACTTGCCCTTTCCGTCGCCATCGTTGACCACAACGATACCGCGCCGGATCTGGCGCTGCTTGACGGCCTTGTCCTGGCTTCGCTTCAACGCCTGCATCCGCACCTTGTGCTCGGCATCGGACCCTTGACCCTCGCCTTGCCTGCCCGCGTCCGGCTCGCCGTTCCCAGAGGTATCCATGGTCTTTGCTTTGCCGCAGTCTTTGCCCCTTGACAAGTACGCGACAGCGGCGGATGTTGGCGCGGCTTGAGGCTGGCGGGCCGCTGCAAAGCGGCTTGCCACGAGGGCGCCGGATATACCGGTGGCCCGAGAGGGAAGTCGGTCAAACGCCGACGCGGACCCGCCACGGTAGGCGGCCGAACCCTTCGTCATGGGGAACAGAACCCCATCCACTGGCGCAGGCTGGGAAGGCGACGAAGGACTAGGGTCGCGAGCCCGGAGACCTGCCAGAGCTTGTCGTGCTTTCACCTCGGGGATGGTGAAGGTGGCGTCGGGTGCCCAGCAAAGCTCGCGGGGCTCGCAACCAGACCCACCACGCCTTTCCCGAAGCGTCTCGGGAGAACAAAGGCGTGAAGAGACTCCAGAAATACTCATATGCCCTCGTCGTGCTCGCGGCACTTGCAGCCTGCCAGGAGCCAGAGCCCGACCCGATCGAAGCCGTCGACGGCTTTGAGGAGCAGGACCCGGCCTCCAAGGAGCCCAGGGCCTACGGCGTCGTTGCCAGCGACTACGCCGTCACATCGATCGGCCTTCTGAAACCCAACGGCAAGATGCTCTCCGGCGACTTTGTCCACTCGGGATCGGCGCCCGTCGGCCTGGTCGCGGCACTATCCGGTGATGTCCGGCTCCCGACGCGTAGCGGCGATCCGGACATCCTCACCATCATCGATCGCCACCGCAGCGATGTGATCACGCGGATCGACCCAGACAGCGGCGAGGTACTGGGCCAGGTCAAGACACATGGCGATGGCGACGCGGCCTACTCATCGAATCCGCAAGACTACGTCCAGACCGACACCGACACCGCGTGGGTCAGCCGCTTCGCTCCCAATCTGGAAGAGGACGAAGACCACGAGGATGGTGGGAACGACCTGCTCCAACTGGACATCAAATCGTTCGAGCGCAGCGGTAGGATCTCGTTCTGGCATCTCAATGGAAAGGCGGAGCGCACGGACGCAGAGACCGGCGACACCGAAACCGTCACCACGTATGCGCGCCCCAGTGCGGTCGTGCGTCTGGGAGACTACCTGGTCGTGGGCTTGGCCAACCTGAGCGCATCGTTTGACGCCATCGGGCCAGGCATGGTCGCACTGGTCAACCCGGAAACAGAAGAGGTCACGGAGCTAGAGCTGCCCGAGCTGCAGAACTGCGACGGTGTTCGGCCCGTGCCCGGATCCGACGACCGCGTGGTCGTCGCATGCGCCGGCTTTCACCGCGGCGACCCGCGTGCAAGCGCCGGACTCGTGCTGCTCGAACTCGACGACGACGAGCTATCGATCGTACACAGCTGGCACGGAGCGGACCACCCCGATCTGCCGCTTGCCGTGGCGAGCCCCGTGCCCCTGGGCGGCACCGAGGTGGTGGCCGTAGCGGTAGGCGAAGGGGCGGTCCTGGACGAAGAGGGAAACGTGGAGACACCGGAAACGTACGATGCTGCCTACGTTGTCGATCTTTCGTCTGAAGATCAGACACACCTATTCGAAGCCGAGGGCCGCTACAAGATCGGCAGCGGAGCGTACAACCCCGAACGCAAGATCCTCCTGTTGCCGGACGCCAGCGTGGACGACGAAGGCCATCCGACAGCCGGAGTGCGGCGCTTTGAACGCGACGACGACGGAGACTTCGAAGCACTCGATGTCGTGTCCACCCACGACCTGCTGCCCCCCATCCAAGTCCGGCCCCTGTGATGCCCAGCGAACGCCCCCGCATGATCCTCGTGGGCGGCGGCGTCCGCTCGGGCAAGAGTGCCTTTGCCCTCGCCAGGGCAGAAGCCCTGGGCACGCGCCGCGCCTTTGTCGCCACAGCGGAAGCGCTTGACGACGAGATGCGCGATCGAATCGATCGCCACCGGAGGTCACGGGGCCCAGCGTTCCTGACAGTGGAGGCACCGCTCGAGCTGCCGGAAGCCATCTCGCGTCTTGGCGACCTGGCTGACGTGGACGTCGTCGTCATCGACTGTCTGACCTTGTGGCTATCCAATCTGCTTGGGCGGGAAACCGCCGATCGCGAGATCCTCGCGCAAGTCGAACGTCTGTGCGCCACGCTTTCGGAACGGCACTTCCACAGCGTGGTTGTCACCAACGAAGTCGGTATGGGCGTGGTCCCACCGTCCCCACTTGGACGCCGCTTCCGCGATCTCGCGGGTTCAGCCCATCAACGTCTTACGGCCGAAGCCGATGAAGTATACATGGCCATGCTAGGAATGGTCCTGCGCATGCGGCCATCGCCGATCGAAGTGACGGGAGCGATGGCGACGAATGCGGGTTGAGGAGCAACAGTGCAGCTAACCGATCTACGCCTAACCGAAGTGATCGACTCCATCGTGCCCGTCTCGGACGCCGCTGTGGACGCGGCCCAGGTGCGCCTTGACGCCAAAACCAAGCCACCGGGCAGCCTGGGGCGTCTCGAAGCGCTGGCGACTCGGCTCGCGGCTATCGCCGGACACGCGGATCCGCCGGTACCGCGCAAGGCCATCGTGGTGATGGGCGCGGATCACGGCGTGGTCGCGGAAGGCACCAGCGCCTACCCGCAGGCTGTGACGGCCCAAATGCTGCAAAACATGGCTGCCGGTGGCGCGGCGATCAACGTGCTCGCCCGTCAGGCCGATGCCGAACTCGTGCTCGTCGACATGGGCGTGCACTCCGAGCTCGAACTCCACGGAGTGCGCCAACACCGACTCGGACCCGGTACCCGCAACTTCACCGACGGCCCCGCCATGACACAGGCACAGGCGCGCCAAGCGATCTCGGTCGGAATCGACCTAGCGAGCGAGCTGGTGCACAGTGGAACCGGCATGATCGGCCTTGGCGAGATGGGCATCGGCAATACCACCGCAGCCAGCGCCATAACGTCAGTGCTGACCGGCAACCCGCCAACCGCGGTTACGGGTCGCGGCACGGGCGTCGACGATGCGGGCCTGGCTCGCAAGCGCGATGCGATCGGACGGGGCTTGCGGCGAAACACCCCGGACCCCCAGGACCCACTCGATGTACTCGCCAAGGTGGGAGGCTTCGAGCTAGCGGGGCTATGCGGTGTCGTTCTGGGCGCGGCTCGCGCACGCGTGCCCGTGGTGGTCGATGGCTTCATCACCGCCGCCGCGGCACTGGCCGCGGTTCGCCTCGCCCCTTGCACGCTTGGCTACCTGTTCGCATCGCACCGTTCGGTCGAAGTCGGCCACGGCCACATCCTGGCAGCGCTAGACCAAGTCCCGTTGCTCGACCTCGACATGCGCCTAGGCGAGGGAACGGGAGCAGTCCTTGCGATGAATCTCCTGGAAGCCGCGGCTCGCATCCTGGCTGAGATGGCAACCTTCGAAAGTGCCCAGGTGAGCACCCAAGTAGGCACCCAAGTAGGCACCCAAGTAGGCACCGAGGTGAGTACAAG
>JAPPOR010000522.1 GCA_028817905.1 Myxococcales bacterium
GTTCGAGCGTCTGCCCTTCTCCGCCCACTCGCAGCCCGCCTTCGTTGCCATCGGTAAACACGTGCCAGGAGCGGAATCGCAGCCGGGGAAGAAATCCTGCGGTGGGGACTTTGATCGGCGGCGTCACGAGACTCGCAAGCGATGCGCCAGAGTGCCCCTGGTCCAGCGCCGTACCGGCAATATTCGCACCCGAATGGGGGCGGGGCGCCGGGCCACTCGGCTGTCCGATGGTCCAGTCCCCGGGAACCTGCCAGGCGTCCACCCCGTCGGGCCCCTCAAAGTCGTCGCACCATAGGGTGCCGGGCGTTCTTGGCGGGTCGCCACCGCCATCTCCATCTCTATGCCCATCTCCACCGCCATCTCTGTGCCCACCACCATCGCCACTATCGCTCGAAAAGCGCAAGCTACCATCCAGCGGTGCGCTTTCTGCGTCCGGACGACCACCGTCAAGCACCGGGTTCCCGTCCGTCTCTGGCAGCGGCCGCAGTTCCGGCAGTGCACACGAAAGGAAGAGCGTGATGGCGGAGGCGAGAAGGCACACAACCCCAATGCCTCTAGCCTGATGCCCTGGGTTGCAGCTCATCAGTACCTACCTCGTATCTCGATGCTGCCGGGGCCGATGCCTAGGGTGGCCGCGCCTGGCTCATCCTCTGAGGCGTCGACAGCGATAAGAGCGACGCCGACGATCAGTGCGCCGAGTCCTCCCCAGAACGTACCTGTGGAGATGTTCTTCAGCGACCGATACGTATCAAGAGTGTCTGGCGGACACGCCCGTCCGACGCACATGCCGCTATCTCGCTCGCTGTTGGCTAGTACTGACCTCGACCGTACGGGGCCCAGCGTCAGGAACGCAACCAAAGGAATTGCTATGACTACGGTCGACTCAGCGCGCAGAGTCTCGATCGAAGCACCCTTGGAGTTGAGGTCTTCCCGTGGTGGGCCCGGTCCTGTGGTCGCAGTCGGTGTGCTCTGGCTTCTAGATCATATCCGGAGTGGGACCAGCCATGCCGATGCCGGAATAGGCATACCTGCTCCGTCTCTAGGTGCTCGAGGATCGGACCAGCGTTTGGCCTTGCAGGGGTTGGACAACGCCCGGATGGCTTGATACAGGCCGCGTGATGGGCGTCAATGTTGCGCAGATGCTACGCCAGGGGGCCCTGAGGTTTCCGGAACGGGTTGCCGTCGTGGAGATCACGGACGCGGCTTCGGGCGCGTCGTGCACTCACACCTACGGGGAGTTGGATGGTGCAGCGTGCCGGGTGGCGGCTCGCTTGCAGGCCATGGGGGTGCTGCCCGGCGAACCCGTCGCCCTGATGGCCGGCAACTCGGCGGCCTTCGTGTCGACGTGGTTCGGGGCGGTGTATGCGGGGGCCGCGCTCGTGCCGATCCCCATCTTGAGCGCCGCGCCCGAGGTGACTCACCGGGTCGTGCACTCCGGGGCGCGGGTGCTCATCGTCGATCGCGAGCGGCGGGCCATCGCCGAGACTGCGATGGAGCAGGCGCCAACCCCCGTGCCTGTATGCGATCTCGAGGGATTGCAGACCTTGGGGGATGGCCTGTCACCCGCTGCGGAGCCGCTCGATCGCGGGTCCGAGGACACCGCGCTGATACTGTACACATCGGCTACTACCGGGGCGGCCAAGGGTGCGGCGATCTCCCATGCGGCGTTGATGCTGCACACGGCTGTCATGGCCCACCACACACTTCGCCTCACCAGCGAGGACGTGGTGATGGGGGTCTTGCCGCTCTCGCATAGCTACGGGTGCCGGATGGTCATGCTCGCCAGCTTCTTTGCGGGTGCACGTTGTGTCCTGCTCGCGCGGTTTAGGGCCGAGGAATCGCTGGCGGTCATGGAGACCCAGGGCGCGACCTGGCTGCCGGCTGTACCCACCATGTTTGCCGCCTGGGCGAATGTAGGGGGAGGCGATCGGTCGGTTGCGGTCGGTTGCCGCGCGTCACCCGGCCGGCTGCGGTGGGCGATGAGTGCTGGTGCCCCCCTGTCGGAAGCGACCGCACGTCGTGCAGAGGCCTGCCTGGGTACGGAGGTACGGCAGGGCTACGGCATGACGGAGGCCACAATCGTGAGCGTCAATGGTCCACCCGATACGCGCGTATTCGGTTCTGTGGGACAGCCCGTGTGGGGCATCGAGGTCGCCATCGTGGATGGCGACGACCAACGCTTGCCCGCCGGCCATGATGGCCAGGTGCTCGTTCGCGGTCACAATATGATGAGCCACTACATCGCCGATCGCGATGCGACCGCCGCGGCGCTCGACAATGGGTGGATGCGTACGGGGGACGTGGGCCATGTGGATGCAAACGGCAGGCTATTCGTGGTCGATCGGATCAAGGATCTGATCATCCGTGGTGGCCACAACGTGTACCCGTCCGAGGTCGAAGAGGTGCTTGCCACCCACCCGGCGGTGGCCGAAGTCGCGGTCGTGGGTCGCCCGGACGACTACTACGGTGAGGAGATCGTTGCCGTGGTCGTACCCCGCGCGGCGGTCACCGCTGCCGAGCTGTGCGGATGGGCGGCCGAGCGCGTGGCGCGCACCAAGCTTCCGCGCGAGGTCGCGCTGGTCGGCAAGATGCCCGTGGGACCTTCCGGCAAGGTTCTCAAGCGCAGTCTGCGCGCCCAGCTCGAAGCGGGGACGCTCGTGACCGAGCGCGCCTAGAAGCGAGGAGACGCGCATGCCGAGTTCACCTGCGTCGAATGGGTACCCCGTCGTAAGACGGGCCGAGATGCTGTTTGCCGCCCTGCTAGCCGTTGCGTGCGGATGTGGCGGAGCGGATACCCGTGGCCAAGAGAGCGCCTCACCGGACGCTATGGCGATCGAGCGCAGTGGCCGCGCAGGGACAGCTGGAGGCGATGCCGGAGACAGTGACAGGGACGGGGGCTCGCATCCCCTGGCCATGGGTGGCGATCGAGTGTCCTCGCGCCGGGCCAATGGGGCACGGCCCGCCGACGGCGATCGGGACGCCTCTGTCGTTGGCAACGCGATGGCAGAGGACCTCGAGCCGGCGGGCGCGGTATCGCGCCACGACGCCGGCATGGACGCCGGTGAACTTCCCATTGTGTCTTCGACGTCCGAGGGGTTGCCCGACCTCGACGGCTCCGACATCCCCGACGCAGGGCCCGTGACTGGCCCCGATGCGGCTGGAAGTGGGGTGGTCGCAGACTGTGCCGGCTCGCGCTTTGCAGTCAGCGTGCGGGACCACCGCTTTGGTCCCGGCCAGAACTTCGGGCAGGCAGATTTTCCCGAGCTGGTCCTGGGCCCGCCCCGTGGAGGGGGTTGTTGCGGCGGCTCCCTCGATGTCGTGTCGCTCGGCAACGGTGGCTACGTGGAGCTGGCTTTCGACGGAGCCGTGATCGTCGACGGCCCTGGTCCGGATTTCCTCGTCTTCGAGAACCCGTTCTTCCCGGGAGGCGACGAGTCGAGCCCCAACGCGGAGCTGGCGACCGTTGCCGTGAGCGAAGACGGCGAGTCCTGGCGAGAGTTTCCCTGCACTGAGAGCGCGTATCCCTACGGTACATGTGCGGGTTGGCATCCGGTCTATGCCAATGTGGACAACAACCGCATCGACCCGACGGACCCCGACGTGGCCGGCGGTGACCCCTTCGATTTGGCGGAGCTGGGCATCGATCGCGCGCGCTACGTTCGCATTACCGATCGTGCCGATCTGGATGGCAGCCTCGACGGAGTATTCGACCTGGACGCGGTTGCGATCGTGAACGCCGAGTGCGCCCCGTGAAGAACCGGCTGGCTGCGATGGCAGCCAGGTGTGCGAGCGACGCGAAGCACCGGTAGCGACCCGTCGTGTGGATCCATTTCTGTGCGAGACGCGTATTCGTTTGGCGAGTCGCGGGCTATGATCAACCTACAGCAGTCGGCGACTTGGGAGGTAGATGTGCGGTGGACGCGTTGGTCTCAGTCCCATGTGGTGCCGGGACGGTGCTTGTGGTCTTGGTGGGCGCTATCGCCGGCAGGAGGGCTGGCGGTGGTAGTGGTGGCGTTGCTGATCATCCACGGCATGTGGGTGGCAGGCGTATCGGCGCAGACGGGCCAAGGCGGGGATGGTACGGCAGCGGCACAGTCGGCGACTCCGGCCGAGCCCACCGAATCGATGGAGCAGGCAACGACACGGGACGCGGACATGAGCGACCAGCAGGCCCGCAGCCACTTTCGTTTGGGACGCCAATACTACGATCAGGGCCAGTTCGTCGAGGCGGCTCAAGAGTTCGAGATCGCGCACGGTCTCAGTGGGCGCGATGAGCTGCTGTTCAACGTCTATCTGGCCCACCGCGATGCGCAGAATGTCCGCAAAGCGGCTGGGGCACTGCGCGGATACCTTGCCGCGGTACCGACTGCGGCCGATCGTGAACACCTGACCGCACGCCTCGCAGCCCTGGACGCCCAGCTGAAACAGGATGACGCCGAGACCGAGCGACAGCGCCGTCAGGCGGCCGAGGCCGAACGAAGAAGACAGACCGCGGAGCGAGAGCGGGAAGCAGCCCAGCAGCTCGCCCGAGAAGCGGAGGCGCGTGCTGCCCTACGGCCGTCGCGACCGTGGTGGCCATGGTTCGTCGTTGGCTCCGGTCTGGCGGCGGTGGGCACGGGTCTGGCGCTTGGCATGCTCGCGGACGCGGACGCGGACGAGTTGCGGAAGGCGTGCGTCGCAGACCCGCGAACCGACGGCGCGATCGCGCCCCTGGTGATGGGCCCCCATTGTGCGCCCAGTGTCGACCTGGAATCTGAGCGGAGTTCCATCCAGAGTCAGGCCATGGTGAGCGACGCCCTATGGATCGGGGGCAGCGTGGTTGCCGTCACGGGGCTGATTTTGGTGTTCGCGCTGCCCGACGAGTATCCCGATGGGATTCCGGTGGCCCTCGGCTGTGCTCCGGGGCAGTGCCGAGCGGATGTGCGCGTGAGGTTTTGAGGCCTGAAATGAAGCGAACGACAACCTGGCTATGCATCGGATCCTGCTGGCTGCTTTTTGCCTGCATGGGCGCCGTCAGCGACTTGGATGACCTAGCGATCGACAAGGACGCGTGCGACCCCCGGGGCACCTACGTGCGCGGCACCGATCTGGAACTGCGTTTCATCGAGCTCCAGCCGCATCTCAACCAGGAGATGAAGTTTGCGGTCACCGTGGGCAAGGCGCGCGAGGTGAACTCCATGTTCGTCCTGTCCACCTTGAACGATCCGAGCCTTCGGTTGACGATTCCCAAGCTACTCCCGGGAAGACCGTCGGAGCTAGCTTTCTGGGCAGACTCGATGGAACCCGGATTCGACCCGATCAACCAAGATGGCAAGCCCAACGACCATCAGTGGACGCGTCCCATCTGTCCGAACGGCAAGCTGACCTTTACCCACGACACGCCCTTCCAGGATGTATCGGGTGCCATCGCCACGCGGGCCGCGTTCGACTTCTTGATACCGGAAGACTGGCGGGACAACCGAGCGCTTTTCGACAACTTGGAGATGTGGGTGCGCGCTACGCAACTAGCATCCGAAGACTCGCGGGAAGAGGTGCAGACGCACGTCTATTTTCGTTGGGCTCCGTACGTGAAAGCTGCGGGCAAGGTCCCCGAGCAGCGGAGCCCGCCCGAGCGCTTTCATGTGGGTGGGGCCTTGGGCGAGAAGCTGGGTCCCATAGACCATGGGCTCTTCTATCGGGTGGTCTTTGTCATCGACGTCGACCAATCCGGCGACCGGACGGGCGACGACTTCGTCTGTGAACAGACCGAGCAGGCCCCCGACCGAGC
>JAPPOR010000860.1 GCA_028817905.1 Myxococcales bacterium
AGCATGCCCCACTGCCGTTGGCCGTCCACAAGCTTGCCGACGCGACGGTGCAGGGGATCGGACTCGTAGTCGATCGTGGTGCCGTCGCCGAGCACTACGCTGCGCAGCGCTCCGAACTCGTCATAGTCATACGTGGTCGTTTCGCCCGACATGAGATCAAGCTTTGACAACAGCTCCCCACTGTCCAGGTAATCATACTCGAAGCAGGGAAGGCCCGCGACCGGAGTGGGGGCGCCGCCCCCGTCCTCGGGGCAATAGCGAAGGAGGCGGTCGCGACCATCATAGCGACCGATGACCGTACCGAGTGCCGTCTGGTGCTCGGTTCGGTTGTCATTGGCATCATAAACGTACGTGCTCGTCACCACGCCATCGGTGGTCACCGTCTCCAGCCGCTCGGCCAGGTCGTAGCTGTAGTCCAGGGTGGTCGTCGTCAGGCCACCGGCGCCATCGGTTACGCCGACATCTTGTGATGTGATGCGCCCAACCGCATCCCGAGCGGTCACGTCCTGCACATACAGCGTAGTGGCCTCGGCCGAAGCGGTGAAAAGGTCGAGCTCGCCGAACCCGTTTTCCTGTCTGCTAGTCTCGATGCCCGCAAGGGTCGTGGCAATGACCGAACCGTTTTGGGCGTCTCGCTCGACGGTGAGGTCCTGTGTTCCGGTGGACAGACTGTCGTCGTCGTAGGTGCGCTGGACCCAGCCTGGCCGGCTCGTTTGCCCGTTGATCCGCAGTTCCTCGACCCGGAAGTCGCTATCGTATACGCGCTCGAGGAAGCCGCCCGTCAATCCCGCGTCGCCTCCCCAGGTCTCGCGCGTGATGAGGGAACCATCGTACTCGAACGTCAGGGTGTGCAGGCCCTGCGCGTCCGTGCGCTGGAGCTGCGAGACGCGTCCCTGGGCGTCATACGATCGGCTGATCGAGGCCGCGGCAGTCGCGCTCGACGTCAGGCGACCCGTGGCGGGGTCGTAGGTGTTGTCGATGGTGCGCTGTTCCGCGTCGGTAATGAGGTCGGGCTCCCGCGCCAGGGTGTAGTCCGTGGTCATGACCGCGCTGGCGCCTCCCGCTTGCGCCGGGGGTGCCGCATAGTTCGATATGGCACCAAAAGGCGTATAGCCCAGCTGGTGCGCTTCCTGCCCCGGCGGCTTGACCGAGGTCATGTTGCCCTCGCCATCGTAGTCGAACGTAGTGTGCTCGCCGTCAGGGCGTTCCTGGTCGACTGTCCGGCCCCAGGCGTCCGGCTGTACGGTCCAAACATCGTTGGCAAGCGGACCGTCGACGGACATCAGGTACCCATTCTCGTCGGTGCCCTGGTCGGCGTAGTAGGTGTAAGTCGTCGCGCGCGCCGACTGGCCCGTTCCGAACGTAGTCGAAGCCAGTCGTCCAGCCGAGTCGTACGCGAAACCGATGGGGTCTCGGCTCCCGGCTGCAGCGGATATCGGTCGGCCGTGCTGGTCGAACGAGGTTGAGGTAGTTCGGGCGGCCGGCGACGCAGTGGTGGCGTTCCGCGCCGTGCGATCTTCCATCAACGCAGATGCGCGACCGTTGACCGTGCGCGTGGTCGTACGCGTAGCCCAGAAGAACGGGTCCTCCCCGGTCTCGACTCCGGTTGTCGTCCGCGCAACCGTCTCAACCCGCTCGAGCCCGGATGGCAGCGTGGTCGTGGTCTGCCTGATCGGATCGAGCAGACCATGAACGGGATCCGGCTCCAAGCGCGTCGTCACCATGGTTCCGTCAGCCGACGTGAGGACGCTCGTGCCGTTAGGCTCCTGGACAGCCACGTTTTGACTACCGTCAGCGAACTCGACTGTACGAACAACGTTGTCGGGATCACTTGCGTCGTACGTGTACGTCGTCGTCCCCGCGCCGCTCTCGGTTTTCTGAACCGTGGTGACGGATCCGCTCTCGGAGCGCGACAGCGTGACGGTCCGGTTGTCCGGGCCGGTGTCGGTCACCAGACGCCCCTCCGCATTGTAGTCGTAGGAGTGCGTGAGATCCCTGGGGGTTGTCATCGTCGCGAGCAGCCCACTGTCCGCATGGTAGGTGAACCGGTAGGGCGCTTCCGTCGTTGGCGACTGGAGCTCGGTCATCTCGCCTGCTTGCGCAACGACCCCGGTGACGTGCCCGTACGGTCCCACGATAGAGGTTGGGAGGGCACCCGGGGTGGGCCGGGTCACGGTCGTCCGGTTGGCGTAGGCGTCGACAATGCCCGTGAGCGCGCCGACATCATCGTATTCGAACTGAAGTCTGGTCGCGCCGGTGAAGGCGTCGCGGGTCTCAAGATGGCGGCCTCGAGGAGTGAACACAAAGACCTCTTGGCCGTCACTGGAAGGAAAGATCGGGTTGCCGTCGAACCACTCACTCCCTGGAAGGGGAGGCCGGAGCCTGCGGAGGAAAGTTGTTGGCGAGCCCTCGTCCCACCGGAGCTCGCTGAAGTAGACGTAGCCGTCGTTTCCGACCTCGATGTCTCGTGGGTACCACAGCACAAAGGGCCCCGTTGTCCATGGGTGGTTCAGCGAAAACAAGTTGAACTGAGCCGACCCCAAGAGTTGGCGCACCGCCCCGTCCGGCGCAATCGCCACGATGCGACCTCGGGTCGCAATGGGGGCGCCTGGTCCGGTGGGCTCGCGGTGCTCCAACCCGACGTACAGCGTGTCGTTCCGGTCGTCCACCGCCATGGCGGTCACCGCGCACGTCGTCGGACACGCCGAGCCTGAACACGGACAGAAGTCATCGTGCGTCGCGAGAACTTCGGGGCCCCCATCTGGCGCGATCCTCGTAATGCGCGATTGCGGATTCCCGGGCGAGGAACCAAATGGCCCGACAGCGTCTGGCCAGCTGTATACGTAGACAGTGCCGTCCTGGGCAACCGCAAAGATGCCGGGGCCATGATCAGACGACCACGGGCCGGTGCTGAAGGCGCTGGGCCGCGCGCGTTCACGGGCAATCAAGTCTACGATTCGCCCATCGGAGCGGACCTTGCGAATTCGCTGCCGGCCTACGCCGTTGACGGGAGTGCCCATATCGTCTTCGTAGAAGTAGACGCTGCACTCGGGCCCAACATGCAGCTTCGTTGGCAGGTTGTAGGTAAATTGAAACGGATGAGTGCTGGGAGGGTTCTGAGCCGGAATGTACGCATCACGCGCCAGGACGCCCTCAGCCACTTCCGTTCCACCACCAGCCAGGACCGTCCCGGGAAGGATTGCCCTACCATCCGTGTCAATGTCGTATTGCATGACGACCATCTCGAAGAGCAGCGGGGAACTCCCCGATGTACCGTCTGCCCACTGGAAGATCTCGCGACCATCGAGAATTCGACGTCGCTCAAGCGTGAGCAGTCGGCCCTCGCAGTCAATGGCCATATCGCGGACCTCCACCGGCTCCCCGGGCCCGAAAGGATTACCGTCCAGCACAACGCTCATGGAGCCGTCAGGCGCGCGGTCAACGACTCCTGAGAAAGCACTGGGGTCACTCATGAGTATGTGTCCGTCAGGCGCTATTTCGAAGTGTCTGTATCGAAGCTTGGCCGTATTGGTATTGTCAGTCGATGTCGCCTCGGCACTAGGGACGCCCGCGAAGTCTTCAGCCATCAGCCCGCGCAGCTCTCCACGGCGGATCATCCCATCTCCCTGGTACAGGGTGTGCTCGACCGGGTCGTACGTGTGGTGGACGTCGAACGTCCAGTCCCCGACGTCGCCCTTGGAGACAGAGGTCAGCAGCTGTTGATAGCTTCGGCAAGCCGCGGTGCTGCTCCCGTCGCCATCCGGCCGTCCCAGGACCAGCGACGAATCGGACGGCGGGTCGCCAAAGATCGGCACATCGGGGTTGTCCGCGTTGCGTCGCTCGATGACTTCATAGTCGATCCCCGGGTAGACGTAGCATGCGAGGATGTCGACCGGAAACGTGCCGATCAGCTGCCTTCCGAACACGTCCAACCCATCCCACTCGAAGTCGTGGGTGAAATCCGTAGTCGGGGGGAACGACAGTTCATGCAACTTGCCAGCGATGCGCGCGTTGATGACGAGCTCGCTCACGTCGGATGGGATTTCGCTGCCTCCCAGTGGAATCGCGACGGTGCGCAACGACGGCCTGTGACGCCGGCTGTCATAGCTAAGGCTGTAGGGAACGCCCGCAAGGGGTGCGGTCTCGACAAGGCCTTGGCTCCAGCACTTGACGATGGACCCCTCGTCTTCGCACTCGTCCTCATCTCCAGGGCGGCTTGGACCATCTGGACCGCCACCGCCACCGCTTCCGGGGCCACCGCCTCCCGGGCCACCGCCTCCCGCTGGGCCGGGTGGGAACTCGGGGCCTCCCGGACCGCCTACGCGGCGGCGCCGCGGCGGATTGCAGTCGATGAACGTGAAGTGCTCGAGGGGAACGCGCCAAATCTCGGAGCCAGCGACGAACTGGGTCGCCAGACTCCCACGCTCCTCGTCGGTGATTCCCAGCTGCAGCAGCTCGGCGCTCGTCGCAGCCTGTCCATCGCCCTCGATGTCAATGTTGGCAAGACCGCCGGATTCGCCCAGAATCTCGATCACCAGTCCGTTGGCTGTGGCTTGCCAGGCTGCGGACTCCGGATCGTAGAACCCGGTCGGGACCAGCGTGCCGACAGGGAATCCCAGGTAGTTTTCCACGTAGTACGGAACCGGCTGACTGAGCTCTACGGTCGAAGCGCCGGCCGCCTCCGCCTCCAGCACGTGTATCTTCGCTGCATGCGTGTAGGCCGTGCCGGCAGGGAGCTCGGCTGGCATCGCGTCGGGCCCCGTTTCGCCCACCGTAAACTCCGTAATGCTCACGTTCATCCGGGCCATCGGTAGGGTGCTGCCATCAGCCATACGCATCACCGCGCCGACGTTGGAGGGGAACAGAATGCGGGCGGTACGCGTTCCGACGCCGTCCGTGACGGTGTCGCCTTCGACGAGCTGAGGGCTGGGCGCGTTCGCGACGCTGACCTCCGTAGTACGCGCGCTGAGCGGCGTCAGCACCACGCTATCAACGGGGGCGTAGCTGTCCCAGGACACGGAGATCTTGCGCTGCACCTCGCCATAGCCGGCCAGCAAATAGTCGAGTACGAGGACACCTCCGCCGTTGACGATCAGGCTGAACTCACCGTCCGCGCGCGTGTGCGTATACCCCAGCTCCGGGCGGTGATGCACGGAGATGCGCACACCGCCGAGGGGCGCCCCGGAGAGTTCGCGAACACTGCCCGTGACAAGCGCCGCTCGGCGCACTTCCAGTGTTCCGGGTACTACGCCCCGCTGCACGGGGTCGACCCCTTCCACCAGGAAGCCGGCAGATTCGACAATGCCTGTCACCTCGCCTTCATCGACGGCGGGTGCGATGGAGGCCGGGTCGACCGGCAACGTCGCGCAGACGGGATCAGCGCCGCACTCGGGGTCCGCACAATCGCGTAGGCCGTCGGCATCGTCATCCAAGCTGTTGCCGCATACCTCGAAAGGGGCGACGCAGTCCGCACTGGGCGCACAGTCGGGGTCTGCACAGTCGGCCGGCCCATCACCGTCGTTGTCCTGCCCGTCGCCACAATCCGCCTCTGCGAAGCAGCTGGGGCTGCTGGTGCAGCTGTCCACGGGCGCGCCACCCGCGCAGGTGAGCACGCCGGTCGCGTCACAACCGCCGACAGTGCAAACGGTTTGTTGCTGCCCGAAGTCCTCGTCAGCGACGGAGTCGCAGTCGTCGTCGACTCCGTCACACGTGGCATCGGCAGGCGCGGGCGTACCGGGCACGCACGAGTCTTGCTCCGAGCC
>JAPPOR010000704.1 GCA_028817905.1 Myxococcales bacterium
CGCGCAGGCGGTTGATCGCAGACAGCGAGAAGTCGTCCGGGTGCTCCCGTGCGAGCGACACGCCCGTAGCGCCGAGGTAGGGGGCATTGTTGCGCGACGTGTCGGGTGTGTTGGGACCCTCGATCTTGATGACGCGCGCACCGAGCCCCGACATCAGGGCGGTCGCGAACGGGCCGGCGAGCGCGTGCGTCAGATCGAGCACCACGACATCCGAGAGCGGTCCGCGCGTTGAGAAGGTTTTGCGTTCGGATTCAGTCATGATCGCTTCGCTCCCGCTCCCGGTTCCGCCAGATGCGAGGGAGGTGTTCGGTGGGCTTGCTTCCGGCGCAGCCAAGGAACAGAGTGCCGGGATGGGAGAACCTCGCCTGCGGCCGGACTTTGACGCGCTTGCGCCAGAGACATTTGACTCCCCCTATCCCCTGTACCGGGAGCTGCGCGCGCGCTGTCCCGTCGCGCGCAGCGACGCCTGGGGTGGCTTTTGGGCGTTCATGCGCTACGAGGATGTCAGCCAGGCGGCCGCCGACGCCAAGCGCTTTACAACAACCGTCCAAAACGTGGTGCCCAAGGTCGCGTTCACAGGGCGGCGGCCACCGCTGCACTTCGACCCCCCGGAGCACACCCCGTACCGGCGGGCCCTCAACCCGCTGTTTTCGTCCGAGCGCATGCAATCGCTCGAGGAACCGATTCTCGCGATCAGCCAGCGCTTGCTCGCGCCCTTGATCGCGCAGGGCCGCGGGGACATCTGCCTGGATTTCTCTACCCACCTGCCGATCCAGGTGTTCGCCCTGTGGATGAACCTGGAGGATCGCGACGCCGCCGCCCTTGCGACCGTGGGCCGGGCCTTCAATGTGGCTGTCCAGGCCAACCTGGATGAGCAGGTCAAGGCGACCAGTTTGCAGCTGTACGCGCTGGCCCGCGAAGTCCTGGCACGACGGCGGGCGGAGCCGCTGGACCCGACGCTTGATCCCACCTGCGCGTTGCTGGCAGCGCGCGACGATCAGGGGCGGCCGTTGCCGGAGGACTTGCTGATCGGTTGTATCCGGCAGGTTCTCGTGGTTGGTATCATCGCGCCGACGGTGTTGATCGGGTCGATCGCCATCCATCTCGCCCGCGACCAGGCGCTGCAGCAGCGCTTGCGGGCCGAGCCGCACCTGATCCCGACCGCGCTCGAGGAGTTCCTGCGCCTGTATACACCCTATCGCGGGTTCGCGCGCACCGCGACGGCTCCCATGGTGTGCCACGGGCGCGACATCCGCCCACGCGAGCCGATCGCGCTCGTCTACGCCTCGGCCAACCGTGACGAAGCGCAGTTCGCTGGAGGCGACTGCTTCCAGCTCGACCGACCCAACATCGCACAGCATCTGGCCTTTGGGCGCGGCGCCCATCGCTGTCCGGGCGCACCGCTGGGCCGGCTGCAGTTGCGGCTCGCGCTTGAGGTGTTGCTGCGTGATACGCGCCGCTTCCACTTGGCGGGACCGATCGTGCCCACGCGGTGCCCCGAGATCGGCGCGCGCTCGGTGCCACTCAGCCTTGAGCCGGCGTGAAGCCCGTGCGCGATGAGCGCTTTTTCGGGCCAGCTTTGGACAGGCTGCCGCGCTCACTCTCCGCCTGTCCCCTCGAGCGCGCCCACCGCCATGGGCCTGCGGGTGAGCGGCACAAGCAGCGCACCGATCAGCAGCATCACCCCGAGCGCTCCGGCCGGTGCCGCGAACGACCCTGTCCGGGAGCGCAGGGCTCCGATCAGGGGCGCTGTGATCAGGCCACCGCAGTTGCCGATCAAGTTCAGCAACGTGATGCCCCGCGTGGCGCTTGCGCGCGTCAGGAAGCCGGTGGGAATGGCCCAAAACGCCCCCTGCGCGCCTCCCAATCCGAGCGCCCCGAGAGTAAGGCAGGCCAGGGCGATGGGCCCTGGCGGAACGCTGCCGCCCGCCCAGATGCCGCAGCCTGCTAGGGCCGCCGCCAAGCCCACGTGCCAGTAGCGCTCCTGTGTACGATCGGAGTGCTGCGCGTTGACGTACATGCCGACCCCGAGCGCGACCCACGGCAGCGTGCTCAGGACGCTGACCACGAAGTCCCCGGCACCGGAGAGTTGTTTGATCGTCAGTGGCAGCCAGTACATCAGACCGTAGGCGCCCGAAAGCGAGCTGAACCATACCCCTGCGGCGGCCCAGATGCGCACGCTGCCTATCAAAGAGACGATGCTGGTTTGGGGCACGGCGGGGGCGTCCTGCGGCTCTTGCAGCAGCGCCTCCGCAAGCCAGGCCTTCTGTTCGGGGGTCAGAAAACGCGCCTGCGCGGGGGTGTCTACGAAGTGGCGAGCCGCCACGACACCCGCCAACACGGTGATCGCTCCTTCGACCAGAAACATGAAGCGCCAGCTGGACAGGAGGCCCCCCAGATCGGTCGCGAGCAATGCGCCGGACACCGGGCCGCCGAGCACGACCGAGATCGGGACTGCGAGCATGGAACCGGCGATTGCGCCCGCGCGGAAGCGCGGTGGCACCCAGTCGCGCAGGATCAGCACGATGCCGGGGGCAAAGCCGGCCTCGGCGACCCCGAGCGACACGCGCAGCGCGTAGAACTGGGCCACGCTCTGCATGCAGCCCATGGCGATGGAGACAACGCCCCACGCGATGACAGAAGTCGAGATCCAGCGGCGCGGTCCGATGCGCCGCAGCAGAGCTGTATGCGGAAACTGACAGACCATGTACCCGACGAAGAACAGGCTTGCGCCGAGACCGTAGGCAGTGTTCGACATACCCAGGTCCGCGTTCATCTGGAGGGCCGCGAAGCTGACGTTCACCCGGTCGAGGGAGTTCAGGCACGTCAGGGCGGTCAGAGGCCAAACCAGGTTGCGCATGAGCACGCGACGGGTGGCCTCTGCGTCGTGTTGCATGCCCGCAAGCTCCCTGTCCGGGCTAGTAGTTGTATTCGGCAGCCGCGAAGATCAGCCGAGGCTGCGCCGCGATTGCGATTTCCTGCCCGGTGGGGGGAAGCGTGGCCCGGTAGATGTATACGACCGTATCGGCCAAGTTGACACCATAGAGGGAGAGGGTCAGCCCCGGCCAGCGCGCAGGCACGAAGGATAGGCGGCCGGAATAGATCGCGTAGGCGTCCTGATAGGAGGTCTCGTCCGCGGCGGTCAGGAACTGGTCGCCCTTGGCGCTCACATCCCCGCGGAGGGTTAGGTCTCCGAAGCCCAGTTCGAGTGTGTACTGCAGCCCGGTGTTCAACGACCATTGCGGGATCTGGGGTACGCGGTCGCCCACCTCGAAGCCGGTCATGATCGCATCGTCGGTCAGCTCGTCGAAGGTCGCGTCGACGTAGCCGAAGCCGGCGTTCAGCCGCAGGCCCCGAACCGGCACCGCCTGCATTTCAGCTTCCATGCCCTTGATGACCGCCTCGCCGGAGTTCTGAGTCGTGCGCACGAGTTCGCCCGTCTCCTCGTCCGCTGCCTGGACAGTCAGTTGAATGTTCCGGTAGTCGTTCACGAAGCCAGCTAGCTGCAGCGTCAACCTGCGACCCGTGAACCACTCGCTCTTCATGCCCAGTTCATAGCTGGTGACCGTTTCCGGATCGTATTGGGGCGTCGGAACCAAGGGGTTGTTCGAAGGCCCAAAGCCACCACTCTTGAACCCCTGCGCCACGGAGCCGTAGAACATCATGCTGTCGAGCAGGGTGTACTGGACGGCGACCTTGGGGGTGAACGAATTCCAGCTGGCCTCGGCGTCGGTCTGCGGCACGCGGTCGCCGTCCACCTGGGTGAAGCTTGAGCGGAAGCGGTATTCTTTGCGGTCGTGGTTGAAGCGGGCGCCGGCAGTGATGCGCAGGTCGGGAAGGGGCTCGATGCTTTCCTGGGTGAATGCCGCCAGACTGGTCGACGTGAGATCGAAGCGCACCAGGGTGTTGGCCGCGTCCCTCGGCATGGCCATCGGATCGAACTCGAACAACCCATCGAAGGACTTCGTATCGACCGTGGAGTGCCCCTTTTCACGCAGCGCGTAGAGCCCCACCAGGTATCGCAGGCGCTGGCTCCACAGGGTACCCCCCAGCTGGAGCTCCTGGCTCAGCTGCAGGTCTTCGAGTTGTGTACGGACCGATCGGATCGGGTAGGGCGTCTGATCCGCGTCGACGGCGACGTCAGACTTGACCGCCCGGGCGGCGGTGATCGACTTGAGCTGTACCGTGTCGGACGGGCTCCACATCACACGCAGGCCGGCACCGCCCAGGTCATAGCGGTCGAAGACCTGCTGTTGGGCATGGTTGTCGTAGGCGCTGGGGCTGACCCAGCGCCCATCGTAGATGGAGCCGTCCTCGAGACCGAGGCCCGGGTTGAGTACAGGTGCCACGTTGGCGTTGTACCGGTTGACCCGGTCCGCCGTCGGTCCGCCGGGCGCGACCCCCAGAAGGCGACCGTTGGGCGGGTTCTGGTCCTGGCGTGCGTAGTCGGCGTCGACACGAACATCCAGCTCGGAGCTAAGCCGGAACAGGGCGCCGGTGCGGGCTACGAACCGGCCCTCGTTGAAGGTGCGCTGCCCTGTCGGAAGCTGTTGTCCCCAGCCATCTGAGTGCAGGCCCGCCAGCATCAGTTTGAAACCGACCGCATCCTCCCACAGGGGTGTGTTGACGTAGACCGCGTAGTCACGCCGGCCGTATGTGCCCGCGCGCAGCAACACCGTTCCCGACGTACCACCGACCAGCCGCGGGGCCCGCGTTTGGATATTGAACGCACCGCCTATGGTGTTGCGCCCGAACAGCGTGCCCTGCGGCCCTTTGATGACCTCGATCTGGTGCAGGTCGGGATCCATGGAGATCAGGGCTCCCACTGTCCGTGCCACGTAGACGTCGTCGACATACAGGCCGACGCCCGGGTCGGTGGGAAACTGGTAGTCGCCGGTCCCCACACCACGGATGTAGGCCGCGTAGGCCGAGCTCCCGCCCGCCGGCCGGTTCGTGGAATGCAGCTCGAGGTTTGGCGAGAATTTCGAGAGGTCCCGCAGATTAACGATCGCGCGCTGGGACAGGGAGCGCTGGGAAAAGGCGTCCACGGAGACGGGCGTCTCGAACTCGCTCTGCTCGAAGCGCTGGGCGGTGACCACGATCTCCTCGATCTCGGCCTCGGCTTCGCTAGCCTCGGCCGTGGGCTCGGCCGTGGCCGCTTGCTCCGGGGCGAATGACCCGGGCGTTGTCACCCCGTCGGGCGACGCCAGGGCATCTCCCCCGGCCGCCTGTCCATCCGCGGACCGTTCCACTGACCCTTCCGTCGACACGCCTCCTGGCAGCCCCGCTGGGTCGCTGGCTTGTGTGTCGTCGGGGGCGGGGGCCGACGCCTCGTCCTCTTGGTCCGTCTCACGCGTACCGACCTCGTCGCTGGATGCGTCCCCGTCTGGTGCCGCTGTGTCGGGCTCGGGCGGATCCTGTGCCAAGGCCCGGGTCGACAGCACCAGTAACAAGCCCAAAGCCATCGCGGCCGACCCGGAGGTCGAACGCAGGACCTTCATTGTGAAGCGCCTCCGACAACTTTCGACCGAGCCAACGAACCAACTGTTCGGCATTCACCCCTCGATGTCACGACGGCCAATGTGACGGCGGAAGCTATAGCGCCGTTCGTTCAATGGATCGTGACCGAATCATGACGCCTCCCACTCGCCGTGGGACCCTTATCCGGTAAGGACGGCTTGGAAACGAGGCCGGCCCCTCATGCCAGTCGGGCGATGCGACCACAAGGGCAATCGACCC
>JAPPOR010000203.1 GCA_028817905.1 Myxococcales bacterium
CGACGGCGCGTCGATGCGATCGTCAAGGACAAGGAGACCGCCGAGGCGCTCAAGCCCTACTACAACTTCCTGTGCAAGCGACCGCTGTCGCACGCCGACTACTACGACAGCTTCAACCGCGATAACGTGAAGCTGCTCGATGTGTCGTCAACCCTGGGCCTCGAGCGCATGACCGAGACCGGCATCGTAGCGAACGGGGTCGAGTACGAGGTCGACTGCGTCATCTTCGCAAGCGGCTTCGAAGTGTCCAGCGAGCTGAAGCATCGCTGGGCCATCGAACCATTCGAAGGTCGCGACGGCCTGTCCATCTACGACCATTGGGACGAGGGCTACAAGACGTTCCACGGCATGACGACCCATGGCTTTCCGAACTTCTTCGTCATCGCGTTCACCCAGGGCGGGCTCAACGCCAATATCACCCTAACCTTCGAAACCCAGGCACATCACATCGCCTACATCGTCAAGGAAGCGATCGCGCGCAAGGCCACCACGGTCGAGTGCAGCGAGCAGGCCCAGCAGGAATGGGTCAAGCATGTGCGCGAGACGGCCATCGACGTCAGTCAGATGGCACGCAACTGCCCGCCGAGCTATCTGAACAACGAGGGCGAGGAGAAGCTGCGCTGGTACCTGGGCGAGATCTACGGCCCGGGTTTCTACGCCTTCGAGCAGCTCATTCGCGATTGGCGCGAACAGGGCGACCTGGCGGGCTTCGTCATCAAGTGAGCCCGCCGACAGCGGACCCCACGACAGGCCCATGACCATCATCAGCAAGAACCCGACGACGGGTGAGACCATCGGGCGCTTCGAGGAGAACACGCCCGCCGAGGTCGAACAGAAGCTTGCCACCGCGGCGAGTGCGTTCCAGCACCATCGGCGCTCGACTCTGCTGGAGAGGGCCGAGCGCATGCATCGCGTGGCGGAGCTGCTCAGGGCCGGCCGGCCGCGGCTGGCCCGGATGATGACCGAAGAAATGGGCAAGACCTTGAAGTCCGCGGGTGCGGAGGTCGAAAAGTGCGCGAGCTGCTGCGAGCACTACGCGCAGCACACCGGGCACTACCTCCAGGACCGACCGCTCCACATTGATGGCGTGAGGGCCTATGTTCACCATCTCCCGCTGGGGGCGCTGCTTGCGGTCATGCCCTGGAACTTCCCCTTCTGGCAGGTCATCCGCTTCGCGGCGCCGGCACTGATGGCCGGCAACGTGGCCCTGCTCAAGCACGCGTCCAACGTGCCGCGCTGCGCGCTTTCGCTCGAGGAGCTGTTTCGCTCGGCCGGCTTTGAGCCGGGCGTCTTTCAGACACTCCTGATCGGCTCGCGGCGCGTCGCCTCCGTGATCGAGGATGACCGGGTGGCTGCGGTGACCCTGACAGGCAGCGAAGCAGCCGGGGTAGAAGTGGCCGGGTTGGCCGGCCGCAAGCTGAAGAAGACGGTCTTGGAGCTGGGAGGCAGCGACCCGTTCATTGTGATGCCGTCGGCGGACCTCGACGCCGCGGTCGAGGCGGCGGTAGCCGCACGCCACATCAACAACGGGCAGTCCTGCATCGCGGCCAAGCGCTTCATCGTCCACCACACGATCTACGCCGACTTCGAGCGGCGTTTCGTCGAGCGGGTCGCAGCGCTACGGGTCGGTGACCCCACGCTCGAAGAAACCGACGTCGGCCCACTCGCCACCGAGGCGGGTCTGCAGGAGGTCGCAACGCAGGTCCAACAGTCAGTCGCAGCGGGCGCGCGCCTTCTGCTGGGCGGCAAACGACTGGCACGTCCGGGCAACTTCTACGCCCCGACTGTGCTGTCCGAGATTCCCGACAGAGCCCCGGTCTACCGCGACGAAGTCTTCGGCCCGGTGTCGCTGTTGTTCGCCGCACAGGACATCGAAGCCGCCATCGCACTGGCCAACGACTCGCCCTTCGGGCTCGGCAGCAGCGTGTGGACGCGCGATGCCGATGAGCAGCAGCGGTTCATCGACGATCTGGAAGCGGGCCAGACCTTCGTCAACGCTATGGTGGCTTCCGACCCGCGCGTCCCGTTCGGTGGGATCAAGCGCTCCGGCCACGGCCGTGAGCTCGGTGGGCTCGGCATGCGCGAGTTCGTCAACGCCAAGAGCGTGGTCGTGCGCTACCCGGAGGCATGAGCCGTTTCCCCCTCGCACAG
Source organism: Myxococcales bacterium (assembly GCA_028817905.1). Taxonomy (GTDB): domain Bacteria; phylum Myxococcota_A; class Polyangia; order Polyangiales; family JAFGIB01; genus JAPPOR01. The sequence goes on from JAPPOR010000203.1 coordinate 2,152, forward strand.
AGAGGTATCTTCGTGAACGCACCTCCCAGCCAGCGTCCCGTCGTCCTCGTCACCGGCGCCAGCGCCGGCATCGGTGCCGCTACCGCGCGGCGCTTTGCGGCGGGCGGGTTTCGCATCGTGGCGCTGGCCCGTCACCGAGACCGGCTCGACGAGCTCGCCCAGGAACTGTCTCCTCTCACCGACGTTCAGGTGGTGGTTGCCGACGTCACGGAACGGGACGCTGCGCGGCGGGCCACAGATGCTGCGATCGGGGCGTTTGGGAGCTTGCACTGCCTGGTCAACAACGCCGGTGCGGGTCGCTGGGGACGGGTGGGCGACACCGACGACGAGACCCTCGACCACGTCATCGAGACCAGTCTCAAGGCGCCGGTCCGGTTCGCGCGCGCGGCCTTGGCGGTGATGCGGCCGGGGTCCTCCATTATCAACGTCGGCTCCACGTTCGGGATCGTGGGGGGGCTCGGCGGGGGCGTGTACTGCGCCGCCAAGGCGGGGCTCGGCGGGCTCACGCAGGCGATCGCCGCGGACTACGGAGCGCGGGGCATCCGCGCCAACCTGGTCGCGCCGGGCGTCATCCGCACTGACATGACGGAGGCATCCTGGAACGCCGAGTGGTTCCGGCGCACGAATGACGAGATGACCCCCATGAACCGCCAGGGCAAGGTCGAGGACGTCGCCAACACGATCTTCTTCCTCGCCTCGGATGAGGGCAGCTACATCCAAGGCCAAACCATCGCCCTGGACGGGGGTTGGAGCACGACCAAGTACCTGAGTCGTCACGCCTTGACTTGCGAGCGGGTCCAATCGGCGACCACGAAAGCTCGCAGGGGAGACGAGGCCTGATGCACTTCGCATGGACCGAGGAACAGACCGCCTTCCGCTCGACGGTGCGCGATTTTTTGGCGGAACACCTGCCCGACAACTGGGAGGAACTCGCCCACGGGCCCGGCTCGCGGGGGCAGACCGAGTTCTCACGCGCGTTCTGCGCAAGACTGTCCGAGGCCGGGCTGCTGGTACCCCACTGGCCCCACCGATGGGGAGGCCGCGACGCCGATGCCTGGACATCGTTCATCCTGGCGGAAGAGATGTGGGCCGCGGGCGAACCGCGAGGCGGCCAATACATGAACGTCAACTGGATCGGCCCGACCCTGATGCGCTTCGGGTCGGCGGAACAGCAGGAGCGCCACATCCCCCCCATGGCCCGCGGACAGACCCTGTGGTGTCAGGGCTTTTCGGAACCTGAATCCGGTTCGGACCTGGCATCCCTCCGTACACGAGCCGACCGCGATGGCGACGGCTATCGCATTCATGGTCAGAAGATCTGGACCTCCTACGCAGGCGCAGCGGACACATGCTTCCTGCTGGCGCGCACATCGCCCGGAAAGTCCGGCATATCGATCTTCCTGCTGCCGATGGACACCCCGGGCATCACCGTCCGCGACATCCCGAGCATCATCGGCGAGGGCGACCTCCATGAGGTCTTCCTCGATGACGTCAAGGTGCCGGGCACCGCGATGCTGGGCCGCGAAGGCCAGGCTTGGCACATTGTCCGCGAGGCCCTCTCCCTGGAACGCGTCGGCATCCCCAGATTCGCGCTAGCCCTGCGAATGCTCGAGCGCGCGGTGACCGCGCTCAAGCGAAGCGACCGGTTCGGCGTCGAGACGGCGGTGCCGGCCGCCCGTGCGCGGGCAGCCTGCGAGGCCGCGCGGCTCTACAGCTACCAAATCGTCGACCAGCGACAGCGGGGCGTGACGACCGGCCCGGAGGCCAGTGCCGCCCGCTTCGCGACCATTGCCTGCGAGCGCCTGGTCGCCGAATTCGTGGTCGAGCACTGTCCCGCCGCCCTCTGCGGCAACGACCCCATGCTGCTAGCCCATCACCAACGTGCGATCGTGGCGGGGCTCGCGTCGGGCGCGGCGGAGATTCAACTCAATCTGATCGCGAGCCAGTTGCTCGGATTGCCGCGGGAGCCACGCTGATGGACTTGAGCCTGAACGAGGACCAACAGTCGCTGATGACCGCCCTGGAGGGCCTGGCCGCGCGCTTTCAGACCAAACCTATCGACTTCCGTGGCCTGGCCCTCACCAGCGACGCCCTCGACCGGGAGCTCGCAGCCGCGGAGTTCTTCGATGTCGCCGCGACCCCTGAGCTTGGACCGGTCGCAGCGGTACTGGCCGTCGAACGCCTCGCCCGCCTACCCTACGCGGCCGAGGTTGGTCTCTCGATGCTCGTCCGCCCACACCTCCCCGGCGGCCCGTACCCGAGACCTCTCGCGCTGCTGGAACCGGCGCGCCCAGGTCGCTTTGTAGCTGGGGCCCGGACCTTGCTGATCGCGGACCGAGACCGCCTCGGCCTGGCCCAGCCAGCCGCGGGCACGACTGAAGCGGTCGACTCGCTCTTCGCCTATCCCATGGGCCGCCTGGCAGGCGAGGTCCAGGCCACACCGCTGAGCCCCGGCGATGCCCTGATCGCCCGGAGCTGGGTACGGGTCGCGCTATGTGCCGAGGCAGCGGGCCTGATGCGCGCAGGCATCGACAGCACGGTGGAGCACCTGACCGAGCGCAAGCAGTTCGGCAAACCGCTCGGTACCTTTCAGGCCCTGCGGCACCGCCTGTCGGAGTGCGCGGTCCTCGCAGGCGGCGTGCGCTGGCTGGCCCTCAAGGCAGCCAGCACCGCCGAGCCCGGCGACGCCGCGCTGGCCGCCTTCCACGCCCAACAGAGCGTCGCAAAGGTCGTTTATGACCTGCACCAAATGATGGGCGCCATGGGCATGACCCTGGAACACCCGCTACATCTGTGGACCTATCGGCTCAAAGCGCTCACCTCAGAGCTCGGCGGCCACGGTACCCAGGCACTGGCCGTCGCGCATCACTGCTTCGCCTAGGAGTGTCCATCTAGGAAAGGGCACGCGCCCTTTCCTAGAGCGATGCGAGCCGGCCTGCCAAGCGTACGAGACCGGAGGCCTGGGCAGTACGCAGGGCTTGGCCAGCCAAGCGCATCGATCGGCTGCTGGGGGAACCGTCTCGCGCAAGCAACATTTGCGCGAAGTTGAAGCGCGTCCAGGCTGTCATCACAGGAAGATCATTGCGCCGGTTGACTTCCAAGGCCTGTTCGAAGTGCTGTTCAGCCGCGTGGAAGTCCTGCATGAGCGTAGCGAGCATCCCCAGATACCGGTGGATCGAGCCGAGGATGATCGCGGTGTACCCGACCGTGGCGATGGAGTCGCCGTACGGGGCCAAGCGCTCGTAGAGAACCGGTGCCAGGTGGACCACTCGTAGCTCGTAACACGCGCGGGTATAGGAGACGTTGCAGGCCAGCCAAAGGGGATCGGCGGGCGCGGGTAGCCCAAGCTCTTCCAGTTCCGCAAGCTCCTGCTGCGCCTCGCGATGGAGGCCGGCCGCTTCCAGCACATCCGGAAGACTAGCCCGCCAGGCGACCAGGGCAGGAAAGCGCGCCACGTAGTCGTGCAGAGGCTCGATGAGCTCTTCGAGACGGTCCTGCTCGTAGCGCACCTGCAACAGCTGGGCGCCGAACATGAGCATCGCGTTGCGGTCGTCAATGCTCGCCCCGATAGTGGCGTATCGTT
>JAPPOR010000142.1 GCA_028817905.1 Myxococcales bacterium
AGTCTCACGGCAGAATCCTTTCGAGTTTGCGAGCCTTGGCTTCGAGCAAGGGATGGGTGGCATCGCTTGCGACTGCTAGCAGTGTCACATACAGACCGTACAGGGCGCGCGCCAGAAACTCCTCCGCGTCGATCATCCCAAACGCCCACTGTGCTTGGGCGTGCTGATAGCCTGCATAGATTTGGCGTCCCAGGTGGTCGGCACCGAGTGCGTCACGCAACATGCCCCGTGCTATGGCTTCTCTGATCGCTTCCGCGTGAATCTGGGTTCCCCGGGTCACGACGGTATCGTCGGAGGCTCGCTCCTTGGCCGGCTTCTGGTATCGAGCCAAGACCAGCGCACGGAAGGCTCGTTCGCGCACCAGATAGTCAACGCTCATGGTAATACTGGCGACGCAGCGTTCGAGCGGATCGTCCCACGGGCCCTGATTGGCGAGTGCCTCGTCGAGCATGTCCATGGCTCGTGTGACTACCGCCTCCAAGATGCTCTCCCGGCCCCCGTATAGGTTGTAGAGTGTCTTGACTGCGAGCCCCGACTCGTCCGCAAGGCGGCGCATCGTTAGGGCGCCCATGCCTTCGTTGGCCAGGATGCGGCGAGTACTGTCCAGAATCCGCTTGCGTCGCCCGGCGATGTTCCGCGCCCTCAGCGTATCACTGGGTGTGCTTTCAGCGGTCACAGGCCGTTCCGCGCTGGTCGGACGGGTTGCCTACCTGGCCCCGCGCACCAGAGCGAGGTGGCGCCCCCGGCTGCGAGGCAAGGTCCAGAACGTTGTGTCTGGCCTCGCCTCGCGGAAGCGCCCAGCGAGTTCTCATGCGGGAAAGGGCCCGCACGCCTTCCCTTGTCGCGAGGGGCGTGCCGCTTCGCCCCGCTCCGACTCCACATCGTGACGTCGAAGAGGCTGGGTTCCGGATAAGAACGAGCTAGTCCTGGCAGCACGCCTGGTAGCGCTTGAGATGGTGGCTGACATCGCCGAATTGCAGCCCGATCATGGTCATGCGCTTGAAAAAGTGACTGACCGCCAATTCCTCGGTCATGCCCATGCCGCCGTGTAGCTGGATCGCCTCTTCGCCCACTCTGGTGCCCGCCTTACCGACGCAAACCTTCATCGCGGAGGCCGCTTTGGCCACATCTTGATCCGAGTCCACGCTCATGGATGCCATGTACACCATGGATTTGGCCTCTTCGTAGGCGACGTACATGTCCGCCATGCGAAATTGCAGTGTCTGGAACTTGCTGATCGGGTGCCCGAACTGCACGCGCTCCTTTGTGTACGTGACGGTTGTCTTGTACAGCACTTCCATGACTCCCATGGCTTCGGCGCCCAGGGCGATCGTGGCCTCGTCGACGGCTCGTTCGAGCACGGGACCCCCGCCATCGATTTCGCCGACCACGGCATCCGCCGGGACCGAGACCCCTTCGAAGCGAACGTCGGCCATGCGAAGACCGTCAACGGTCCTGTGATCCAGGCGCTGCACACCCTTGTCTTCGCTAGGTACGACGAACAGGGTGATGCCTCGCGCATCGCCCACCGCACCGCTCGTGCGCGCGGCGACGATCAGGTAGTCGGCGCTAGCGCCGCCAAAGACTGCGACCTTGTCTCCGTACAGCCTGAAGCCGTCGCCATCTTTCTCCGCGCGCGTCTGCTGATGGTACACATCGAAGCGCGCGTCCTGCTCGGCGTACGCCACTGCGTATAGCTTGGTGGTCTCGATCAGTTGGGGTAGGTGTGCCGCGCGCAGGGCCTTGTTGCCGCGTTTGAGCAGAGCCCCGGGGAACACGATGCAGGAGAGGTAGGGCTCTACCACCAGGCCCTTGGCGAGCTCCTCCAAGACGATCATCGTGTCGACTGCGCTGCCACCGAAACCGCCGTCCTCTTCCGAGAAGGGAACGGACGTCCAGCCCAGCTCCGCGAACTTGGTGAGCATGTCGCGGCTGAAGCCGGCATCGGAGTCGACGATCTTGCGCCGCGTTTCGAAATCGTAGTCCTTGGCCGCGAACTTCTTGACGCTTTCGCGCATTAGCTCTTGTTCTTCAGTAAATGTGAAATCCATCGCGCTGCCTTCCTAGAGCCCAAGTTCTGCCTTGGATATGATGCCGCGCTGCACTTCGGACGAGCCGGCGTAGATCGTGGTCTTGCGGTTGTTGAAGTAGACGCCGGCGGCGTGCGTCGTCAGTTCGCCCGGCCCCGGCTCGATCTTCGGATAGTAGGCCATGGCTCCGTAGCCGGCGGCGGTCAGCATCAGGCGGTTGATCGCTTGGCCGATCTCGGTACCGCGTAGCTTGATAATCGAGGACTTGGCGCCCGGCGAGCCGCCCGCTTCGACCGTTGATAGGATGCGCAGAGTCAAGAACTCGAGCGCTTGGATGTCGATTTCCAGCTCCGCGGCACGGCGGCTGAAATCGGGGTCGTCTGCCAGTGTGGAACCACCGAGCTTGGTCTTTTTTGCGGCCTGTCGGACGAGTGACAGCGAGCGTCGAAGAGAACCGATCGAATTGCTCGTCCGCTCGTGCGTCAACAGGTACTTCGCGTAGGTCCAGCCCGAGTTCTCTTCGCCGATCAGGTTCTCCGCGGGGACGCGTACGTTTTCGAAGTGCGTTTCGTTCACCTCGTGTCCACCTTCCATGGTGATCACGGGGTGAACGCTCACGCCCGGCGTCTTCATGTCGATCAACAGGAAGCTGATGCCGCGCTGCTTTTTCACATCGGGATCCGTGCGCACGAGGCAGAATATCCAGTCGGCGTACTGCGCCTGCGTGGTCCAGGCCTTCACGCCGTTGACCACGTAGTGGTCGCCGTCGCGTACCGCGCGGGTGGTCAGCGACGCGAGGTCGGACCCGGCCCCCGGCTCGGAATACCCTTGGCACCACCACACGTTGGACGCGAGGATATCGGGGAGAAAGCGCTTCTTCTGTTCCTCGTTGCCATAGGTGTAGATCACCGGCGCCACCATCTTGATGCCAAAGGCGATGACCGGGGGGCAGCCGGCGGCACCCAGTTCGCCGGCGAAGATGTGCTTTTGCGTCTGGGTCCAGTCGCACCCGCCCCATTCGACGGGCCAGCTGGGAGCGGCCCAGCCCTGTTCGTGGAGGATCTTCTGCCACCTCACATGGTCTTCCTTCGTGAGGGTCTGTCCGCGGTCGACTTTGCTGCGAATGTCATCGGGAAACTTCTCCCGGATGAACGCCCGGACCTGGTCGCGAAACGCCAGTTCCTCCTGCGTGAATTCAAGGTTCACTTTGGCTCTCCATTGGCTACGAGAATGCGGCCGCGCGCACCATCCTTGGCCCGCGCCGCACGGCAACTTACAACATGCTGTAACTTACACGGCGTTGTAAAGTCTTCCTCGATCGCTGGCGAGATAAAATCCATAACTATTTGATATTAAAACAATTATTGCTCTTTGGCGCCCGGCTGGACGTCCTGATCAGCCCCACGTCACCCGCTGCCAGGGGATAGCGAGCCGCCCTCGCCATGGCGATGTACGCTCTGCTCGGATGCCACCAGCAAGGGGGAACAGCATGTTTGAAGTACTGTTCGCGGGCACAGGCGACGCCTTCGGAAGTGGGGGCCGTTTCAACACCTGCTTTTGCGTGACTTCCCCGACCAGGCGGTTTCTCATCGACTGTGGCGCCTCATCGATGATCGCGCTCAAGCGGCAGAAGCTGGATCCCAACACCATCGATACGGTGTTCATCACGCATTTCCACGCTGACCACTTTGGTGGCATGCCGTTCTTCGTGCTGGATGCTCAGTTCTTTTCCAAACGGACCGCTCCCCTAACGGTCGTCGGTCCACCGGGTCTGGCGAGCGCCTATGAGCGAGTAATGGAAACCGCTTTTCCCGGTTCGACCAAGACCCAACCCAAGTTCGATCTCGCTCTGGTGGAGATCGAGCCGGGGCTGTCGGCCTTTGGAGACGTGACTGTTCAGGCTGCGCGCGTCATTCACAGCCCCAACCAGAAGGGGCCTTGCTATGCCTATCGGTTCACCCACCGTGGGCGCGTGATCGCGTATACCGGCGATACCGAATGGACAGATGCGCTCGTGGCGATTGCCCAGAGCGCAGATCTATTCATCGCGGAAGCCTACTTCTACGACAAGAACGTTCGCCTACATCTAACCCTGGCAGTCCTGGAAAAACATCTTCCTCGCATCCAGCCCAAGCGCCTCGTACTCACCCATATGAGCGACGACATGCTGACCCGACTCCCCGACCTGCCGTACGAGGCGGCGTACGACGGATACCAGGTCTCCCTCTAGAATCCTTGGCAAGCGATCTCGTCTACGGATTAGTCAAGTTGGGAAACTCACCATTCTCTGTTGGCGTTGTATCAAGGATTCTGAGTCGCACCTCCGGTGCTCCGGGCAGTGATGGGTGGCGGTGCTGAGCGACACTCATTTCTCCCCAATGGCGACAATTGGAATTCCCCATGCCGAGAGCGCGAAGCCGCCTGAGGGCCGGCATCGGACGCGTCGTCCTCGCGGCCTCACGGCGGGCAGGTGAACTGCCACAGGCTGCTTCTGTCGCTCACAAGCAGTTGCCCTCCCGTCACCACTGTCCAGCCCGCGACGGAGCGAGGCGCGATGGGGGCGGACACGCGCCAGGAGCGCCCGTCGAAGCGTGCTACGGCTGGGTCATCGTCGCTCGTTCCGTACAGCCACAGGTCACCCAGCATGCCGCCCGTCACGCTGGTCCATTGCCCTTCCGGCACATCAGGAACGCGCGCGAAGTCGTCACCTTCCAGGCGCCAAAGCACGCTCGACTGCGAGTTGTCCAGTGTCTCGAGCAGGTAGAGCACACCATCGGAGGTCACATGCCATGCCTCGGTGGCCGACGGGCCGCCGATCACCAGGGTGAATGCCTCACCGTCCCAACGCACGATCCCCGCCGGGTCGAGCAGTACACGGCATCGCCCCCTGCGACCAGGTCGACGACGTCGGTTACCCGGGCGTCGACCGCAACTTCCTGCAGAGCGCCGCCCGTCCGGTGGTACGCGTGCACGCTGGGCCCATCGTCCGAGACCACGTCACCGTTGTGGCGGAGCGAAGATGGCTAGCTGGCCAAGATTGGCCATGGGGCGAGCTGGGTGCGCCGACGGTTTCAGCGGCGTGGCAAGTAGCACCAAGGCCGGCTCCAGGCGCTAGTCCCACCAGCAAGCTACGGGCGAGTACCCCTCAGGGACCGGGCAGTCCTCGTAGGTCACCCCCGGCTGCCAACCCGTCCAAACGTCGTCGGGTGCAAGGGCCTCTGGAAGCCAGGTTCTCACGACCTCTTCATCTGCCGAGGTGATGATCCAGACCGTGTCGCTGAAGGGCCAATCTGGATCGTCGAAGCTAGTGATTTGAACCCGAACGTCCACTACCTCTGGCCGCGCCGCGACTAGCTCGAGAGCCTGTCGAAACTTGGCCGGGGCAGGCATTGGGTCGAGATTGCAGCCAATCGAGCCTGCCACTTCGTTTCCGTCGAAGAAGTCCTCAACGGAAAGAAGATAGGTTGGAGTGCCCTCCGCATCCGGATGGCCGAACTGCGTCGTACGACGAGTGATTCTTTCCAGTGGTGTCACGTATCGCTCTGCCCGCCCACCCAATATGCCGCCAAGACGCGTGGCTACGCCGGTTGGCCGGCTCGCCTTCAGCCTACCCCATGCGGGCGGCGGAGCGAAGAGGAGCCGGCCGCTTGAGACTGGAGGACACCCGAAGGTTGAGACGAAAAGAGACTGGAGGACACCCAA
>JAPPOR010000843.1 GCA_028817905.1 Myxococcales bacterium
CAAGGCGAGAGCGAGCGCCGCCCCTACCTCCTGGACCTGACGCACCGCTAGCCCGGCTTCGTGTTCGTTCTCGCGATGGTCTCGATGTCGTCTTCTTCAAACGCGACATGGACACGCTCTTGATGCTCGGCCCGCGCGCTCGCCGCGAGCCCAGCGAGGCGCTCGCACTTTGCGATCAGCACAGGTGTGCCGGTGGGTCGGAACCAACGCTCGACCTCTTGCCAACTGTACGCAAACTCCTCGGCCCGCCGGGCGTCCCAACAGATCACCGCGCGACTCTCGTGAAGCAGTCCAAGCAGCAGCGGGTGCGCGCACCCTTCGAAACGTGTCAGCAAACCGTCGATGCGGGCCAAGGCAGCTTCGACATCCCCAAGACTCGCGTCGGCGCGCGCCACCTCACGCTCGACTTCGAGACAAAGTAGCACCATCTCTCGGTCCTCTTCGGGTATCTGCGCAAGGGTATGCTCGCCAAGGCGCTTGGCCTCGGCATAGTCGCCCGCCTGGTTGTATCCGCGAACCATCCCGCTGATAGTCGCGGCCCAACCGATATAGCTGCGCGGCTCGTCACGGGCATGGTGGTCGACGATCTCTCGAAAGAGCCGTTGGTCCGCGTGGACCATGGCGAGCGCCTCGACCGCCAGCCGCGTGTAGCGCCGTAGCGAGGGTACGGTCTTGCTCAGCTCGGCAAGCCGACGGGCGATCTGCGTGGTCCCGAGCACGTCGCCCATGCACACCCCCTGAATCAGGGTCATCATTGCTGCCTCCCAGGTCTCGACCTGCCAGACAGAGCCCATATGGGCTGCGTGAAGCTCCACCTGCATGCGGTGCGGCTCGGCCAGCGACACCTCACCGCGCGCGCAATAGTACAGCGCACGCAACTGGCTCGCGATCATCGCGTACAAGCGCAGCCCGGTGCGGTCGAGCGCATCGGCGCTTTCGAGCGTGGCGGTACCGCGTGGGCGGAAGAGACCAAGCGCGGCCCGCGCAAAGTGGATCCCAGCCAGGTATAAATTCCGCCCATCCTCGGGAAGCGTGGGGTAGTAGCGAGGATTTTCGAAACGACTCCGTAGCCGCTCGAAGATCCTGAACGCTTCGGCCGGTCGCTCCCGGGTGATTTCCGCGAGCCCGGTGCAAAACTCGGCGATCCCGACAGGCGTGAGACGCGCAGGTAGGCCCGTGAAGGGCTCCAGTGTGGCAGCCACGCGCTCAGCGCGAGGGCGATCCAGCGACAGAGCCGCAACTCCCGTAAGGGTCGTCACGGTGCTACACAGGTTGGCGATGATCCCCCAGAAGCCATAGGGGCGTTGGCCCCGCGGCGTCCAAAGAAACCGCACGTACGCTGCCAGCATGCCGAATGTCAAACCGAGGGTCTTCCCAAGCCAGGGGCGCAGTCGTCGGGCCGTCCGTAGACCCGACAGATCCTCGAGGACATCGAGTGCCTCGTCCCCATAGCGGTCGGCGAGTTCGCGGCTCTCGTAGTAGCCCACCTGCGCCAGTGCACCCAGCAAGGGCATGCGCTCATAGGGCGACCGCCGATGCCTGCGAAACGCCTGCAACGCTGCCTCAATGAAGGGGCCAAGCCGAATCAGATTGGCCGAGAACATACGAACGCTGTAGTAGTCCGCCGCCACCACCGCGATGATCTGTGCTCCCCGTAGGTCTTCATCTCCCTGGATGAGGTGGAAGCCAGCCTCGATTTGCATCGCCTGATCCGCGTCACCGGCCAGCCGAAACAGGGCCTCACCCAGGCGCCGATGGTTAGCCTCGCGTGTGCCCCAGCGCCCCTCCATGCCATGAATCAAGGCATCGCGCAGGGCCGAGCTCGTGAAGCGGTACCCGCGTGAGTCCGCAAGGATCACGTCCTCCCTCAAGAGCTCGTGGAGTAGCGCATCGACTCGCACGCCGTGTTGACCATCACAGAGCAGGTCGCACAGCTCTCGGTTCGGTTGACCGCGTTGTAGACTCAGGCACTCGGCCAGTGCTCGGGCAGGCTCACTGAGCGCATTCAGGCGCAGGGCGAGCGTATCGATGAGAGCCACTGGAATCTCGCTGTCGTGCAGCTCATTCGGAAGCGTCCATAGACCCGCTGAGTATTGGATCTTGCCGCTTCCAAGGAGCCTGCGACAGATCTCAATTGCGTGCAGCGGCCTGCCCGCAGACCGCTGGCGCAACCAGTCGGCGAAGCGCTCGCGGTTGGGCCCGCCTCCGAAGATACTACGGACTAGCTTTCGCATCTCCGCTTCATCGAGACCAGCGAGGGGAAGCGAGCGCGCATAGCGTTTGAGCGCCATGTGACCAAGCGAGTCCTTCTGTGCGTGGTCCGACCTACTGATCACCATCAGAATCGAGTGTTCGCGGGCGACACTCGCCAGCGTGGCAAGGAAGCCGAGGCTGGCGTCGTCGACCTGTTCACCATCGTCGATGAGTAGGACCAGGGTCTTGCGACGACTCACCTCGGCAAACATCTGAGCGATATCGCGCTGTGGTGCTGCAGCGTCCCGCAACTGAGCCTCGGAAGGCGCGCGGGCACTCTGGAGCCCGTAGGCATTGAGCACGTCGCTGCCGAGACGCCGCAGCGCCGGCGCGAAGTCCCGCGCTTGCTGACGGGCAAGTCCCGGCAGCTGCTCGTAGAGTCCCAACACCAAGGCGCGCAACGTGCTGTGCGGCTGCTGATCCTCGCCTGCATCCGCCCACAACACCGTCGCCCCTGCGATCCGCGCCGATATCTGCAGCTCCTTGAGTAGACGCGTGCGACCCATGCCAGGCTCGGACTCGAGTAGGATCACATCGCCTCGCCCCTGGCCTGCGTCTTTCAACGCGAGATGCAGTTGGTCTAGCGCAGGCTTTCGCCCGATGAAACGGGGGCTGGCCAGAAACGCTTGCGCTAGACGTTCCTCCTGTTCGTGCTCCTCGGGACGCAGCTCCGCGACCACCTCCAAGCGAGCGATGACTTCCGCCGCACTAGATGGACGCGCCAGAGGATCCTGGCGCAGCAGCGCCAGAATGAGGGCGTCCATGGCGACCGGCACGTCCGCCGCATACTGGGAGGGAGGAATGATCGGCGCCTCCCAGAGCTCCCGCAGGCTCGCGATGTCGCGAGCCGGGTAGACGTGTTTGCCTGTCAGCATGTAGTAGGCAAGGGCGCCAAGGGCGTACAGGTCGGCGCGCTGGTCGAGGGCGGCGCCACTGAGCGCCTCGGGTGCGATCATGGGCGGTGTCCCGACGATCTCGCGCGCCGGGCCAAAGTCTGTCAGGGCACCAAAGTCGAGCAACTTGCAGTGCCCGTCGGTAGTCAAACGAACGTTCCCAGGGCTCAAATCCCGATGCAGAATCTTCCGCCCGTGCAGCAGGGCGAGAGACGTCGCCACGTCGCGCAGATAGGAGCATGCGCGCCGCCAGCGGAGCGGAGCAAGGGCGCGCAGATCCTCGCCCGCCAGCAGCTCCATCGCATAGTAGGGGCCGTCGACGTCGATCCCGTAGTCCAGCACCCGAATAATGCGCGGATGCTCCAGACTCGCCAGCACCTGGTACTCGCGCTCCAGCGACTTCGTTAGCTCCGGACGGGCCCCAGCGCCCGCCGTGGCGCGCTTCAGCGCGACCGCCTGGCCTGAGCTGCGATCGATGGCCCGAAACACCGAACCCATGCCGCCCGTGGCGATCTTGTCCTGGATCTCGTAGCGCCCGACGGCATCTGCCGTGTGAGGTTCGGATTCAAGTGACTCGGCTATCGGACTCGACAGGACCACAGCATGTTGAACCATTATCGCGCTCGGGTGCAGGGCCTGCAAACCCTTCACCGCGGCGGCGTCGCGGGGCACTTGGCCGGCAACACCGTCGAAGAACCACGATCCCGATCCAACGTGTGAGCCTTCCGCGCACACAGTCCCTTGCGAGCGGACTCCGGAGCACGCGACGATCGCCGCCAGGAGCGACTCGGGCCCACCTTCCATGCGGGAGCGCTGCTGAACAGCCACCCGGACTTGGGCGGCCACGATTCCGGCAAAACGGGCGCATTGCGTCCACGTCCCATATCCAGGAGGTCGCGAATAGGCTAAGAGGCTTGGCGGATTCAATGTGGGGGAGTCACCCACCCTTCCGTTCTCGCGACACCGCGCAGCATACACATGGATCTATCGGACAGCAGGGAGTGCGCGCGCACTTCAACGGTCGCCCTGTCTGGCAAGCGTTCTGCTCGCAAACCGGCCTGGGTGCTCTTCGTTGGGCTCGTTGCCATCTACCACGCGAACGATGGCATCGTGGAAGAGGGGGACGCGGTCGCCAACCTGGGCCTTCCGATCGCCCTTTTGGAGCACGGCACCCTGGCGTTTTCGCGAACGAACAACCCGGAGATGTTCAACTGGCGCAGCCTGCCTCCGATGACGCCCCGCGACGACCTCTACGTGCGCACGTGGAAATGGGTCGTAGACAAGGACTTCGCGTACCACTGGCGCGACAAGGGGAAGATCCAGTTCAACGGCGTTCGCTACTTCGCGGTCAAAGCCCCGGCACGCGGGCTATACGTCAGTACGTTTGGGCCGATCCCGGGCTTCACGCTGATCCCGCTCGTCCAGGTCATGCTGTGGATCGATTCCAACTTCCCACACAAGGTACCGCTCAAGTGGTCGGCTGCCAAACTGCAGGCCAGCGCGATGGTCGCCGCGTCCGCGGTCTTCCTGTTCCTGCTCGCTCTCCGAATCAGCGGCCGTCGCCCGGCCCTCGTGCTCGCATGGGCGTACGGCTTGGGGACATGCGTGTGGACGACGTCGAGCCAGACCATGTGGCAGCAGACCGTCAACATGTTCTTTCTGATGCTCGGGGCCTACCTCCTCATCTGCCGCCCCAAGACGACCCTGACGTCGGTCCTATCGGGTTTGGCGTTTGGCACAGCGGTGGCATGTCGTCACACGAGCTTGCTCGTCCTGGCGCCCGTGGGTGTGTACCTGCTCATGCGCGACCGTCAAAGGGTCATCCCGTTCGGCTTGGGCACCACGCCCCTACCGATGGTTGTCGCTATCTACAACACTTACTTCTTCGGGCGGCCGTGGTCCTTCGCCCAGGAGGTGGTCGGGCACGAGATCGCCATGGAGAAGACGGGCTCACCGGACCTGTGGCAGACGCCCCTCCTCGACGGCCTTGCGGGCCTCCTGTTCAGTCCATCCCGCGGGCTTGCGATCTTCTCGCCGTTCTTGCTGCTCTCGGCCTGGGGCGTGGTGCGCATCTGGCGCCGCTCCGAGCTATCCTGGCTGCGACCGCTGTCGATCGGGGCCCTGGCGATCATGCTGCTCCAATGCAAGTGGTTCGACTGGTGGGGAGGGTGGTCCTATGGCTACCGACCGTGGTTGGATGCGGTTCCCTTCCTCTCACTGTTCGTTGCGCCAGTCCTGGATACCATCGCCTCGCGGTGGTTCTTGCGATGGGCATTCGGGGTCACGGTTGGGTGGTCGATCGCCGTTCAAGCGCTGGGGGCCTGGGCCTACGACAAGAGCTGGAACGAGCGCACGATCTTCCTGGTCCAGCAGCCGGACGGGAGCACGAAGCGCGCCTATGACGACTACTACGAGGCCGAAGCGCTGGCACAACGAACAGGAGGCAAGATCGTCAAGCGCTACCAGTGCAACGTCGACGTGCTGCGCTGCCGCTATCGCCTTTGGTCCCTCGAGGACAACATCCTCACGTACTATGTCAAGAACGGCCAAGAAGCTCGCCAACGCCGCTGGCGTTCAGGCTGGA
>JAPPOR010000292.1 GCA_028817905.1 Myxococcales bacterium
AGGCTGGCATGGAACATGCTTCGGTTGCCTCCGCAGGAGGAGATGAGCATGCCCGCTGTCGGGGACCAACCATCCCAGGTCGCACGGATCGCCGAGCTCGAAGCGCGCGTGCAGCAACTCGACTCGGAAAACCGTGCGCTTCAGGACGAGCTGGTGAAGCGAGGCGTCAAGCTGAGCTGCGCGCGGGTGACCCTGTCGCGTGCACTGATCGCCTTCGAGCAGACGACCGAGCAGCTTCAGCGGACGCAGGCCCAACTCGTACACAGCGAGAAGCTCGCCTCGGTCGGCCAACTGGCCGCGGGGGTCGCGCACGAGCTCAACACGCCCGCGGGCGTGGTGCTGTGCGCCCAGGATACGCTGCGAAGGGTCTCCGAGCGCCTCAACACCCTGCTACAGGACGAGGGACTGTGCGAGCGCTCTGGCCCCGCCAGCCGGCTTCTTTCGGCACTGGACGATGCCACAAGCCAGGTGGAGACGGGAGCGCTGCGCATCGGCGAGACGGTCAAGCGGCTGTCAGCGTTCGCCTCGCTCGACGATGCGGAGCAGCGCCCGACCGACGTGCGGGCGGGCCTGCGCGACACGCTCGCGATGCTCGGGCGTGAGCTCGAAGGTAGACCGCTGGACCTTTCCCTGAAAGCGGTGCCCAGCGTGCCGGCCAATGCCGGAAGTCTCAACCAGGTATTCGTGCAGCTGCTGCGCAATGCGATCGAGGCGACGCCCCCGGGCAACCGGATCGGAGTCGCGACCAGCTACGAAGACGGTGTCGTGTCCGTGACCGTCCGTGATGGCGGCGTCGGCATGGACGAGGAACGTGTGGCCCGCCTGTTCGAGCCCCACCTCGGCGCGCGCGGCCGGCGGGTAGGCGCAGGCATGGGCCTAGCGATGTGTGCACGCGCGATAGACCAGCACGGCGGCGAGATCCACGTCGAGAGCAAGCCCGGCGATGGGTCCACGTTCACGGTACGGCTCCCTGTAACCTAGTCTAGGCTGACCCGTTGTACCGGGGCGCGACCACGACGGGAGCTGATGTAGCGCTGGTCGGCCAACGGAAGTGGCCGCACACATCGTGGGATCCACCTGCAACTTGGGGCCGACGTGCGATGCCCCGCAGGAGCCGGCAACGCCCCTATGGGCCCATCGGGCCAGCCCGGATCATTCACGACATCGACGCCGGATCGCGCAGGGATTCGGCTTCACAGGGCTTTCGACAACCGACGGGAATACTCCCTGTATTGCCTAGGGTGGCGAAAGTCCTGTGGAGTCGAAGGACAAGCGAGGCGGCGTCGATGTCGTGAATGATCCGGGCTAGGGCGGCCGTGGGACTCGCAAAGCCTCAATGCTGAACCCTCATCGACCGTACTATATTCGGGTGTGTACTGAACACGGGAGCCTGGGGTAGCCGATGCGCCAATCCGGCGCAAAGCTCCCGACGGGGACCACCGATGCGGCTGATTCCCAGCCCGCAGAAATCGACGGGTACCGCGTCCTGGAGCAGCTGGGGCGTGGTGGCATGGCGGTCGTGTACCGTGTCGCCGACCCGGTTCGAAAGCGCGAGGTGGCTCTCAAGCAGCTGCTGCCCCGCGACGTGGATGCGCGCACCCAGCGAGCACCAAAGGACCTGTTCGCCCGCGAGTACCACACACTGTCGGAGTTGAGCCACCCGGCCATCGTAGAAGTCTACGACTATGGCGCCCTGGGTGACCGACCCTACTACACGATGGAGCTACTGGGCGGTGGCGACCTCCACACGTTGGCACCCTTGCCATGGAGGCAGGCGGCTGCCGTCCTGTGTGACGTCTGCTCGGCCCTGTCGCTGATCCATTCCCGGCGCTACGTGTACCGCGACTTGAGCCCTCGGAACGTGCGCTGTGACCAGGACGGCCGCGGCAAATTGATCGATCTGGGCGCGATCGCCAAGATGGGCACCGCGCCATCCCCCGTGTGCACACCTGCGGTGGCCGCCCCCGAGGTCATACGCCTACAGCCGCTGGATGGGCGAACCGACCTGTTTGCGCTCGGCGCGACACTGTTCTTCGCCCTCACTGGCAAGCACCCGTTTCCTGCCCGCAGCTTCGTGCAGTTGGAACAGCTCTGGAGGCGGTGCCCAGCCCCCCCTTCCGCCTATGTCGAGGGGATCCCCGAGGGTCTCGACCGCCTCGTGCTCGAATTGATCCAGCTCGATCCGAGCCATCGACCGGCCAACACCACGGAGGTGAGCCAGCGGCTCGCCGCCCTTGCCAACGTGCCGCTCGACGCGACGCGTTTGGTCTCACAGGCGTACCTGACCACACCAACGCTGGTCGGCCGCGAGACCGAGCTGGAAGCGATCCGCCGTCGTTTCGCCCGCAGCCGGGACAGGGCGCAGGGTTGTGCGGTCGTGATCCGGGGGGCGGCTGGGGTCGGGCGTTCCCGCATGCTCGACGCGTGTGTACTGGATGCGAAGCTCACGGGGCTTTCGGTGCTTCGCGCCCGCGCAGCCGATGCTCCGCCTTCCGCCTTTGGGATCGTGCATGTGTGGGTGCAGCAATGGATCTTGATGGATGTCGAACATCTGCTGGCTTCGGCTGGATCGGATTTCGATCTGCTGGCAGCCCTGCTGCCCGATTTGCACGCCCTGCGCCCGCAAGCGCCCATCCCAGAGCTGTCGGCCAAATGGCTCAAGACCGAGGCTGTGCAAGTCCTGATCTGGTGGTTGGCGCGGGCTGCCAGGGAAGCGCCATTGCTGCTCGCCATCGACGATGCCGACCAACTCGACCTGGAATCGCAAGCCCTGATCGCCCTGCTTGCGCACAGCATCGAGGATGCACGTCTGATCCTGCTAGGCTCAACGACGACCGCCGCGAGCGACCACAACGACGCACTTCGTTTGCTGGAAAGGGTCAGCCACACAGTCGATTTGCGACCGCTCACGGAGGAGCAGACCGGGGTGCTCCTGGAGTCGGTGTTCGGAGATGTGCCGAATCTGCGAGCGCTAGCCAAGCGCCTGTATCAAGTCACACGGGGCAACCCAAGCGATCTGATGCAGGTGTGCCAGCACCTGCTGGATACCGACGTCGTGCGCTGCAACGTAGGGTCATGGGTGATCCCGGAACGGATCGACAGGCGAAACCTCCCGGCAAGCATGGCCCAGGCCCTTTCGGCCATCGTCGCGCGCCTGGATCAGGATTCCCAAACCGTGGCCTGGGGGCTGGCGGTAGACGCAAACCAAACGCTCGACATAGATGAATGCGCGCGCATGGTGCCCGAGCTCGGGCCGAGCCGCCTGGCAACGGCCCTGGACACGCTCATGCGCTTGGACGTCGTTCGGGAGGCCGGCTGCGGGTACGAGCTGGCGCGCAACGCCTTTCAACCTGCCCTGGCCCAAACTGTGCCCGAAACCGAGCAAAGGCGGCTGCTGTCGCACCTGGCCGAGGTGTTTGCCTCCCGCGGCGACGGCGTGCGGGCCGCCCGATGTCTTTTTCGGGCCGGTGAGGACGTGCGCGGACTCGAGCTGCTGATCGAACACGCGGCCCGCTCCTCCGCCGTGACGAACCGGAACCTGGCCGCTTTCGTAAAGCTGATTGCAGGCCTACCGGACGCCTGGATGGACGTGTACAGAGATGGGCTTGTCCTGTGCGAGCAGCTCGGTCGCCCACCGCGGGACTACCACGTACTCCGAATACGCCTGCTTGGCATGGCATCGGCCATCGGCCTAAACCCAGGCGATCCGCTTGTCGATCATCTCCAAGCCCTGGCCGCAGCCGCGGGGCTGGACCTGTACGCGCAGATGGACGACGCCCTTCCCGAGAACGAGCGAATGCTGCGCGCGCTAAAGCTGGCAGCCAAACGCCATGCGGAAGCACCGGAAAACGAGCGCCTGTTCCCTCCGCAAGAAGCGCTCACCTTGCTGGCACAAGCGATCGTGGCGGCGATGGGGGGTATCGGCAACACCCTGGATGTGGCCCAGTGGCGACGGGTACCGCGCATCTCGCCGCTCGCATTCCTGTCGCCAGCGCTGGCGCTGATCGCACGCCTCCAAGATGGCTTCGAGGCCCGGCTCACGGGGCGCTTCGAAACCGCGCGCCGGATCTACATCGAGCTGCTCGAATCGCTGGAGCAGAAAGACATTCAGCTCGAACCCACCTATCGCAGCAGCATGCGCTCCGGACTCGGTCTGGTACTGGCTATGATCGAGGGAGGTCTCGGGATCTCCACCTGCGAAGCACGCCTTGATCTCGTCGAAGGCACGGCGCTGCGCGACTTCACCAAGCTGACGGTCCGAGCCGTAGCACACATGTTCCAGGGCGACGCGCGCGGTGCCGACGAGCTTGACCGACAGCGGGAGGTTCGAGGCGTGGAGCACCCGTCCAGCGCCCCCTATGCCGCCCTGCACCTGCTGTGGAGAGCACAGGCGCACGCCATCGCGAACGACCTGACCCGGCTGCGACAGGACTTGGAGGCGATCGAGCGCGAAGCGCAACAGATCCCCACCTGGCAACCGGTCCTGGCCTGGGCACGCGGGCAGTTCGAGCGGGCCCGTGGAGATTGCGACGCGGCGCTCGCGCACCTCGACGACGCGCTTGCCAACATGCCGGCGTTCGGGCACCAGCTCTGGGTCCCGGCGGTGGGCGCGAAGGTGGCCACGCTCTGCGATGCCGCGCGCTTCGACGAGGCTCGGTCACTCGGACAAGCCATGGTCACCGGGGCGGAATCCGCAGGCATAGGAGTCCAGGCAGCGCTCATTCGCATGCCGCTCGCGCTGGCAACCGCGCGCCTGGGCGAGGGTTCGGAAGCACGAGCTCTGGCCCAGCGCTGCGTCGAGGACTACACCGCGCTCGGGGTCACCGGTCTGAACCTCGGGCAAGCCTACGAAACCGTCGCCCGGGTGGCCGGGATTGCAGGCGACACGCCGGCGTTCGAAGCCGCAGCCGAACTCTGCAGCGTTGAGTACACGCGCCATCGCAACGCAGCGCTCGCCAGCAAGGTTCGACGGCTGTGGCGCGACCATGGAAGGCTGGCCCCTGACCTCCCGGGTGGAGCCAGGATGGCCGCCAGCATCAGCAAGACAACGACGAGCATCAGTGAGCTGCGCTCCGTGATGGCAGCATGTTCCGATGCCAGCGCGCGTCTCGACGGCGGATTGTGGCTGCTGGTTCGCGCCGCGCGAGCCGATGGGGCGTTCCTATTCACGCGGGGGGAAGGACAGCTCAAGGAGCGGGCTAGAGTGGGCGAGACCCCCCTCGATGGCGGCGTTGAGGACCTCGCCGGAAACTTCCTCGACGAGGTCCTTGGCCATGACGTGACACAGACTGGCGCCGCCAATTCCGATCCAGCCACTCCGACCCTATCGCTTCAGGTCGGCGAGCATTTCTTCCATCCGCTTCTTCTCAGCCACGGTGCCGACGGCGCGCTTGCCATCACCGGCTGCGTGATCATCGCCACACGCGAAGCGACAATCGGGATCGACCCAGAACTAGCATCATCGATCAGCCTCGCCCTATGCAACGCAGGCGATTTGGACTCGACGGTGATGAGCTAGCGACCTTGCTTCGGTGTTTCGTGGACGTTTGCGTCAAGTTTGGTGGCGTTGCCTTGATCGGATGCGTCTGGACAAGGTCGCTAGGTACTCCGAAAGCAGGGCTCGAACCTGCGTCCTGCCGGTTCAAGAGCCGGCCGCTCTGCCACGGAGGACGTCACCTCGGCGTGCAATACCGGTCGAGCCCCTCGCTGATTACCTGGGTGATCGCG
>JAPPOR010000723.1 GCA_028817905.1 Myxococcales bacterium
TCCCCCCTCCGCCTTCGCCCCGGACCCGGCGACGGTGCCCAAGGACCTGCCCAATGGGCTGCTCCTAGCCTACGCGCAGTTCGCCGTGGAGGGCGGCAAGGTGTTGCCGAAGCCGGGGCCGGCGCGTTTGGAGATCCTCACCCGAAAGGGCGGCGAGTGGCAGGTGGAGGTCCTGGAAGACAAGCAGAGCAACGTCTTCCACAAGGCGATGACATATCAGCCCAAGGGTGGCCGCGCAGGGATCTTGACCTTTGCGGGCATGTCCGCCGCGGTCAAGTTGTGGACGCGTGGGGCGAGCGGTTGGCAGGCCGACACGTTGTGGTCCGAGAAGTTCGGGGGCAAGTGGGACCGCATGCGCGACGGAGAAGTGGCGGACATGTACGGTGATGGCAAAGCTACGATCGTGGTCGCCACCCACGACCAAGGGGTCGTCGCCGCGCTGACGCCCAAGGGTGCGGGCGATGCGCAAGGCAAGGCGCAAGGCAAGGCGCAGGGTGAGGCGGCGTTCGACGTTCGCAAGCTGGGTGCCCGCCCCGACACCTTCGTGCATGAAATCGAGTTGGGCGACCTGGACAAGGATGGCGTTCTGGAGGCCTACGCGACGCCTTCCGAGCCCAACAAGCTCGAGGGTGGTGCGCAGAGTGGGCTGGTATGGAGGTTCGTGCCCAAGGCGGGCAAGGGGCCTGAGGTCGCAGCTGACCTTGGCAAGCGGCATGCCAAGGAGATCTACGTCGGTGACGTGGACGGGGACGGGCGCGACGAACTCTATGTGGCAGTCGAGGCCCTGACCGCGGGCAAGGGGGACAGTCTGCGGATTGTCGAACCGGTGGAGATTCGCCGCTACGAACACGATACGCCGGCGGACAAGGGCACGGTTGTCGCGACCCTGCCGGACCGGTTGTGTCGTTTCCTGACGGTGGGTGATGTGGACGGGGACGGCAAGCGCGAGATGATCGCGGCCGCCTACCGCAGCGGCGTTTGGCTGCTCACTCCGGGCCCGAATCCGAACCAGGCCTGGAAGGTGACGAACATCGACCGCCGCTCTTCGGGGTTCGAGCACGCCGCCGTGCTTTCGGATCTCGATGGAGACGGGACCGACGAACTGTACGTCGCCGCGGACGAGCAAGGTGAGCTCCGGCGGTATATATGGCAGGCTGGCAAGCCGGTCCGCACGACCATCCACAAGCGCGACATTCCCGGTTCCATGATGACCTGGAATCTCATGCCCGTACCCACCGAGATCCTACAGGCAAAGTGATGTCAACCGATGCGACCCAGCAAGAGCCGCCCGTCAAGGTGGCGATCGTTCCCGTCACCGCGTTTCAGCAGAACTGCTCGGTAGTGCGCTGCGAGCGCACGGGCAAGGGCGCGCTGATCGATCCGGGCGGTGAGGTCGACCGGCTCCTGGCCGCGGTCGAGGAACTCGATATGGAGCTCGAGAAGATCCTGTTGACGCACGCCCATGCGGATCACGCTGGGGCCACGGGTGAGCTCGTCGCGCGTCTGGGAGTTCCCGTGGAGGGGCCCCATCAGGGGGATCAATTCCTGATCGACTCGATCGTGCAACAGTCGCAGATGTTCGGCCTCGCAGAGGTCGAGCAGTTCTCCCCGACGCGCTTTTTGGTTGGCGGCGACAAGGTCCAGGTGGGGGAGCTCGAGTTTGACGTGTTGCACTGTCCCGGGCATACGCCCGGTCACGTGGTGTTCTTTTTGGATGCGGCGCGCCTGGCCTTCGTGGGCGACGTGCTGTTCCAGGGATCGATCGGGCGCAGCGATTTTCCGCGTGGCGATCACGCGACCCTGATCCGTTCGATCCAGGGCGTGTTGATGCCGCTTGGCGACGACGTCACCTTCCTGCCCGGGCATGGACCGCCCTCGACCTTCGGGCACGAGCGCAAGACAAACCCGTTCCTGGTCGGTGAGGCCTAGCCGGTGTCCATCTAGCCCGAAGGCGGTGTAGAGATGAGCGCAGAGGTGCCCGATTGCCTTGCCTGCGGCGTCTGCTGTCGCGACGCCGGGGATGGGCGTGTGCTGGTGAGCGCCGAGGACCTGGTGCGTTGGCGGCGCGAGGGGCGGGACGACATCCTCGGTCAGATTGTGCCCGGCCACTTCAGCCAGGATGGCCTGGCGGCGGATGAACAGGGCACGTGCGTGCATCTGCGCAGCGCAGATGGGCGCGTGCACTGCAGCATCTACGAGACCCGCGCCCAGACGTGCCGTGACCTGGAACCGGGCAGCTCCCAGTGCCGCACCTATCGGAGGCTCGCGGGGCTGGAGTAGCGGGGCTGCCCGACAACGGGCATGTGCGACGTCACGCGCGTGCGGGCTGCCCCGTCAGACCCATGCTGGTGGCGGTCGCCCGATAGGAACGATCGGGGCGTCTGCACCGGCGTGCGCGCAGCAAAGATGGTGCGTATGTTCACCACCAGAGCCGATCGATAGCTAGCAAGGAGGCGGCGGGCATGCGACGGAACCACAGTGCTCATGGGGCGTGCCGGCGTTGGGCGCTCTTTGGTCTCGCGGCGGCCCTTTTTTGGGGCGCCTGCGGCGGCGATGACAGGGACGAGGGGGCGCCGGTCGCGGACGCGGACGAAAAGGCATCGTTCGAGACCGCATGGCCGGGTGCCGACGGTGACAGACGGCCCGGCGAGCCGGGCGGGCTTGCCGGTGCAGGCACGAACCAGGCCGCGGCCGCCGACGCGGAGCAGGGCGGCGACTTCAGCGGCGGGGATGGGGATGGCGACGGGGATGGAGACGACGGTGGAGCGCAGGCCGTCCGGGCTATCCAGGAGGCTGACATCATTCAACTGCACGGTGACCGGCTCTACGCGCTTTCCCGGATGAGCGGGTTCAATGTCATCGACGTCGGTGACCCCACCGATCTCCAGCTGCTCGGCGCGTTCCGGGACACACGGGACGCTGAGCCGTTCGAGATGTACGTCCAAGATGGTGTGGCCATCGTGATGTTCTCGGGCTGGGGCCAATACGCCTTCGTCGAAGGCGAAGGCGATGGGGATGGCGAGGGTGGCTACGCCTGGGTTAGCAGTAGCGAGGTGCTGGCGCTCGACGTGACAGACGCCGGTGAGATCGAGGTACTCGGGAGCTTCGATGTGCCGGGTACGATCAACGACTCCCGCATCGTGGGAGACGTCCTATACATTGTGGCACACCAGGACGGGTACTGCTGGAACTGCGCCGAAGACGGTGCCCGCACCGTCGTCATGTCGCTCGATGTTTCGGACCCACGCGCGATCGAGATGGCCGACGAGCTCGCCTTCGCGGACGACGACAACGAGTGGGGCTCCGGCCGCCGCAGCGTGACCGTGACGGGCGAGCGTATGTACGTGGGCGGCCCCGAGTACGGCGAACGCGGACCTGTGGGCTCTACGATCCAGATCATCGACATCACCGATCCGGAGGGTGAGCTGGTCATGGGCGCTTCGGTGGAGGCCAGGGGCGAGATTTCGAGTCGTTGGCAAATGGACGAGTACGACGGCGTGCTGCGGGTGATCAGTCAACCGCCGAGCTGGCAGCTGACCGACCCGCCTCGCATCCAGACGTTTTCGGTGGTGTCATCGAATGAAGTCACCGCCCTTGGCAGCGCCGACATGGTGCTCCCCCGTCCGGAGCAACTGCGAGCGGTGCGTTTCGATGGACCGCGCGCCTATGCAATCACCTTCGAGCGGACCGACCCCTTCTTTACGATCGACCTGTCGGACCCGGCAGCACCGCGCCAAGTCGGGGAGCTCGAGATCCCTGGTTTCGTCTACCACATGGAGACGCGGGGTGACCGTGTCATCGGGCTGGGTTTCGACCAGGGCAACGCACAGGGCGCGATCACCGTGTCGCTGTTCGATGTCAGCGACTTCGACAACCCCACCATGCTTTCGCGGGTCAACTTCGGCGGCCGGTGGGGCTATTTGCCGGAAGACCAGGACCGCATCCACAAGGTCTTCCGCGTGCTGGACAACGACGGTCTGATCCTCGCACCCTTCAGCAGCGAAGGCGGCTTCGAGGACGATTTCGAAGGCGAGTTCTGTCGGCCCCACGCCGGCGAAAGCCAGGTACAGCTGATCGATTTCGACCGCGAGACCCTGACGGCGCGCGACGCACTGGACACCCGGGGGCAAGCGCGGCGCGCACTGCTGCTCGAGGAGCACGTGTTGACCGTGACCGATCAGGAGGTCGCGGCCTATGACGTACGTGACCGGGACGCGGCCCGTCGCACGGATGGTCTGCTCCTGGCCCGCAATGTCGAGCGCGCGGTCGCACTGTCCGGCGGCCGGGTCGCCCGCCTGTCCCGCGCGTGGTGGGCTGAGGAGGTCACACTCGACGTGGTCGCGTCGGAGGATGCGGAGGAACCCAGCAGCGACAGCGAGCTCGTGGTCTCGGGACTCTTCAGCGAGGGCGACACGTGTGAGGGGTACGCCTGGATCGAGGAGATGCTCGCCGACGGGGACGAAATCACGCTGCTCTACCAGCGGGAGCGAGCCACCCAGCGCGGGGACTATCGCGAGGTGAGCGGCGTGGTGGTCGTCGATGCGAGCGACGCGACTGACTTGCGGGTCGCGGGCCAGTACGAGTGGGCCAGCGGCGATGGCTGGCGACGTCGTGGCGGTGGGTACGCCCACGGCATCCCAGTCCATGATGCCTCGGTGGCGCGCTTTGACGGGGGGGTGGCCATGATCGAGGGCGCCTGGGAATACGACGGGGGCGATGGCGAGCAGCTCGGCTATCGGCTACGCGTGGTGGACCTGCGGGATCCGGCCGACCCCGCCACGGAGCTGGTGAGCCTCGACACCGGGGACGGTTCCAGCGGGGGTGTCTACGGACTGCTGGCCCAGGGCACGACCCTGTCGACCAGCCATCACGAACCGGTGGCCGGCGTCGCGGGCGTCACGCGCTTCTATCTCGATCGGTTCGACGTTTCCGACCCTTCCCTGCCCGAGGCGCTTCCCAAGGTCAACGTGCCGGGTGTGGTCGTCCACCACGATCCGGCCAGCGGGTACGCGATCGCGGTCGACCTGGCACGAAACGAGATCGGCGACCTTACCTGGGAAGAGTGTGCCGCGCGCGGCCCGATTTTCGAGTTCGAGTATCCCGAGTGGGAGGGCGACCCGGGCGAGGAGGAATGGGAGGAAGCGACCGGCCCCTGCGTGACGTTTTCTCAGGTCGTGCGTTTGGTCGACCTCGACGGGGACCTGGCCACGCTTGCCGACAGTCTCGAACTCGATGAGGGCGAGCCCCTGCGCCGCCTTGCCGCAGGCCAGGACCTGATGGTGGGAACCGTCGGTGCGCATCGGTTCTACGGGGGTCTTAGAGGTCTCCCGGATGTTGCCGTCTTGCCGGGACGGGTGCGCCTGGGCGACTGCCTCGGGCCCTGTGGCGGCTTCATCGCCGAGCCGGAGAACCCCGAGCAGCTGATCGTGCTCTACGGTCTTGCCGACGGTCAGTTGCGGCGCTCCACCCTCCAGCTGGACCTCGACGCCGACCCCTGGCACGGCTGGTGGGGCGCGACGTCGCTGATCGCGAGCGGTGACCGGGCGGTCGTGACCGGGCGCGGTGAGCTGGCCGTGATCGACCTCAGCCGTCCGCAGGAGCCCGAGGTCAGCCGAACCGAGCCCTTCAGCGGCTATGCCAACCACACCAGTGTGCACGACGATCGCGTCGTGCTGTCGCTGGG
>JAPPOR010000385.1 GCA_028817905.1 Myxococcales bacterium
GTTCGGCAGGAAGGTCACGGCGGTAGCGCGTAGGGTCCATCGAAATGCCTCCGGGGCGGCAGTAGCACGCAGGCGCGGGCGTTGGGGACGGATTTCAGGAACGGAACTCAGCAAGGGAGCGGTTTCGCTCTGTTTCCAGGACACTGAGATCCGTCTCTGCAGCCTCATTGAGTTGGTGCAGGGCGGCGGCGAAGTCGCCCGGTGGCACCAGACTGGTGGAACTGGGAGCGAAATACAGTCGCGGACACGGATAGGTTTCCGTCCCCAAGCCCCCATTGCGGCGGGGGCGGGGCAGCGATATGGGGGATCGGTGCCCCGTTCGGAGAACCGCCCCCGCGACCGCCACGGTCGCCGCTCGATGAGCGCCACGCGTTGTCAGGGTTGTCGTCTGCACCTCGAGGCATGCCTGTGCGAGGTGCTTCCCAGGCTGTCGGTGGCCAGCCGCTTGGCCCTGGTCATGCATCATCGTGAGCTTTCCAAAACCACGTCCACCGGGCCGCTGGCGCTGGCATGCCTCAGCCATGCGCAGCGGTATCTGCACGGCCTACGGGACGCGCCCCTGGACCTGGGGCACTTGCACGAGTCGACACGGCGGGTGTGGGTGCTGTTTCCATTCGAGAATGCTCGCGTGCTCGAGCGAGCGCTGGTCGATGAGGACCCGCGGCCTGTGACGCTCGTGGTTCCAGACGGGACTTGGCGCCAGGCGCGGCGCATACCACAGCGGGTGCCGGGCCTGAAGAGCGCCGTGCGCGTCACCCTCCCGGCAGGCACAGCTAGCAGCTGGGGCGTACGGCGCGCACCGGGTGACTTCGGCCTATCGACATTCGAAGCCATCGCCCGCGCCCTCGGTATCATCGAGTCGCCTGCTGTGCAGGCTCAGCTCGAAGCGTTCTTCCAGCGTGCCGCAGCGGCGACGCTCAGGGCTCGCGGTGCGCCCGTGCGTGCGGGTTCGGCCCCACGGGCGTCCAGCGGTTCGAGCCAGTGTGGGGAGCCGACGGCCCCCCGTGTCGCGGAGCCGCTGTCCATTCTGTACCAGGACGAGTTCCTGGTCGCGATCAACAAGCCCTCGGGCATGCCGGCGCACCGGGGCTGGGCCGCCGACGGCTCGCCGGCCCTGCAAGTCCTTCGCGACCAGCTCGGGCGACCCGTGTGGCCGGTGCACCGACTCGATCGGGCTGCAAGCGGCGCCATGCTGTTCGCGCTGTGTTCGGAAGTCGCCCGGGACATGCAAGCGCTGTTCGCCGACGGTCGCATGGCCAAGCGATACCTCGCGGTTTGCCGCGGGTCGTCATCGACACTCGGTCATGTTTGTCACCCCCTTTCGACCGGTCCCAACGGCACTAAGCGGCCCGCCGCGACCGACTTCAAGCTGCTTGGGACCTTCGAACGATACGGGCTCTACGAAGCCATCCCCCGCACGGGCCGTACCCATCAGATCCGACGCCATCTCCGACACGCTTCCCATCCGATTGTCGGTGATGTTCGGTACGGCAAAGGTGAGCACAACCGGATCTTCCGTGAACGTTTTGGCTTTCGTCGACTGGCTCTACACTGCCGGGAAATGGCCTTTACGCATCCACGTGGCGCCGGGCCCATCGCGGTGCAGGCGCCCCTGTCCGAGGACTTGGCACAGCTACTGACGCGCCTCGGGCTTTCGCAGCACGTGTAGCCAACGGTTGCCTTGCCGGCGGCTCCGGGTAGGGTAGCGGTCATGTCACGGGTCCACGATGGGCGCTCACCGCTGGCGCTTCCCGGCCTTTGCTACCTACCGCGCTTTCTGTCGGTCGCCGAGGCCGACGAGCTGATCGCCTTCTTCGCGTCGTTGACACCCCTTTGGGAGCAGCGCCACAGCGGGCGGGATCACGGCCGCGGCGGCCAGCGCGATCGCCGCATCACGCGGCCGGTCTACTGGCTGGGGGCGTGGCAGTTCGCCTGCCTGGGCTATTACGCCGAGCCGGACCACAGGGAGGGGCGTTGCCTGCGGGCGGAACCGTTTCCGGCCGTCATGCGGTCGACCCTGGAGCGGCTGCGCCCTTGCCTGCAAGCACACGGCACGCCCAACCGACTGCCCCTGCTCCCCAACACTTGTCTCATCAACTACTATGGAAGTGAGCGCGGCGCGGGACCTCCGGTGGACCAGGCGCGCCTGCGCATGCACCGTGACGGAGAGCCGGGGCCGGTGGTGATGTTCTGCGTGGGCCAACCTGGGCTACTCGAGTTCGTGGACCCCGCCCAGGTCGATGCACCCGAGCTCGCGATTTGGACCCGGCACCGATCCGCGGTCGTGTTCAGTGGACCCTACTTTAAAGAACAGCTGTATCATCGGATCGTGCAGGTGCGGCGCGGGGGCAGCCCGGCCCTCGATTGCCGGGTCCCCAACTTTGATCTGAGACGGGTCAGTGTTTCCTTTCGCCACGTCCCCGAATCACTCGTGACCGACCTCGACGGTCTGCCATCGCAGGCTCGCAATACGGTTCGGGCCTACGTGCAGGAGCTGGCCCGCCACTCCGATCACTTCGCACGGCAACTTGCGCTCGCCCCGGGACCCGGCGGCGAGCAGCCGTCTCCTCAGACGCCCTGAATGTACGAGCCGAGCTCGCGAACGGCCCGCTTCAAGTAGCTCTCTCGACTTCCACCGTCGCCGGGTCGTGGCACCAGCGCGTGGTTGGCCCCCTCGAGCCAGTACAGCTGTATGCGTGACGGCAGGCGGTACCCCCGTACCTGCTCGCGGTTCCCGAAGGCATCGCGACTTCCCTGGATGATGAGGCCTGGCACCGGAAGCGCTCTCAGCGCTTCCACCCGCGTGCGGCACGCGGGCTTGCCCTTTGGGAAGAACGGGTAGCTCAGGCAAGCCACCGCGTCCGCTCCCACGCGCGCCGCGACCTGGACGGCAATGCGGGCGCCGAGGGACCAACCACCCACGACGAGGCGCGGGTACGGGGCACGATGCAACCGAACGACCTCGACAAGATGCGCCTCCAACATGCCGTCACCGGACGCGAAATCCCCTGTCCCCCGGCCCGCCTCCAGCGTCTCGCGCTCCCCATGCCGACCCATGTCGGGCCACGGGAACCGCAGGACACGGATTCCCTTTCGCCCCAAGCCCGCAGCAATGTGCTGCAACGCACGGTCATCCATAGCCTGACCCGAGCCGTGGGCGAGCACAAATAGATGGTCTGCGCCCTCAGGCCCATCCGCCAACGGTGTTGTATGCGAAGCAGGCAACGTACCGGACTCCAGTGTACCTCCCATCGCACCCGTGCCCCAAACTCCGGCCTGGCCGAGGTGGGAGAGTTGCGGACGCATCGGTGAACCGAAGAAACGGGTCGTCAGGTTCTCGGTTTGATACTGACACGATTTCAAGTCCATGGTGGCCAAGCACGCCAACCGAATTCACGGCCGCAACGGCCCCTTGTGGGCCCGCCGCGCGGACGTCCAACCGATCCTCGATGACGACGCAGCAGCACGCCTCGCCTACACCATCGACAAACCCCGCAAGGCCAACCTCGTCGCCGACCCCGAGCAGTGGCCCGGACTGAGCCTGTGTTTCGGCCTGGGCGAGACCGATGAGGTGCCCTTCGAGTACTTCGACTTCAAAGCGTGGCGCAAAGCACGCCGTCCGGACGACAAGGCCCCATTCTTCAAGCGCGCAGCACTCAAGCTTTCCCCACTGCCGGCGGCCGACTGCACCGATCGGGAGGCGTACGCCGAAAGCGTCCGGTGCTGGCTCATGGAGCAAGTGGACCAAGAGCAGGAAGATGCCCAGCGCCAAGGCATCGAAGCCAAGCGTGGTGCGACACTCGGCGTCGAGACCGTCATCAAGGCCGCGTTCGACCAGCGGCCCAAGGCACCCAAGCGCTCACCAAGGCCATACTGCTTCGGCAGCCAACGGGCGAAGCGCGAGCACTACCAGATGACGCAACTCGTCTACGAGGCGCACGAAGTCGCGTCCGTTGCCTACCGCGCAGGCGACCGGACGGTGAACTTTCCAATTGGTACGTGCCCGCCACCGATCATGTCTGCTGCGGCGTAGTATTTCGAGGTCTCGCAACGCCGCGAACGGGTTCGTCCCGTGCAGAAAGGTGGCTACGGCAGATTGGGAGCACTAGTGCTAGGACCTGACGACCCGGGTGGCGCCGCGGGCGAGTAGTAGCTGCGCGGCCGGCTCCCGTTGGTCTCCGCCCATGACTACCTGGTCGCCCGCGACGCGCGCGGAGCACCCCAGTCCCTTGCCCAGAAAGCGCGCAAAGGCCGCAAGCTCGATCCCCCGCAACACCATGCCGCTGAGCACGGTCACCGTCTTGCCACCATGTCCCTTGCGCTCGCGCCGTAGCACGACCTTGCCGCCCACACTCCAGTCTTGGTCGTCCGTAGTCGCCGAGTCGGGCTGGGGATGGGTCTCACTCGCTGGCATCTGCACGCCGTCGGCGTTCGGAGCCACCTGCGCCACCCGCTGGCTCAGCCCTGCGAACGGATTGTTGAAGGGCTCCGCACGCTCTGTGGTCCCTGCCGGCTCGGGGGGCGGTCGACGTTTTCCCATGGTGACGGATAACGATGTCTAGCAATCGGGGCCAAATGCTGCAAGACGTCGCAGGTTGGGGGGACTGGTCGGGAACCCGCGCGCATCTAAAGCTTGACCGCGATCCCGAGACGCGAGCGAACGGGGTCCTCGCGTCTCGCACGGGTCAGACCTGAGCAGCTAGACCACCGGAAACCTCATTGGCCAGGGATTGCCCGGGCTCGCATGTATTGAGACCGTCAGGCGCTGCGGGCTAGCCAGCCCATTCGTTGCACAGCCGGATGAGCTCGCTGTTGACGTCGTCCGGGCATTGCTCGTTGATCCAGTGCCCTGCGCCTTCGATCAGCACCTGGCGCTGCAGTCCGGGTGCGACGTCGGGCATGGCCTCCAACGCCGCCTGTCCGAGCGGATCGCAGATAACGCCATCGAGCGTGCCGGCGATGAACAGGGCCGGCTGCCGAATGGTCGCGCCGGCAAAGAGTGCGGTGAGTTCCCAGTTGCGATCCAGGTTGCGGTACCAGTTGAGTCCGCCGCGGAAGCCCGTCCGACGGTAGACGGAGACGAGCGCATCCATGTCGGCTCGCGCCAGCCACGCGGGCAACGTTTGTGCTGCCTCAAAGCCGTCGAGAAACCCGGTTCCGGCGGGTACCATGAGGCCGCCTTTGCGGCCTCCCGACGCCATCAGTAAGTGCATCGTCTCGGCCGGATCGCGTTCGAACTCACCTTCTGCGACACCCGGCTGTTGGAAGTAGAACCAGTAGAAGTCCTGGTATTCCAACTGCCACAACGTGTCCATGGGCGCCTGGGCCCCGCGTGCCCTCGCGGGCACACTCAAGCCCGCCACCGCGGTGAAGATGTCCGGTCGCATCATGAACAGGCGCGCGCTCGGTCCGATAGGTGCGCATGCCCAGATTTCGTCGACAAACCGAGGCGGGGACCGTACATCATGTCATCTCGAGCTGCCCAAATCACCCTTGTCACGTTGCTCCGGACTGCTCTGCCCGTTGCTGCCCAAATCACGCTTGTCGCGTAGCTCCGTAGCTCCGGCCGGCGCTTCGGGTGGTCCACAAACCGTGGCAGCGCTTCCTCGGCCTCGCGAGTCGCTCATTCGATCGCACTTGGATCCAGATGGATGAGCCAGTTGCCGGCATCCGAGT
>JAPPOR010000544.1 GCA_028817905.1 Myxococcales bacterium
GCGGAGTCGAGCAGTTGTGCGAGGGCGCGTGATTTGGTGATGGATGCGGGCTAGGCCTGGTTCGCCTTTTGCTCATCATGTTCCACCTTGCCGTCCCGCAGGTGAACGACGCGGGCGGCGTGGGCGACCACGCGCGCGTCGTGGGTCGAAAAAACAAAGGTCATCCCGCGTTCGGTCCGCAGGCGACGCATCATCGCTATCAGTGCTTCGGCGTTGTCGCTGTCCAGGTTGGCGGTGGGCTCGTCGGCGAGCACCAGGCGCGGCTCTCCGGCGACCGACCGCGCCACCGCGACCCGCTGCTGCTGTCCACCGCTGAGCTCGCCTGGCCGCCGGTCCGCGAGTTCGGCAAGCCCCAACTCCGCCAGGGCCCGCTGTGCTCGCTTGCGGCGCTCGCGGGCTCCGATGCCGCGCAGCTCCAGCACGAACTCGACGTTTTCCTGGGCGGTCAGGACCGGTACCAGGTTGTACGCTTGAAAGACGAAACCGATCTCCGAAAGGCGCAGCCTGGCTCGCTGCCGCTTCGTGAGCGATCCCAGGTCCCGCCCCAGGACAGTGACCGACCCGGATGTCTGACGGTCCAGCGCGCCGATGAGGTTGAGCAAGGTGGTCTTCCCGCTGCCGCTGGGGCCGACCAGCGCCGTGAACTCGCCTGCCCCAATCGCCAGGTCGACGCCCCGAAGAGCGTGGACCGAGATGTCACCTTGACCGAAGGTCTTCGTGACACCCCGCATGTGCAACAGCGCGCGTGTGGCATCCTGATCGTGGCTATGGGTCATTGGGCTACTCGCAAGGCATCGGCGGGGTCCGTACGGGTGGCGTACAGCGCCGGGTACAGGGCGGCGAATACTGTTGCGGTCAGGGATAGCAGCAGGGCATGGGGCAGGATCCATGGGCCGAGGTCCGCGTACATGACGGGGTCCAAGAGCACACCGCTCAGCGCCATGTCGCCCTCGCCCATCATCTCGGCCAGGCGAATGCCAGACGTGGCGAAATGGTAGACAACCGGCAATCCGATGAGCAGGCCCAAGGCCGCACCGATGGCGCCCACACTGAGTGACTCGGCGAGCACGATCGCCGCCATCTGCGCGGCACTGACACCCAGGGCCGACAGGACCGCGAACTCTTTGCGCCGCTCGAGGACCGAGGCGAGCTGCGCACTCATCACCCCCAGCAGGACCAGCACGATCACAAGACCCACGGTCACGCGTGCAAAGCCCTGATCCATCTGGTAGCCCGCGAGTAACTCGGGCGCGACCTCGTGCCAGTGCAGGATTCCCTCCGGGGGAGCAACGACTTCTGAGAGCGCAAGGGCGATGCGGTCGGCTTGCCGGTAGTCCGACAGCAGAATCGTGACCTCGCCGGCGCCCTGTGCGCCGCTGAGCTGCACGGCGTCTGCCCGCGGCACCTGGACCAGGCCTCCATCGATGTTGTCGCTACCGGTCTCGACCACCCCGACGATTCTCAGCAGCGCCGATTGCATCTGTCCCGAGGCGTCCATCGCCGTGACCAGCACCTCGTCGTCGAGCGCACCGTCGAGACGCGTCAGGAGCTTCTTGCCCACCACCGCCGTACCGCGCTCGCCGGGCCGCAGGTAGCGTCCCTGCGCGATCCGCCGCACGAACCTCAGGGCCGCGGGTTCGCTTGCGGGATCGACCCCCACGACCTCGGCCGCCGCGACCCGTGTTCCCAGTCCCAGCAAGCCCTGGACGCGGGTGCGCGGCGTGGCCACCGCCACGCCCGGCAGCGAGCGCGCGTGCGCCAAGGTCTGTTCCCAATTCTGCAGCCGCAAGCTTCGGTCGCGCCGGGCTTGCCAGCCGGCTGGCACAACCCGCAGATGGCCCGCGCCGCATTCGGCCGCAGCACGAATGATCATCTCCTCTTCGCCCCGGATCCATGCCAGCGTGATCAATCCGATGGCGCAGCCGATGCCCACGCCCAGGGCCGAAAGCAGCGTCCGGCGGACGTGGCGACCGAGTCCGCGCACGGCGTAGCGGGCCGATAGAGCAAACCTCATGCGCGCATCGCCTCCACGGGCTGCAGGGTGGCGGCGTGCAAGGCCGGCCACAGAGACGCTAGCAGGGACGTGACAATGACAGCCGAAAGGCCGCTGGCGACGGTTTGAAACGAAGTGCGCGGAAACACGACGACGCCGAAGTTCATGCCGGCCAAGCTGAGGTTCTGCAGTTCGTTGCCAGCGCCTCCGAGGCCGGCGAAGTCGACGCCGGACGAGGCGAGGAGGGCGTTTCCGGCGATTCCCAAGGTCGTTCCCAGCCCGGCACCGAGGGCTCCCAACAGCAGTGCTTCGAGCGTCAACATGCCCACGATTCGCTGGGGTGAGCATCCGAGGGCCAACAACATGCCGAGCTCGTGGTTGCGCTCGAACGCCGCCATCAACATCGTGTTGGCGACCCCCGCGGCGGCCGCCACGAATACCAACAGCAGCAGGATCCAGGTAAAGCCGCTGGTCATCTGCAGCATCGACGTGAGCTCGGGCGCAAGCTCATCCCAGCGCTTGATCTCGAGCTCGCCGAAGCTGGGCAGACCGCCGACACTGGCGGCCAGGTGCGGGGCCCCATCGGGGTCGGCGCCATGCAACGTGATCTCGTGCGCCTCGTCGTCCATCACGAACAGGCTTTGGGCCGCTGGGAGTGTCATGATCAGACCCGTGCTTTCGACCAACTCCACGGGGCTGGGGAGCAGGCCGGCGACCTCATATAGGTCGTTGGCGATCGAGCCGTCAGCTGCCTGCCCCACAATCGCGAGTTCATCGCCTTCCTTGACGTTCATGCGGTGCGCGAGACTCTTGCCGATCAGAACCTGGTCCGATCGCAGGTTGGTGAGCTCGGGTCGCGTGCCCAAAAGACCCCGGGCACCCGCTTCTCGCTTCGGTTGCAGTCCCACCACGACGCCCATGAAGCCCTGCTCGCCGAGGGCGACCAGGACCGGCGCGTAGATGCGCGCGGAGGCTTCGGGTGCTTCTGGAAGTCCGCGCAGCTGGCTGAGCTTGTCACCGAGGTGCGTGATCGTAAGGTCCATGCTCTGCTGCTCGCGATAGTCGTGCGCGTGAACCTGCACATGACCGAGCATCGGGCCGGTGAACGCGTCCACCATGGCGTCCGTGTATCCGTTCATCAGGCCGTCCATGAGAAGCACCCCGGCTTGGGCCAGGGTGATGGCGAATAGACCGAGAAAGGTTCGACGGAAGTTGCGCCCGAGGTTGCGTCGCGCGATACGGAGCGTCGTCATCGGGCACGCTCGAGCCGCTGAAGCGAGAACGTACCTGGCGGAACCTCGGCGTCGAAGTCGATGTCGAGGTAGCGCATGACCGTTCGCTTGCCCGGCTTTCCGACGGGCGTCAGCGTCATGCGTGTCGGGATGCGGTGCCCGTCCACGACGCGCACCTGGTCGAATACGAGGGTGCGCGCATGCCGCATGCGGCGGTCAAAGTAGTGCGCTCGCCGCGGCAAGGTAAGATCCCCGTTGAAGGTGATGTCGATGCGCTTCCAGAGGCCCACGGTTTTTGCCTTCGCATCCAGCCGCACGAGCTTGCCCTCGTTGTCTGGCGCGTCGGTGGCCGCCGTGGCATGGAAGTCGTCTGCGTAGCTCGAGGCACGCACGAGGTCGTCATTGGTGAAGTCGCTGCCCATCCAGGGCGACAACATGGCGGACGGGGGAATACGGATGGTGCGCGCGATCCTGGGCAGGTAGTTCCAGAGATTCTTTTCCACGCGCAAGGTCGCCGTGCCCTTGTCGCGGGCGGGCGACTCGATCACGATAAGGGCCCGGTCCTTGCCCCGCGTCAGCGCCCGCATGCGGACGGTGCGCGAACGCCGTTTGGTCTCTACCGTCATCTCGATCCGAGCGATGCTGCTTTCCGATCGGTACAGCTCGTCTAGGCGTCGCAGGGCGGCCTGGAGCTCGCCTTGGCTCTTGCCCCCGGCATGCGCGTCCTGCCCGATCGCAGTGGCGGCGAGGGCACATGTCAGGGCCAGGGCGCCCGTGGCCCGCATCGTCCACGTACTCATGGGCTCTCCCGGTTCACCGAGGGCGGAGCCGACAGGTCTCGGCACAGCTCGAGGGTCTTGAGCGATAGATGCTCGACGTCCGCGGGGGAAAGGTCGTCGAGCCGGTCGGCGAACCACCGGTCGAGCCCCAGCAGAAGATGCGTCAGTCCGGTCGCGAGCATGTCGGTGGGCACGTCGTCTCGCACGGCACCCAGCGTTTGCCCGTGCTCGAGGGTCTCGATCACCGCAGCCTGTAGTTGCTGTCGGACGCGGTCGACCACCTGCTGGGCCCCGCTGTCGCCGTACAGGCAACGTCCCAGGGCGGAAAGGTCCGGCTCCGCAAACGTGAGCTCGGCGGCCCGCATGCCCCAGGCCCCCAGCGATTGCCAGAAGCCGTCCGCATCGTGGGCCGGCGGCGGCGGCCCGACGCGCGCGATGACGTCCGCGACCAGTTGGTCGATGACCGCACCGAACAGGTCCGCCTTGTCGGCGAAGTAGTAGTACATCGCGCCTTTGCTCACCTCGGTGGCCGCGATGATGCGGTTGTAACTCGCGCGCTCGAACCCGTGGGTGGCGAACTCCTTTCGCGCTGCCCGAAGAAGCTGATTGCGCTTGGTTTCCGGGAGCTTGAAGTAGCGTTCGAGGGGCGGCATCCGGGGCTCGTCCTAGACCAGTGAGGTTCTCTACCACTGGTCCAACCTTTGGTTCGACCAGTGGTCTAAAAATGTCGCAAGTCCGCCGGGCTGTCAAGTCGTTCCGGTCTCCGGTTCCGGGTCCGGTCCCGGCTTCCGGCTTCCGGCTTCCGGCTTCCGGCTTTCGGCTTCCGGTCCCGGTCCCGGCTTCCGGCTTCCGGCTTCCGGCTTCCGGCTTCCGGCGGTTATTCGCAGCCGGGTTGGTTGCCGCAGGTGAAGCGCACGTGCAGGTGGTCCAGATGGCCGGGGACGTGCTGCACCAGCGGCTGTCCTTGCCCGGGAGCTCGCGGGTATTCCAGCCAGGCCGCCAGATCGGTTTCGGAGATCAGGTTGTGCTTGCGCGCGTGGTCGTAGAGCAGCTTCTGCAGAGAGCGGTCGACGTAGATGGCCTCGACCTCACCGGTTGCCCTGAGCAAGTGCAACATGCGCCAGGTGCGGCGCAAGTGCAGATTGCCCGCGCCCATGTCCCGCCAATTGTAGGGCTGGCCGGGGGCTGGGAGCTGGGGATAGCCCAGGTCCACGTCGCGCCCCGACTGGTGACTGCCGTGGGGTGGCAAGGGCCCTCCCTTGCGCTGTGAGAGCGTCCCGACCAGGATCGGATCGGCTTGCGGTTCCAGCTTGGGCCACGCCCGCAGGATCGCGTCGAGCAACCCGATCGTGCGGCGTGTGGCCCACGTGCGCGCTCGCTTGGCCTTGATGATGCGGCCGTCGCCGGGTGGTAGCGGAGCGGAGCCCTGGATGCGCCCTCGGCTGGGGCTGCCGATCGAGCGGCTTTCCTTGCCTGGGACGTGTCGGTAGATCACCACCTCGGTGCCGGCCTTGAGCTCCTTGTCCAGGTCCAGCTCCTGATTCAGCGCCTCCATCTCGCTGTGATAGATCTCGTATAGGTTGGCCACGAAGCGCGCGGTTCCCCCGCGTTTGATGGCGTACTTGACCTCGGTCGGTTGACGCTTCTGCCACGCTTCGATCGAGCGCGCCGCTGCGCGGATGCCGCGCGGGTCAGGTGGTGCGCTGGTGTCGTCGGCCGCCGCCGCCTGCGCTTGTGTCGATGAGGTGACCGCCGGCTTGTCGACCTCGGCAGAGGCCCCCTCTACCACCGATGCGCGCTCGCTGTGGGCGCGCACGATCCCGAGCGGCTCGTCCGTCACCACGACCGTACTACCCGAAAACGCGGTGCCTTCGGTCGACAGGCCGTGCCAGCCACTGGGGACCGCTGGTAGGGTTCCGCTGAACATCCGGTGTGCGTCGGTGGGGCTTAGATTGATGCAGCCATGGGAGCGCGGGATGCCAAACCGCGTGTGCCAGAACGCAGCGTGCAGCGCGAAGCTTCCCTGAAAGTACTGGGTCCACGGCACATCTTCCACGCGGTAGCGGTTGTCGCCCGCCTCTGGTCCCAGGTCGGCCATCGTGTCTGTCACGCGCTTGCGCCGGATCTGAAACACGCCCGTAGGGGTCGCGTGGTCCGCGATGCCGCTGGACATCAAGGTCGCGAACACGGGTGTGTCTCCTTCGTAGAGCACGGCGGTTTGCTGATCGAGGTCCAGATGCACCCACGGGTGGTCCGCTGGCACGCCCCTGGGCCGCGGCACGGCGTGGGCGACTGCGGCGAACCAAGCGCGCAAGTATCGGGGGCCGTTCGGCGTCTGGAGCTCGTGCATGATCCGCTCGCCCATGCGACGCGTCCCTAGCCAGGTGTCGAGCAACGTCTGCCGCTCGATCTCGGGCAGG
This sequence comes from Myxococcales bacterium, assembly GCA_028817905.1. Taxonomy (GTDB): domain Bacteria; phylum Myxococcota_A; class Polyangia; order Polyangiales; family JAFGIB01; genus JAPPOR01. The sequence continues at coordinate 6,425 of JAPPOR010000544.1, forward strand.
TCTGGGTCTGTGCGAAAGACCGTTGTGCCATCGTGACGTATAAACATGCGCTTCGGCTGGGCGGTGCGCACGGCCCAGGCGATTGGGAGGCGGCGATCGCCGGAGAGCTCTACCCCGTGGAAGTCGTGGCCGGTCCTGGGCTCGAGCCGGGCCTGCTTGATGTAGCGACCCTGGGTGGTGCGGACAAAGCGCCGCGAGGCCCGGACCTCCGTGCCGCTGACGGCTACGAAGAACCCGCGGTCCAGGTAGCGGGCGGTCACCTCGGTTCCGGGTGGACCCCGATCGAGTTCGCCTGCGAGATAGCGTGCCGCCCGCTTGGGCTTCTTCTCGAGTAGCTCGTGGTAGTGCTGGGCTTTGGCGGCCGCCGCCCGTTGCTCCGAGCGGGACGGGAGCCGATGGTAGGAGGGCACGGTCGCCTCCTTGACGAAGTAGTAGTCATAGGGCAGGGGCTCATCGCGCGCCGGAGGTGGCAGCACCATGGCACCGCGGGCGCGGGCCCTTTGTGCTTGCCCGTCCTTCCAGCCTCCGTCCGTGGGGGCCTCCAGAACGATGGCCGCGTCCTGGACTTCGAGGCCCTCGCGCGGGCACACGTAGCCGGTGGGGTGGATGCGGTAGTAGCCACCGTAACATTTCCGCCCTTCGGTTCGCTCCTCGGAGAGCCGCACACGCGAGCCCTGGCGGAGCCATCCGACGACCGCCGTCTCCGGATCGGGCCTCTGATAGACCTTGAGCTCGACCGTCGTTACCGCCCCGTGCTTGGGGTATTCGGCTTCCATCTTCTCGCGGGCCAGCCGCTGCGCTTCGGCCCGTGCGGCTGCCTGCCGCCGGGCCTCCCGCTCGGCTTCCGTCTCGGGCACCTCTTCGGCGGACAACGCGCCCGGCTGCCCCGACTCGGCTCCATCGTCTCCGCAGGCGGACACGAGCACAATGCTGGCTATCGCCACAAGCGCGACTGCCCACGAACCACTGCCCATTAAGGCCGTAAGCGTAGCAGAACCTGTGGGGCCCTGTCCCGCCCCAGGGGCACGCAAGGGGCACGCAAGGGGCACGCAAGCGGCACACAGTGATGGCCCGCGCGCGCAAAACATTTAGCCAGCGGTCGCTGACAACGGTGACCGTGGGGTGCATAAGTGTTAGCCAAGAGGGCTGTCAAGCGAGCTCGTGCACACTTTGCCGATGGGCAGGGGGCACGATGCGACCCAGCACAGGAGCGATGCGATGAAGTTGGCCATGTTCACACACGCGGGCGGAACCCGGTTGGGGGTCGTGCAGGGGGATATGATCGCCGATCTGGCGACTGCCGATCCAGCGTTGCCGCCGGAGCTCAAACGGCTGCTCGAACTCGGTCCAGCCGCGATGGAACGTGCTCGCGAGGCGGCCAAAAAGGCGCGGGACCTGTTGCCGCTGTCCAACGTGCGTTTGGAAGCGCCGATCGACCGGCCTAACAAGTTCATCGCGGTAGGTCTCAACTACGCGGATCATGTGGCTGAGACCGGCAGCGACAGGCCGGAGTTTCCCACCATTTTCAACAAGCAGAACACCTGTGTGAATCGCACCGGTGGCCCTGTGCACTTGCCACGGGTGTCTCCCGACATGTTGGACTACGAGGGTGAGATGGCGTTCGTGATCGGGCGGCGTTGCCGACACGTGCCGCGTGCGCGGGCTGCCGAGGTGATCGCGGGCTACTGCATCGTCAATGACGTTTCGGTGCGCGATTGGCAGTTGCGTACGCCGACCATGACGATCGGCAAGTCCTTCGACACCCATGGACCGATCGGCCCGTGGCTGACCACGGCCGACGAGGTGGGCGATCCGCACGTCCTGTCACTGCGCACGACCGTCAACGGAGAGCAACGTCAAGCTAGCAACACAAGCCACCTCATCTTCAACTGCTTCCAGCTGGTTGAGCACCTTTCCACGGCCTTCACGCTCGAGCCAGGGGACGTGATTTCGACCGGGACACCCTCGGGTGTGGGCCTCGCGATGAAGCCGAGGTGCATGCTCAAGGCAGGGGACGTGGTCCGGATCGAGATCGAAAGGCTCGGTGCGATCGAAAACCAGATCATCGACGAGCCCGGTGACACGGTCAGCTTGGGTGCGTTGAACGGATAGGCATGCCGTAGCCCTGCGTTTCGGGACGCTGGCTACGCATCACCTTCCGAGTGCGCGACGGAATCCTTGACCTGGTCCAGCAGCCAGCGCGTTGCCAGGTCGTCGTGCGGGCGCCGGACGGCCAAAACATGGATCGGGTTGGGGCGAAAGGGCAGCTCGTGCAGGGCCAAACCGAAGCGCTGGGCGTGGGCGCGAGCGAGGCGGTGTGGGACCACAGCGACCGCGTCCGTGTTCCCGACCACCGCCAGGGCCATCAGAAAGCGTGGCACGGCCGCGACCGTTCGATGCGGCCAAGCCTTGCGGCTGTAGGAGCCGACGGCCGGTGACCGGAAGTCACCGCCGACCGATACCTGTACGTGGCCGAGTTCGGCGTAGAGGGCGCGCGTGATCTTCTTTCGCAGGCGCGGATGGCCGCGCCGAGCGATCATGCAGTAGTGGTCGTCGAACATGGGCTCGGCGGCGAAGCCCTCGATGCTTCCCAAGAATTGGCCCAAGGCGAGGTCGACGTCGTCCCGCTCCAATGCAGACAGGGCGTCCTGACCGAGCCGCTGGCTGAACGCAAAGCGCGCCCGCGGCGCCGTCCGAGCGAAGCGAGCCAACAGCGGTGGCACCACCAGGGTTGCGAGGAAGTCGGGGGCCGCCAGGCGGAAGCTGCGCGTGGTGGTGCTGGGGTCGAAGCTCGTCGCAAGCCCGAGCGCGTCCCCGAGTCCATCTAGCAGCGCGTCGATTCGCGGGGCGAGCTCCAGTGCGTGACGCGTGGGTTCGAGACCGTGGGGTCTGCGTACGAAGAGTTCATCATCAAACAGCTCGCGCAGGCGAGCCAGGGCGTGGCTCACGGCGGACTGGCTCATGAACAGGCGCTCCGCGACCACCGTCGTGCGCCGCTGGCGCAGCAGTTCACGAAGCACCAGGAGCAACCCGCCGTCGATCCGCTTGATCTTGTTCTTGTCGATATCTTTCATCAAATGATTTCGGTACATGAGATATCGGGAGAGTGCTAGCCCGCATCCATCACCAAATCACGCGCTCTCGCACAACTGCTCTCCGCGCCGCTTTCGCCTCAGTCAAAGGCACAGTGAGTATTCCCTCCGTCACCGATAGCCCTGCGAAGCCGATCACTTGCACGAGCATCACGTGCCTTGGTGAATGATCCGAGCTAGCCCGGATGACTCATGACTTCGGGGTCGGGCCCAACAAGGCCGCGGGCAACGGGTAAGGGGCAAGGAAGGGGGGGCGGACCGAAGCGGCTACGATGGCCGTGTGCCGCGGTCGGTGCGCGTCACGTGGCCCGCTTCGGCCATCGGCCGTGCGTCGCCGGAGCGGACCAGTGCCGAGGCCACGGCGGAACACTGGGAGGCGATCCCTTCCCCCGTTGGGTCTTCGCACGGGGAGGCGGTCGTGAACAGGCCCACGAACATCAGCTCGCTGCGGACCTTGCAGCTGAGCACCATGACCCGGTGCTCGGTGCCGCGTTCGTCGACATAGGTCGCAGCGCCCGGCACCGTCAGCATGCGGGTCGCTTGTTCTTCCCGGGGGGGCGACGCGTTCGGCAGCTCATCGCCAATGTGCTCGGCGAAGAAGAACCGTGCGAACGCTCGGTCCGCGTTCGTCGGTGGTGCCTGCTCCTGGCTCGCAACCAGGGACAGTTCACCGTCGCGTCCAACCAGGTAGAGATGACCTCCCGCCGCGTGCGTGATGTTGCACAGAAGGTGCAGGGCCTGTCGCGCTCGAGCTTCCGGGTTGTGGCAAGTAGCGAGCTTCTTGGCATAGGCGCAAGCATCCGCGGTCAAGGTAGCGGTGTCGGCGCCGAACACCGACGCCTCAAAGTTGCTCAGGCCCAAGGTGATCTCCAGTCCGTTTCCCCGGGCTTCGTCCACCAGGCGCACGAGTTCGGGCGCTGCAGTCGGATTCGACGACTCACCGCGCCCGTGCAACGCCAACAGGGCGTAGCGCCTGGCGGCTTCCTCGTCGCGGGCCCACACGGCGATCTGTGCTCTCACGTGGAAGCTCGCGACGAGGTGCAGTCCACGGATGTCGTGGGCCTCGGTCCACTCGATCAGACGTTCGACCCGCGCTGCAGCGTGTTCGATGTCCCCGGCGCGGGCCTCCGCTAGCGCAAGGGCTCGGGCGATCGCCAGCCTCGAGACATCGATGTGTTCCGCATGGCAGCGCTCGAGCGCTTCGCGAGCCAACTCGATCGCTTCGGGAAGGCGTCCCTGGGCCCTTCGGACGCTGACCAATCCAGCCACCGCCATCGCCCACGTGTCTTCCGACGAAAGGCGTCCCGGTTTGCCGGGTCGGCACAGCTCCAGTGCCTCTTGGAGCGGCGCCTCGGCCTGGTCCTCTTTGCCCTTGAAGAGCTGGAAGTAGCCGGTTGCCACATTGGCCGCGGGCGTCCAACGAGGGCTGCGCTTGGCCAGGGCCGACAGGCCCTCCATCGCGCGGTGAACCGATCCGAGGTCACTCGCAAGGATCCCGGCTTCCAGGTCCGCGTGCCACCGTGGGACCAGCACGTGTCGGACATTCGAACGCAGTGCCAGCAGTTCGGCCTGCTTGCGAAACTCGTTGGCCCCAGGACCATCTCCCTGCATCAGGCGCGTGACCGCACGCGATTGCATCGCGTTGACGGCGTAGAGGCGATCGTCTGCGACCCGCTGGGCCCACTCGTGGGCCGACTCACGCGCGAGCCGGGCCTCCAGCATCCCGATGAGATGCGCCAGCCCGTTCCGAATCGACTCCAGATAGGTCACCTGATCCCCTTCGATCGTTTCCAGCGCTTCATGGGTGGTGACCAGGCGCCGGTGGGCGGCCAAGGTCCGGCCCAGGCACAGCGCCTCCTGGATCCCCAGGCAGTCCTGCCACATGGCGTGGGCCGCGGGCGACAGGGGGGCGAGCGGCTCGAGCAGGGCAGGCAGGCTCGATAGCAGGTCCGTGTCCGCCACGCGGGAGCCGGTTGTGACCGCCGGAATCACGTAGAAGCAGAGCATCTTGATCGCTTCGTCAACCGGGTACACCCGCTCGCGCTCAGGGGTCTCTTCAAAGCGTGTGATCGCCCGTGTGAGCGCGCGCTGCAAGCGCTCGTGGGGATCGAGGGAGGCGGGCAGTGCGCGGTAGTCGAGCAGACCCGCGTCCCGCTCGAGCTGCGCGAGCCAGGCCGGGGCGTTGCGGTAGAAGACGCCTTCGTCTTGGGCGAGGATCGCGGCCGAGCACAACCCGAAGCGCAGGTCGTGCTCGGCGCGCTTGGAGCGACCGCTCGCGAGCAGCTGGACAAGGGCGCCCTCGCCCGTGGCAGCCACCCGATCGAAGTCCAGCTCGAGCGCCATATCGACCTGGTCGTCAAAGACCAAGGCGCACGTCGACAGTACGTCGAGCGCCTCCTCCGAGCGTCCCGCCTCGTTGAGGTGGTGCGCGACCAGAAAACCCAGATCCTTGCCCTTCTGCTGTCTGCGAAACTCGGCCAGCGACGTATGGGTCGCGCGTGCGTCAGCGGCACTCATGAGTGCTCGCAACGTGCCGGCTAGGGTGCGGTGGCGCAGGCTGTAAAAAAGGCCGTCGCCCTGCACCAGGTCGGCCTGCAGGAGAGCGAGCAGCGCACCTTCCAGTTGAGAGGCTGAAGCCTTGGGCGCCAGGTTGCGAAAGTCGTCGCGGCTAAGAACATCCTGGCCCAACAGTGCCAGCGCCTCGGCCAGCGTGCGGGCGAGCGGCGGGAGCCCCTCGATGCGTCGGACGAAGGCGTCCATTGCGGTAGTGGGCAGATCGTTTGCGTCCAGCTTGGCGGGCAGCGTCCACCGAGCGTCCTGGTAGTGGATGACGCCGTTGTCGACCAGATGCTGGGCCAGAGCCATGGTTTGTTGGGGACTTCCGAGCGCGACGCTGTGGATGCGGTCCGCCACAAACGCGACATTGGCGACGTCCCCGAACACGGATGCGACCAACGCGGCGCTTTCGGCAGGTGAGAGCGGGGCAAGGGTCGCCGCCTGGCCGTGCCTCGCCAGCATGTGGTAGGCGCCCGGCGCGCATTGGGTGGCATTTGGGTCAGAGGTGGTCAACAGCAGCAAGCGCTGACGGGGGGCATCCATCGCGAGCTCCGCGAGCAGGGAAAGCGAAGGTTCGTCGATCCGTTCCAGGTCGTCGATGGTGATGGCCACCGCGTGCGTGTCGCAGATGCGTGCGAGCCAGGCGCAGAGGTCCATCTGCAGACGCCCCCGTCCTTCGGGTGGATCGGCCAGTGATCGGATGGAACTGCCTGCGGTCGCGCCCTGGTTGTGCACGATCAGCTGCTCGCAGATACCTGCTTGTCGCGCCGTCGAACGCGCGACCGCTGGGATCTGCTGCAATAGCTGCTCGAACAGATCCTGCACGACGCCGAACTGCCGCTCGGGGCCGACCGTGGCGCCGGAGCGAAGCACCACGGTGCCGAAGGTCTTGGCTTGCAGCGCACAGGCGTCCAGTATGCGCGAGCGGCCCAGTCCGGTTTCGCCCTGGAACAGGATGGTGTTGCCGACCCCGTGGAGCGCACGTCGCAAGTGATGGCGTACGCTGCGGAGCTCGGAAGCGCGGCCAACGAGCACGGGCGTGTCGAGATAGGCGCGCGAGACTTCGATGGACTCGCGTTCGTGGGTGTTTGCGATGGCTTCGAGTCGGGGCATGACTTCGAAGGCGGAACGCGGGCGCTGGGTCGGATCGATCCGCAGCAGCGAAGCGCACAGGGCGTCCAAGGCGGGGGGGATGCCGGGAGCATGGCGCGAAGGCGGGACCAGCTCGTGGTTCCAGGCGTGCCGCAGCTGTGAGAAGTCCTTGGCCGCGAAGGGCAGCTTGCGCGTCAGGGCGTAGTAGAGGGTGCCTCCAAAGGAAAACAGGTCTGAGCGGGCGTCGAGAGCGGCTCGGTGCAGGACTTCCGGCGCCACGAAGGCCGGCGTTCCGACGACCTCGGTGGCGGGACCCATCGGCATCAGCGCGCCGAAGTCGATCAACTTGGCGTGGCCGTCGCGGGTGCAGCGGACGTTTCGCGGGCTTACATCGCGATGCAGCAGGCGGCGCGAGTGGAGCAGTGCGAGCGACGAACAGACCTCCAGCATCAGCGCGCAGACCCGCAAGGGGCTCAACGGCGAAAGCCCCTGGAGGTCGCCGCCATCGAGCAACTCCATGGTGTAGAAGGGGCCCGCCTGGTCGACCCCGTAGTCATAGACATCGATGATGCGCGGGTGGCTTAGCTGCGCGAGCGTATGGTACTCGCGCTCGAACATGGACACGCTCTGCCGTGGGGTCTTGTGGCGGGCCTGCGGTTGCAGGTTCTTGAGGGCGACCTCGGTCTGGCTGCCGACGTCCAGGGCGCGGTAGACCACGGCCATGCCGCCCCGCCCGAGCTCTTCCCCCAGGCGGTAGCGACCCCCAAGGAGTCGTGCCCGTGGCACGGAAGCGGCCGTCGGAACGGGTGGAGGCCTGCTGAAGCGCCTGGCTCCGACAACCGGAGGGTCACTTTGCGTTTTCGCTGCCATGAAACTACGCCCCGCATCCTCAGGATCTCACGTGCCAGGTACTGTCCGCAATATGGGTACGCTGGGCCGTGGGTGAAGACATCATGGGCTATGTGGGAAGCTGGGCGCGCATGTAGTCTTTTCGGGTGGCTGTGCGACAGGGGTTGATCGGCTCGATTCGGGGCGCTCGGATCGCCTCGGTTTGGCGTAGCATGCGCCCACCATGTGGGAAGCGATCGCGCTCGCAGCTGACCTGGGTGTCCTGACCGTCGGGTACTGGCTTTCGGATTGGGCCATACGGGGAGGGGGCTTGTTGGGGGCGCTCGGACGCATTCGGTTGCTGCACGATGGCCCGACCGCCCTGGTCTTCATGGCGACCTATGCGGCGCTCTCGCCCCTGTGGTCATGGGAGCACGTTCCGGAAGGCGAGACGCTCCGATGGGTCGCCGCGGTGCTGGGGCTGGCGCTCGCCTGGCGCGCGGCGACCCGTGACATCGACGTGGTGCGCGGCAATCGGCAGACGCTCGTGCGCTTGCTGGTGCTCGCCAGTGCGGTCCTCACGTGGCTGTCCCCCGGGATGCTGGTCAGTACGTGCCTGCTGCTAACGACGCCGTTTGGCATGTGGCAGCACCACGCAACCCTGCCCATGCGCGTGCTTCAGGCGCTGCTGGCGTTTGTCGTGTTGCAACCGTTGGTCAGCGGGCTCGGCGCCCTGCGAGATGCGTCGGCGCTGTTCCTGTTTCTGGTAACGATTCAGGTCTCGCACTACGTGGTGACCGCCCTGGCCAAGGGACACCTGGGTCCGCGCTGGTACTCGTGGCCGCTGGACAACCGCCTGCACCACATCGCCGCGAGCGCCTACAGTTGGGGTTGGGCGCGCTTCGTGCCCTGGGCGCGCTGGCGGCGCGTGGTCGCCGTGGTACGCGCGCTGGAGGTGCCGCTGCAAGTGGTCGTCTTCTTGCTCGAAGCGCTTTCGCCACTTGCGCTGCTGCACGCCCATGCTTCGGTCGGCTTCAGCATCGCCTTCGCCGGCTTTCACCTGGGTGTGTTCCTGCTTTCGGGTCTGCTTTTCTGGGAGTGGATCGTGACTGACCTCGTGCTTGCGATGGCCGTCTGGCGGCTTTCCGCGGGGGCGGCCGCGGTCGCCTTTGGTCCCGGGGCGCTGTTGCTGGGGGTCGTGCTCATGGTGGCATTCCCCCTGCGTCACAGGCTTTGGCGCCCGATGTCACTCGGCTGGTGGGACACGCCCTTCACCCAGCGCATGCATTGGCGGGTGCGCGGTCGCAGTGGCGCCATGTACGGCCTATACGCGGACTTCATGGACCCCCACGAGCGCATCTACGGCAAGGTCCATGGCTACTTCCTCGCACCCGTGCCGGTCCTGACCTACCATCTTGGGGAGGCCTTTCGTCACGAGCTGCGGGACGGCTTGCGCGCGGCCGGAGGCGATCCCGGGCGGCTGGACGCGCTGCGCGAACAGTTCGGGATCGAGCCCCGCGACGCCCGCCTGCTGGAGAACCACGAGACCTATCTTCAGCGGTTTTGTTGGGAGCTCAATCGGGGGGCTCGCAAGCATGTGCTGCCGTCGCGGTTACGCTTCCTCAAGGCCCCGGGGGGGCAGTGCTACTACTGGGGTGACTTGCCGGCGTACCGGCGCCAGGAGCCCATCGAAGAACTCGAAGTGGTCTATCGCGAGGAATACTTCGACGGCGAGGCGCTGCAGCGGCTGCGCGATGAGGTGGTGTTGCGTGTCCCGATCGAGCGAAGCTCCACGCCGCCACGGGCCGCTCGCGAGCCCACCCCCAAGGAACTCGACGATCACCTCCTTTCGTTCGCCGCTGGACGCTTGATTCGCCTACCGGGGCTGGGCGACGGGCTGGTGCACGCGGATGACGGTGTGCCGGGGTCGCGGGCGGGCGCGGCCGCCGGACCCGTTGCGCCACCCGATGAGGGTTAGCCCGGGTCATTCACGACTTACGACGCCGCCTCGCTTGTTCTTCGACTCCACAGTGCTTTCGACCCCCTGCAATACGGGCAGTATGTGGGTCGGTGGCCGACAAGCCGTGGGAAGCCGAGTCCCGACGCGATCCGACGCGGTGTTGATGGATAGCCCGGGCCAGACCGGTGCGAGGTGAATTCTGGCCAGCCGGGCGTGGGTCACGCTGGTAGTCCCCGCGGGTGGTCACGGAAAAGCCGGGACAATCGCGATCCCCTGTTGTAGATCCAGTGCGCTTGGCGGAAACGTCGGCAGGGAAGGGGGACGTGCCTTTTTGCAGGAGCTGCTGGCGCAAAGCTTCGCCTATCCAACGGTCGTGTGGAGCGTGCTGCTCGGCCTCGCGTCTTTCTATTGGTTGCTTGTTCTGGTGGGCGCGGTGGGTATGGAGGTACTGGAGGGCAGCGTGGAAGGGGCGGCCGACGCTGCCGGTGCCGCTGGCGGGGGCCTAGCTGATATCGGTGAGGCAGCCGAGGCGGCGTCCAATGCGGCGAGCGCCCTGTCCGTCTTTGCCCTGCTGCGGCGACGGCGCGCTCCCCTGACGGTCAAGTTCTCCATGGTCACCCTGCTCGGGTGGTTGAGCTGCTGGTACGCGAGTGCGTGGCTCGGCGGGTTCGTCCCGGATGCCGTGCCGGTCGTCGCCTGGGGGACCGGCCTGCTCTTGCTAACCTTGCTCCTGGCGATTCCGGTGGCGGCCACGCTGCTGATCCCCCTCGAGCCACTCTTCGATACCCATGAAGCGCGGCGCCGCGGTCATCTCGTGGGCGAGGTCGTCGAAATCGAGACCAGTCGGGTGGACCGCAAGTTCGGCCAGGCGCGGCTCGAGGACGGTCAGGCGGGGATGATTCTCCAGGTGCGCTGCGACCCGAACCGGCAGCTCAGCCGAGGCAAGCGGGCCCTGATCCTGACCTACGACGAGGAGCAGGAGTTCTACGAAGTCGAACCGTACGATGACCTGTTGCAGAAATGAGAGGTGACCAAGTGGACTTGATCCAACCGTGGGTGATCGGCTTCGCCCTGCTCGTACTCGTCGTGCTGGGCGCGCTGGTGATGTTTGCGCGCTTCTATCGCAAGGTGGACCAGGGCAAGGCGCTGATCATCAACACCATGGCCTCGGAGCCGATGGTGACGTTCACGGGCGGCATCGTCGTCCCCATCTTGCACCGCGCAGAGATCATGGAGATCTCGGTCAAGACCATCGATATCGACCGGCGTGGCAAGGAGGGGCTGATCTGCAAGGACAATATCCGCGCCGATATCAAGGTTGCCTTCTTCGTACGCGTCAACAAGACCCGCGGCGACGTGCTCAAGGTGGCCCAGTCGATCGGATGCGACCGGGCGTCGGATCAGAAGACCCTCGAGACACTGTTCGTCGCCAAGTTCTCCGAGGCGCTCAAGACGGTCGGCAAGCGGATGGAGTTCGAAGAGCTCTATACGATGCGGGACGTGTTCCGAGATCAGATCATCGAGGTGATCGGCAAGGACCTCAACGGGTACGTCCTGGACGATGCCGCGATCGACTATCTGGAACAGACCCAGGTCGAGCTATTGGACCCGCAGAACATCTTGGATGCTCAGGGCATTCGCAAGATCACCCAGATGACTGCGGCCCAGAGCGTCGCGACCAATGACCTGCGGCAGGAGGAACGCAAGTCGATCACGCGCCAGAACGTGGACGCCCAGGAGAAGATCCTGGAGATGGAGCGCCAGCAGGAAGACGCGGTCGCCAAGCAGAAGCGCGAGGTCGAGAGCATTCGCGCGCGCGAAGAGGCGGAAACACTGCGTGTGCAGGCCGAGGAGCGGCAGCGGTCGGAGCTGGCCCGCATCAAGGCCGACGAGGCGATCGCCGTCGAGGCGCAGAACCAGCAGCGCCAAGTCGAGATCGCCCAAAAGGCGCGCGAGCGGGCCGTCCAAGTCGAGGCGGAGCGGGTCGAGAAGGACCGTCAGCTCGAGGCGATCGCGCGCGAGCGCGAGACCGAACTGTCGCGCATCGACAAGGAAAAATCGCTGGAGGTGGAGCGCAAGGTGATTGCAGACACCATCTCGCAGCGAATCGCGGTCGAAAAACAGGTGGCCGAGGAGGAGGAGCGCATCAAGGACCTGCGGGTGTTGGCGGAGGCCAAGCGCAACAAGGACGCGACGGTGATCGCCGCCGAGGCCCAGGCGCAGGAAGTGGTGGTCAGGCAGGTCAAGCAGGCGGAGGCGGAGGAGTTGTCGGCCAAGCACAAGGCCTCCGAGCAGGTCACGATCGCGGAGGCCGAGCTCGAGTCGGCCGACAGGCTGGCGCGCGCCAAGATCCGGCTGGCCGAGGGCACCCAGGCTGAACAGGCCGCCCAGGGGCTGGCCCAGGTGCGCGTTAAGGAAGCGGACGCGCTGGCGATCGAAAAAGAGGGCAAGGCGAACGCCGAGGCGAACCGGAATATGCTGGTCGCCGAAGCAGCGGGGGCCGAAGCCAAGGGGATGGCGGAGGTCAAGGTCAAGGAGGCCGAGGCCGCGGCCATCGAGCGAGTCGGTGCCGCCGAGGCCCAAGCGATCAAGGTCAAGATGGAGGCCGAGGCCGCTGGCCTGGCCAACAAGGCCGACGCGATGCAGAAGCTCGATGGCCTGGGTCGCGAGCACGAAGAGTTCAGGATACGCCTCGAAAAGGACAAGGAGGTCGAGCTTTCTTCGATCGCGGCGCGCAAGGAGGTGGCGGGTCGCAATGCGGACATTCTCTCGCAGGCAATGGCGAACGCGCGTATCAACCTCGTCGGAGGCGACGGTGCCTTCCTGGACCAGTTCTTCCGGGCCGTTTCCGTTGGCCAGTCCCTCGATGGTGTGGCCCACGGCAGCGATGCCGGCCGCGCGATGCTTACCGAGTATGTCGACGGGGACGCGAGCTTTCGCGAGGATTTGAAGGAGGTCCTGACGAAGGGGCGGTTCCAGCCGGAGGATCTGAAGAACCTCAGTCTGTCCGCGCTTTTGGCGCAGATGGCTGCCGGCGCGGACGGGACCAGGAAGAAGGCGCTGGAGGACCTCCTGCAGCGTGCCAAGGACTTGGAGTCCTGAGCCAGGCTGAGAATGGCTGAAGATCGCGATAGCGCCCAGGGGGGAACGGCGGCCGCGCCGGGTCAGGTGGCCGAGTCGGAGCTGGCCGGGGGCAGCTACGAGTTGATCCGGGAGCGCCTCGTGGTGCAGGCCCGGGGTCTCGGTGAGCTTTCGGCTGCGTTGAACACTCGTCGCCAGGAGGTCTTTGGAGGCACGCAACTCGCTGTGGTCGGCAATGCGCGCGTGCGCACGGAGAACAACTGCCGGCCGCGGGACATCGTCCAGGTCAGTGGCCACATGCTGTTCGGGTACAACGTGTTCATCGGGCTGCGGACCGAGACGCGCATTGAAGACGTGCTGGGGCTCTATGACCTGTCGGATGCCCAAGACGCGTTCGGGCTTGAGTTGCTTGCGGCCGACCATGCGGACACTGCGTTCCTGCACGCCCCCGAGTTCGTACGCGATTTCGAGGAGCTCTGCCGCTACTACAAGGAGACTCGCCTCGTTCGCCTGACACGCAATGAAGCGCACCTGCTGGCCGTGTTTCAGATCGGGCAGAGCGACAGTGATCTGCGGATCTTCCGCTTTCAATTGTCACCCGAGGGTGTCCGCTACATCGACAATCGCGGCGACCGCGAGTACCGCTTTCCCCCATCGCATGCGTTCGAGTGGACCCAAACCACGCGCGACCAGCAGGTCGCCGGTCGTGTGCCGCACGCGAATATCGAAGACGAGCTCTTCGTCGAAACGAGCGGGGGCGACCTCACGCTCAAGGTCGAGAACAACACGGAGACGGGGGAGGGCATCTACAACGAGCCCGTCGAGGAAGACAATCAGAGCCTGGACGACGCCGAGATTCACTACGCACGCGTCGGTGCGTTGATCCTGCTCAAGGTGTTGCCCTATCGCGAGGAGCGCTATCGCTACCTGGTGTTCGCGACGCGGTCCCATCGCGTCCAGCGGATCGACGCGATCGGAGAGGCCTGCCTCGAGCTGCCCGAGGATCACGGGATCATCTTTCCTGGTGGGTACTTTCTTCAGGATGGGCAGTACAAGGTCTTCGATGGAGACTTTTCTGGCTTTCAGTACGAGCGTCGCGTGCTCGCGCCCAATGGTGAGGACGTCTTGTACGTCTTTCACAGGCACCTCGATGGTCACTATGTGCTGTTCCCCTACAACCTGATCCGCAAGGAGGTGCAGACGCCGATTCACTGTCACGGATACAGCCTGTTTGAGGATGGCCGGATGGTGATCTTCCGGTCCACGTCCGATGAGCCTACCCGCGTGCACGCGATGCAGCTGTGGCAAACGCCGTTCGTGTCAGAGGAGTTTGCTGCACAGGCGCCGCAGGGTGAGGGATTGCTGGAGAATATCGGCAACGCCGAACTGGTGCGCGGCATTTCCGATTGCTACAGCATCCGCCGAGCGGTCGAGGAGACCGAGCCATCACGGCAGGTCTACGAGGACTTGATAGCCGCCATCGGGCGCACGCTCGATGCCTACTACTGGCTCGAGGAAGCCGAGGTCGGCAATCTGCGCGCCGCGCTCGAGGAACTGCGCTCGACCACAGAGCTCATCGTGGACGAGTTCGTCAAGGTCACCGCCCTCAAAGAGCAGGCGCAGACCGCGCTCTCCGATGCCGAGCGGGCACAGGTCGATCTGCTCAATCGCAGCCGCCCGGATGTGTTCAGGTCGGTGCAGGAGTTCATGGGTGGGTTGACGGGGCTTCGGACCCAGCGGGGCCATCTCATCACGCTCAAGGAGGTACGCTACATTGACGCGGGCCGCCTGGATGAACTGGAGCAGCAAGTCGTCGAGGCCTTTGATCGCTTGAGTCGTGCCACCGCGGCTTTCTTGTTGCAGGGCGAGGCGCTCGCGCCCCTGCGCAAGGAGATCGAGGAACTGCTTCAGGGGATCGAGGGCACCAACAAGACCCATGAGCTTGCAGCCCTTGGAGAGCGGCTCGAGGAAACCTCCGAGGGCCTGACGGTCCTCAGCGAGGTGGTCGGTAGCCTGGAGGTCGAAGATCCCGTCGAGCGGACCGCCATCCTGGAGCACATTTCCGAGGTGTTCGCGCAGCTCAACAGGGTGCGCGCGACCTTCCAGAATCGCAAGAAGGAGCTGCTGAGCGTAGAGGGCAAGGCGGAGTTTGCAGCTCAATTTACGCTGTTTTCGCAGAGCGTGACCAGCGCCATGGGCCTGGCGGACACGCCCGAGCGTTGCGATGAGCAGCTGTCGCGTTTGATGGTGCAACTGGAGGAACTGGAGGCGCGCTTCAGCGAGTTCGATGAATTCCTGGCGGACCTGACCAGCAAGCGCGAGGAGGTCTATCAGGCGCTGGAGCAGAAGAAGCAGCAGTTGCTCGACGAACGCCAGCGACGCGCCGAGAACCTTCTTTCGGCCGCCGATCGCATCCTTGTGGGGATCGAGCGGCGCGCCAAGGGCTTTGCGGAAGCCGACGAGCTCAACGCCTACTTCGCGTCCGATCCGATGGTGTTGAAGCTGCAGGAACTTGCCGAGCGGCTGGAGGACCTCGGTGACGCCCCGCGGGCGGAAGGGCTGCGCGCGCGTCTGAAAACGGAGCGCCAGAACGCCGCGCGCAGCCTGCGCGACAAGCTTGAGTTGTTCGAGGAGGGCCAGGCGGTCGTCAAGTTCGGCCAGCATCGCTTCGCGGTCAACCAGGAGGCGCTCGAGCTCACCTTGCTCGCTTCCGGGGATGACATGCAGTTGGCGCTGTCCGGCACCAACTTCCGGGAGCCGGTTTCCGATAGCGACTTCGAAGCCACCCGGGACTACTGGGACCAGCATCTCGTGTCGGAGACGCCCGACGTCTATCGCGGGGAATACCTGGCGGCGTCGATCCTGTTCGACGCGCAGGCCCATCGCGATGGGTTGTCGCTGCAGGGCCTGCGGGATGCTGAGCGCACCGAGGAGGGGCTTTTTGAGCTGGTGCGCAAGCAGGCCGCGGCGCGCTTTGATGAGGGCTACGAGCGGGGGCTCCACGACGCCGACGCGACGCGGATTCTCGAAGGCTTGCTGCACCTGCACGACGGCGCGGGCCTGTTGCGGTTCTCGCCCGACGCGCGGGCCGTGGCCGTGCTGTTCTGGGCGCTGGCCCCGGAGGGCGTTGCCGACGTCCCCAAGGAAGCATGGCGAAGGCGGGCGAGGAGCCTTCGCCAGTTGCGCGAGGTGTTTGAGCATTCTTCTGCGGTGGGCGAGCTTGCGGGGGAGCTTGGTGCGGCCATCGGGCGCTTTTGTCAGGAGCAAGGTCTCGACGTGTCGGCCGCGCAGGTGCGCGAGGCCGGGGCCTATCTTGTGGAGGAGCTCGGCGCTGAGGAAGTGCGTTTCGCCAGCAGTGCGGGGGCCGAGCGTTTGCGCACGACCCTGTTGGACCAGCTCCACTCGCAGGGGACTCGAGCGCGCTTCGAGCAGGACCTGGAGGCGCTGCAGGAGCGTGTTGCTGGCGGGATCGGGCTGGCACGGGCCTGGCTCGAGGCCCTGAGCCGCAGGACGAACGCCTCGCTCGATGCGAACGATGCGGGCGCCTCGCGGCACGTCTTGCTGGAGGCGGCTGTACAGCTGTTTACGTTACACCGAGTCGCGTACGTGCAGAGCAGCGCCCGCACGGTGGCGACCGTGGAGGGGCTCTTGGGCCAGCATCCGCGCATCGTCGGGCGCAAGCTCGAGTTGCGTCTGGATGAGTTCCTCGCGCGGCTTTCGGAGTTCATTCATACGCGTGTGCCGGGGTATCGGCGCTACCGAGAACTTCGCCACGCGCTGCTTGAGCGAGAGCGTGCGCGTCTACGTCTCGACGAGTTCATGCCGCGCGTGCTGTCGTCTTTCGTGCGCAACCGGCTGATCAACGAAGTGTACCTTCCACTCATCGGCGACAATCTCGCCAAGCAGTTGGGCGCTGTGGGTGACAGCAAGCGTACGGACTTGATGGGCCTGCTGTTGCTCATCTCGCCTCCCGGGTACGGAAAGACCACCCTGATGGAGTACATCGCCAGTCGCCTTGGACTGGTCTTCATGAAGATCAACGGGCCCTCCCTGGGCCACGGGGTCACTTCGCTCGATCCGGGGCAAGCGGATAGTGCGACGGCTCGCCAGGAAGTGGAGAAGGTGAACCTGGCCTTTGAGATGGGCAATAACGTGATGCTCTATCTCGATGACATCCAGCATACGCACCCGGAGTTCCTGCAGAAGTTCATCTCGTTGTGCGATGGTCAGAGGCGCATCGAGGGCGTATGGAAAGGCAACACGCGTACCTATGACCTGCGTGGCCGTCGCTTTTGCGTGGTGATGGCGGGCAATCCCTATACCGAGAGCGGTGAGAAGTTCCAGATCCCGGACATGCTCGCCAACCGCGCCGACACTTACAACCTGGGTGACATTCTGGGTGGCTCCCAGGAGGCGTTCGCCCTGAGCTACGTGGAGAACTCGATCACCAGTAACCCGGTGCTGTCCCAGCTTGCCAATCGCGACCAGGCGGATGTCTACCGTTTCGTCAGGCTGGCCCAGGGCGAGGAGGTGCGCACCAGCGAGCTGAGTCATGGCTACTCGAGCGTCGAGGTCGATGAGATCGTGGCGGTGCTCAGGCGGATGTTCCAGGTGCGAGACATTCTCCTATCGATCAACCGGACCTATATCGCGTCGGCGTCTATGGACGACCGCTTCCGGACCGAGCCACCGTTCAAGCTGCAGGGAAGCTACCGCAACATGAACAAGCTGGCCGAGAAGGTCGTGGCTGCGATGAATGACGCGGAGCTGCAGCAGCTCATTTCTGACCACTATCAAGGGGAGGCCCAGACCCTGACCACGGGTGCCGAGCAGAATCTGTTGAAGCTGGCCGAGCTGCGCGGGGTCCTGACCGAGGAGCAAGCCGCGCGCTGGGCCGCGCTGAAGAAGGGCTTCCAGCGTGTGCAGAGCGTTGGCGGGGGCGACGATGATCCGGTGACGCGTGTAGTCGGCCAGCTCAGCGGTGTTGGGGTTCAGCTGGAGGGGATTCGCGACGCGCTATCGGCCGCCTCGGAGCGAGCCCTGGCTGCACGCGCGGAGCAGGAGCGGGCGCTGGTGCCCGAGGAACCGGTAGAAACCGCGGCCGAAGACGCTGCCTTCGCGCAGCACCGGGAGATGCTGACCGCACGCCTCGGGCAAATTGTGGAGGCGGTCGAGGGGCTGGCTCGACGCAATGTCGACGTTCAGGTCCAGGCCGACGTGGGTCGTGATCTCTTGGGTCTGATGGAGCAGCATGGCCAGCTGGTGCGGGAGGGCATCATGCCCCTGGTGCAGCATACGGTTCGCCAGGCGGCCCAGGCCGCCCGGGCAACCCAGACAGCTCAGCAGGTATCCCAGCCGACGAGCGCCAGCCCTGGTGCGGCCGTAGGCCCTCCGGGTGCAGCCCCGGTCGAGCACGACCTGCACTGGAACATCGGCCACATTCTGGGCCTGACCCGGGCGATCGCCGAGCGCATCGACGACATGCAACGGGGCCAACGAATGATCCTGCGCGACCTTTCCGCCCGGCGAAAACGGGCGGCCGCTGCGCGCAAGGCGAAGGAATAGCGGAGCCTCCCGAGGCTCGGCCCGAGCCTCGCCGGAGGCTGGCCCCGAGTCGTCCGCGAGACACAACGGCCACGGTGCCACGCAGCGCCTTGCCAGGGCGTGGCACGGGGGTTGCTTGAGGCAGTCCATTGGCGACCTGGTGAGTCGATACTGCATTCGGCTTGCGCGTACAGGAAAGCAGGGAGGCGAGATGAGAAGAACGGAGCGAGCAAGCCGGTGGATGAACCTCGGGACCGACGGGCTTCATGCGGGACCTGCATTGGGCCTTGCATTGGGCCTTGCGTTGGCCCTGTCGACGACCGCGATCGCCGGGTGCCTGGGTGAGTCGGAAGCCCACGAGGTGGCGCCGGCCGAGAGTGGCCTGGCAGAACTGCGCCCAGTGCAAGGAGATTATCCGGTCACGGGCAGCGGCGGTGAAGTCACCTGTGCCGAATACGAGTACGACGGACCGCAGGACGGGCTCACGTACATGGTTTCCGAGCGCTACGTATTCAGCAAGATGGCGGCGTTGCTGGAGACAGACGAGGAGTTCAAGCAGGCGGCGCTAAGTCAGGGGTTGGGCACGGTGGCGACCTGCGGGCAGGCGCGTCGCATGAAAACACTTTGGCGAGAGCATATCGAAGCGCGTCCTTCCCTTGAGCACGACCAGGTGGCGGAGGATCCCGACACAAGGATCACCGAAGAGCTGGTAGAAAAGATCGCGGACGGTCGGGCGTACAGTCATCGCCCCACGGTTCGGCTAGTCACCTGGAAGAGCGCGTCCAGTACCGAGAACGTTTTTGGCTGCTCAGGCGTGTTCATTGCAGATCGAGTTATACTGTCAGCAGCGCACTGCTTCCCCAGCGATGCGCGGATGCGGATCACGGTGCGCAGTGCGGATGGTTGCGTTTTCCCCAAGGGTGCGGACTGCAATGTGGACCCAGGCAACAACCTCGTCACGGTCACAAGGCACCCGCTGTATTCGGGCAACGCCTTCCACGATATCGCCGTGCTCGAGTTGCCGGAGGAGCCGGGGTCACCGATGAATGACAGCGCCAACTGGATGCGGATCGCGACGAAGAACGCCTCGAGGGGTCAACGATACTGGCAGACTGGATGGGGTGCGAACAATCACAACGGAGATGGCTCCAACACGTTGAGGTTGACGAACCGAGATATCGGCATCGACTGGGTGGGCGACCATCATTTCATCTACAACGTGGTTCGGGGCGAAGGACGCGGATGCAAGGGAGACTCCGGTGGTCCAATGATTGCCACCGGGCTCGCGAGTGCCAATGTCGTGATGGGCCTGAACAGTGAGGGCGACCTGGATCGCCTGTCCGATGCGTGCCCATCGCCTGGAGAAAAGGTTCGCTCCACGGCCCTGGTCGACAACGTTGCATGGATCGAAGGTCAGATCGGACGCATCTGCCAGGAGTTCTCCGGCAATGCTGGCTTCACCTACAAGCGTTGCTGGTGACTAGTACAACGGTTCGTACGTTCCAGCAGGGTCGCTCGAGTGGATGCGCGCCCAGGACGCGGCCGGGGAGGCAAAGGACATGCCGGGCATATTCGAGCCGAGGGCCTGTCCCGGGTGGGCATACGCCGAGCAACCCTGCTCGAACACACGAACTGTTGTACTAGGTTAGGTGGGACAGGAGCTTGACGGTTACACCGGCAAGCTGGTCGATGTTCTCGATTAGCTTGGTCACCTTGCGGTTGTGGTTGGCGGCGCCATTCACGATTGCCATTAGCTCCGCCGCCCTTTCCTTGTCCTGCTTGCTCGGCAGCAGCTCGTTCAAGCGCCTGTCGCTCATGGGCAGCACGCGGGCAAGGTCGTCCTTGAGCTGGCGGTTGGTCTTGCTGGCTGATTCCTTCGCAATCTTGCTGAATTGGTTGGGCATCTCATTCTCCTTCGCCGTCTTGGTCAAACAGGGTCTTGAGCCGTGACAGAGCCTCCTTGGGATCGTCGCCGGCTTCCAAGATCGCGGTAATTTGGTCGCTGGTCTCAATGGCCTTGTCGACCAGATCGTTCTTGGCCTCCAGGAGCCCGAAGCGCTCCGCTACCCTGTCCTGTTCCGCCTGCACGTCGTGGGCCGTCTGGATGTAGGCTGTCACGGTGCTCTGCATCTGGCTCAGCTGGGCGTACACTTGGTCCAGGCTGCGCAGGGCCTTCGCCTCCTGCCTGTTCAGAGGCGCCAGGAGCGAAGCGCGCTGGCGTTCGATCTCGTCCTGCCCCGCCTGGGCGAACTCCAGCATGATTTGCTCGGCGTTCGCGCCCGGCTCCGCGACCTTGGCGAGGACCTGCGAGTCGGCCACGAAGTTCTCCATGAACACGGGTGTCCAACGCCGGGCGATGAAGTCGTCCACCCGGCGCCTGGACAGATCGTAGTAAGCCCGGATCCACGCTTCCTGCGAGGCGTGTAGGGCGGCGATCTGTCGACCGACCGTCGTGGACAGGATGGCCGTCTCCTGCGGCACCGACATCGAGCACCCGGCCGAAAGGCATATGCCCGCGACCAGCATACGTAGCCCAGTCTGCATCGTTCCCCTCCGTGTGATCGTTCGCGGCGAACCCTAGCCGGTCCTCGGCACAAATCAATGAAATGGCTCACATGGACAATGCGGGACGGACCGAAGAACTGCAGGAGTTGCGCAACCAGAAGCGCGTCCGGCCGACAACACGGGTATGCCACGCGTCGCACGCCAGCACGCGCCAGGAGTCG
>JAPPOR010000092.1 GCA_028817905.1 Myxococcales bacterium
ATGATCGCGAAGTGCAGGGGTCTTGTAGGGCGTGCGAGCGACGAAGGAAGGGTCGGTCGCCTTTCGAGGAGCTTGCGCGGGCTACAAAACCCGTGAACGAGCGAGGGCCCGTCAGGGGCTGATCAGCAGCCCGCTCCCAGGAGTCCCTTCTTTAGTTCGGCATTGGGCGGATGGGGCCCGATCAACAGGGACAGCACCGCCGAAGCGAACCGCGCACCCGGAATCAAACCCTTGAGCGTTCCGCCAACCGAGACCTCCAGTCCCTTCGTCGGAATGTAGTCGAAGCGGATCTGTTCGCCCTCTTTGAGATCCCGCATGAACGAAAAGAGCCGAGCTTTGTTGGCCGCGGGAGCCCGCGGGGCGTTGAGTTTGAAGCCTTCTGCCATCTCTTCCACCAGGTCTTCACGGCTCACGTCGCGCACAAAGTGCAGTACCACCGTCTTGTGCTCGTTCCTGTTGAGTAGCGCCTTCGGATTGCGCGACTTGGTCTCCACGTAGAGGGCCGCTACATAGACGTCCACTTCGAAGATCGTCGCCTCACGCAGACCAGTGCCATTGAGCATGAGCGAGCGTCCTGCCGAAGCTAGGGTCTCAGGCACGTCCACGCCTGCGCAGGTGCGGGCGCCTCCGACCGCTCGCAGTGGTGCTGCGAGCGCCCCGCATGCTAAACAGATCAAAAGGACACGCATCGACATTGAGGCTCCACGGTTGCCGCGCCCACGTTGGCCAAATGAGAACGCGGCCTACCTCGTTCCACTAACAGTCGCCTCCTGTCCTCTCAATCAGAAACTCCTAATCCAAGGATTAGCGCTCCTGATTCATTCGGAACCTGAAACGATCCCGCCAGCAAGTCTGGACGTTTGGGGCCTACAACCCTTGCAGCCGATGTGTTGGGTTGGGGTTGAGTGTCCGGTACAGGCGCGGGCACGGGGTGGAACGCGCTTCGAGGCGCCGAATGGCGGCTCCACGATTCGATCCCGTACCCCGCCCCTGCCTGCTCCCCCGCCAGTTCGAGGAAGCCCTTCAGCAAACCGGCATCACCTCGTGGGCGGGCACTACGGCTAGCGATGGGTAGGTAACCCCGCATCCAGCCAGCCCTGGGTTCCGCCGTCCAGGTAGCTCACGCGGACGAAACCGAGCTTCTGCAGCTCGTGGGCAGCGATGGCCCCCATCGGGCCCGCTTGGCACGCGGTGACAACGCGGGTCGCCTTGTTGTCAAGCGCGGCGGGTAGCTCGCCACGCTGGATCTGGTCCAGGCTCACGTTGTTGGCGCCCGGAATGATTCCGGTCGTTGAAGCGATCGCCTCGGCGGGCCGCGGGTCGACGAATACGACCTCTTCGCAGCCGCCTCTTAGGTTGGCGGCGTCCTGGGGACTGACCGACGTGACGGCCTGCTTGGCTTGGGCTACTCGCTCGCTAAATGACTGTTCCATGTTTCAGCTCCTTGGTGTTGTTTGGTGGTTGGGATCGGTGGCTAAGCTCGCGCACTTCACCAACTTCGCGGCGCCGCGCTTGGGTCATCGGCTTCACAGCGTCTCGCCCCAATGTTCAGCGAGCATTTCGGTCGGTCGCCGACAGCCCTACAAGGCGGGTGCTCGCGCGATCCGTCCGCGAGTTGGTGAGCGGTCCGGGCTAGAAGCAAAGTGTGGCCGCGCCCTCCTTGATGAGCGCGTGGAGGGCGGCTGAGCCGACGATCGTCACGCTGTCCAGCAAGCTCTCTTCGCCGTAGCCTCGCACTTTGGCGCACGGGGGGCAGGCGAGGATGTTGCCACCGCGCGCAACGAAACCCTCGATCAGTTCCTTCATTGGGGGATCGAAGGGGTTCATGCGCACGTGATCCACGGCACCCTTGCGAACCAGATCGATCGCTGAGCTCACCAGGAATACCGTCACGTCCAGACCTGCGGTCAGCCCCCCGTTGGCAACGGTCCAACAAACGGTCGCACGCTCGTCGTCGTGGCCGCGGGACGCAACGATGACCAGCTTTTCCTTGTTCTCTGTCATGGCCTGTTCCTCTCGGTTGTCGGGTTGTCTCGGTGGGCAGCTCGGTGCCCGTCGACAGCCAAGTTGGGGGGGGGCCGTGGGCAGCAGCGTGTGCAGGTTCGTGTAAACGTGCTAGCGTCGCGCCATGTCGCTCGTGATCATGGAAAAATCCTTCGACGAGCCGGCTTCTGACGAGTTGGTCGAAACCATGCGACGGGCCACGGAGGCCTGCTTCGAGATCAACGACATGCAGCGCAAGATCACCTACGCGTCGTTCGACCGGCTGCGCTTCATCTGTGTGATGGAGGCGCGCGACGTGGAAACTGCGCGGCGGGCGCTGGAGTCGGCGGGCATGACCTACGACCGCCTGTGGCCGGCCACTTCGTTCTAGGTCGACGTTTCGTTGACAGCAGAGTCACCTTTGATCGCGTTGTGGTGTTTCGATGCGCCTCGACAATATGATCGGTGCTCGATGTCGTATTCTCTTGGGTACGCCACACGGTCGCCGGACGATCGATGAACCGCCGCACAGTTCCGAGACAGGCCTCTTTCGACGAGCTTGAGCTAAAGGTACTCGGGCCCATGGAGCTATGGCGTGACGGAGAGCGCATCGCCCTGCCGCGCTCGAAGAAGTGCCGCGCGCTGCTCGGCTACCTCGCGGTGACCGGGCGCGCCCACCGGCGCGAGCGCCTGTGCGACCTGTTCTGGGACGTGGCCGACGACCCGCGCGGGGCCCTGCGTTGGACGCTTTCGCGTTTGCGCAGCGTCCTGCCCGCTGGCTCGGAGGTCCTGCTGGCCGACCGAGAGTCGGTCCGTTTGGATCCTGAAGTGCTGACCATCGATGCAGCACGCCTGACAGCGCTCGATGCTGCGTCCCTCTCGCAGCAGTCCCACGAGACGCTGCAGGCGGTCGCGGCGCTGTACCGGGGCGAGCTGCTCGAAGGCCTTGAACTGCCTGATTTTCTCGATTTTTCGGCTTGGTGCGTCGCCCAGCGCGAAGCGCTGCGGCGGTCTCTGTGCGACGTGCTACGCGAGCTGGCGGCTCGCTTGTCCGACGCGCCTACTCGGGCGCTGCCCTGGGCCCGACAACTGGTTCAGGTCGACGGTTTCAACGTTCAAGCGCATCGAATGCTGCTGGGCCTGCTGCTTGCGGCTGGCTCGGCCGACGAGGCCCAGCGCCGGTACGAGCACGCCATCCGCCAGTTTCGGCAGGTTGCCGCCCCCGACGCAGAGGCACTCGAGGGCGCCTGGAAGGGATTGCGCGGACAGTTCGCGGGGCATGCGCAGCGCGCTTTCGGCGCGCTGGCGTCCCGTGCCCCTGCCCCTACTTGTCTTGACCCGCGCGAGGTCGCTTCCGCACCGACACCTTTCGTCGGCCGCGCGCGGTCACTCGCGCAGCTGCGCGCATTGTTGGAGTCCGCAGTTGCGCACGGATCTCGGTCGGCCGCACTTGTGACGGCCGAGCCCGGCGCCGGCAAGACGCGCTTGCTGGAACGGATCGGTTCGGAGGCAGCCAATCTAGACTTCGAGGTGCGCTCGGCGCGCGCCTTCGATTTGGAGCGCGGGCGCCCGTTTGGTCCCTGGATCGATGCTTTGGGCGTGGCGCCGGACCAGCTCGTCGAGACCGCGCAGGCGGGCGGCCGGGCGCAGCTCTTCGAACAGTTGGTTGCGCTTGTGCGCGCCCGGGCCTCGGACAAGAGCGGCGTGCTGCTGCTGTTCGACGACGTCCAGTGGCTTGATCGGGATTCCGCCGAAGCCCTTCATCATCTGATGCTGGCGTACGGTGACGGCGCGCTCGTCGCGTTGCTTGCGGCGCGTGTGGGCGAGCTGCCGGACAACGTGCCCGTCGCCAACGTTGTCCGGAGTCTCGAGCGTGACCGGTCGCTGTGCGAGGTCCAGCTGCAGCCGTTCAATCACGCTGAAGTGCTGGAACTGGTCGGAGGGCAAGACGGCGTCGACATCGACTACATCACGCGGGCATCGGCCGGCAATCCGCTCTATGCGCTGGAGTTGGCGCGCGGCGCGCGTGCCGGCGAGGTGGGAGCGCCGCCGACACTCGTTCAGCTCGTCCGCGAGCGGGTCGCCCAACTATCCGACGCCGCCCGTGACGTGCTGCGCTGGGCGGCCGTGCTCGGGTACACATTCGACGCCGATCGGCTGGAGGCGTTGAGCGAACTTTCCCAGCTCGACGTGGTCGAGGCGCTCGAGGAGCTCGAGCGTCGCGCACTGTTGCGTATCGATGCCACGCGCAGCCACGGGCGCTACGCGTTCAGCCACGACATCGTGCGCGAAGCTGTCTATGGCGAGCTCTCCCATCCACGCAAGCGCCTCATGCACCGCAAGGCCGCGCACCAGCTTGAGGACCGGACGACCGATCCGGCGATCGCCTACGAGGTCGCCCGCCATGCCAGCCTCGCCGGGGAGGTGGTACTCGGCGTCCGCGCGTGTATCGCCGCAGGTCGCTACGCGCTGCGCACGTGTGCCCATGCGGACGCCGAAGCGCTCGCTCGGCGCGGGCTGCATCACGTCTCGGAGCTCGCCGAGGCGCCACAGGTTTCGGCTTCGCTAGACTTACTGCACGTGCTCTACAGCGCGCGTGCCCCTGAGCATGCAGAGGCGGCCGCACGCGTGCGTGCGTTGGCTGAGCGCGCCCTCGACCTGGGCTTGACGAAACCGGCGAGAATCGGCTTCCAGATGCTTTCCTACCTGCGCTGGGAGAGCGCCTCGATGGCCGACGCCCATGCGAACATCTTGCAGGCGGAGCGCGTGAGCCGGTCTGCCGATCCCGACGAGCGCAGTCAGGCGCTGGCCCACGCGGCCCGCTGCCTGGTATTGCTGGAGCGCAACCTCGGCCAAGCCGAGGCGTTCTTGCTGGAGGCCAGAGGCGTCAGCGAGCGCAGCGGCCGGTCCAGCGCAGCGGTCGCATTTGCGCTCGGGATGATCTCAGCCCATCGTGGTGAGCAGGCCCTCGCCGATGCGGCGCTCACAGAAGCGCAGGACCTGGCCCGCGCCAGCGGCGAGCGTTTGGCCGAGTTCGGCGCCCTCGAACATCGCGTCATGCTCGCCCTCGACCTCGAGACCGGGGATGCCGAGGGGTTGGCCGCAAGCCTCGTGGAGCTGGCCGCGCGGGTGCGGCCAGGCGCGGAAGGCGCGATCGCCCGCTCGCTTCATGCGCTTGCGCAGGTACTCGAAAGCGACGTCGAGGACGCGCTGTTGCGGGCCGCGCTTGCCGACCTGCGCGTGGCGGACGCCAAGTACGAGCTCTCGTTTGTGCTGACCCGCAGGGCGACGCATGCGCTTGCAAAGGGTGGGCTCGAAGCTGCTACCGAGGCTGCCAGCGACGGCCTCGAAGTGTCGCTCGCCGTGGGCCGATGCTCAGAAGTCGTCATCGCGACGGTCGTTTTGGTGGCGGTTGCTCGGCTGCGTGGCGACCAGCAGACAGCCGACCAACTCCGACACAGCCTCGCCGGCACGGTCGAGTCCGACTTGTCCGCGACGGCACGCCGCTGGCTCCGCCAGCTCGCCGCGCCTGGTCCCACCTAGCCCGCATCTGATCATTGATCACAAGCGATTTCAATGACAGCGGACGCGCCCTGTTCCATGACGAGCAGGTCTTCGAAGCCTCGGGCCAGGACCTGCCATCCGGGTCGTTTGTTGTGCTTGAGGAAGCCACCAAGGC
>JAPPOR010000285.1 GCA_028817905.1 Myxococcales bacterium
CCCCGCGTCAGCGCCCCGCCCCGCCGCCGGGCAGACTTCGTGATCGAGGCTTCGGGCCGGGTGGTCGGTCTGCTGGTTGTCGAACACCCCGATCCCTGCTTTCTGGATCTGCAGCTAGTTGGCATGGACCCGGATGCGTTTGCGCTCGAGCTGGGCTCCGCATTGGCCGCATGGGTTGACGCATACTGCGAAGACCATTCGGTTGGGCTATTGATGCTGCGCGCGCGCGATGGTCTGTCCGCTGACCCTAAGCGGTGGAAATCCCAACGTATGTGCGTCGCGCGCGGGCTCGATGCCCTGCAGCAGCTTCCCGGGCTTTGCGGCTGGGTTCGGTCCTACCCGATCCTGATTCAAATCTCGCGAGCGGACTGCGTCGCACATGCTCCCGGTGCACCTTCGCTTGCATCCCTGTGTCGATCGCTCGACGTGGCGGTGGCGGGCTAGTGCTCGTCCAAAATCGCCTCGGCAAATGTCGAAGCCGCAGGACTGAGTGGCCGCCCTTTCTTGGACACGAGGGCCAACCGTCTCCTTACTTTCAGGTTGCGCACTTCGATGGTGCGGCCGGGCGGGGCCCCCAGCCGGGAAATAAAGGCGAGACTGCCGGTCGTCTCCACCATTTTCAGGATGGCAGCAATGCTGCGCAATTCCATCACGACCTCCATGGTTACCCCGGCTTGCCGGAGAGCCGCGTCGATCAAGTCGCGAATCGCAGTGCCCGCCTCGAAGCCGACCAGGCTGAGTCCTTCCAGTTGAGCGGCAGAGATGCGTTGCTTGTCGGCCAGAGGGTGACCTCGACCGGCGACGAGTACGATATGATCCGTCAAGAGAGGCCGCACCACGAGGTCAGCGTTGTGTTGGGAACCAGCTCCCATGGTCACCAAGCCGAGCTCTAGCGCTTCCTGGCGCACCGCCTCTTCCACATCGCGCGAACCGGCCTCGCGTACGTCGAAGCGCACGTCGGGGTAGGCGCGGCGGAATTTGCCGATCGCCCTTGGTAGCACGTAGCTCACCGCAGTGGCGCCTCCACCCACCCGTACGACGCCGGCTTCCAGCCGGGCCCGCCGCTGCACGTCTTCCTTCAGCCGATCAAAGCGCTCGACCAGAGTTCGTCCTTCCTCAACCACGAGCCGCCCCATTTCCGTAAGAGCAATGCCGCGGCCGCTCCGCTCCAAGAGCTCAGCCTGGAATTCTTCCTCGAGCAGCTTGATCCGTCGACTCAGCGCTGGCTGAGAAAGGCCAAGAATATCAGCGGCTTCACCGATTGCACCGGCTTCTGCCACCGCCAGCAGGGAGCGCACCAAGGTCAGATCCACGTCTCTTGCAAAATACTGCTGCTTTCCATGCAAATAAACAGTTATTCGCATGAATCGTATCGAGCTATCATTTCACCATCGGAAGTCGCATCGGCGGGCCGGCGGGCCGCAGCGGACCCGTTTCGGGGCCTGCGCGGGAACGGAACCCAGCAAGGGAATGGTCTTGGGCGAGGCGCTTCTACCGAGATTCCCAAAGAGAGGAACGGAACCATGAGCGCATTTGAAAGCTACCGCGCGGAGATTGAAGCGCGAAAAAACCAGGGGCTGCACCCCAAGCCGATCGATGACGCCGCGTTGCTGGGCGAAATCATCGAGCTGATCAAGGATCCGGCGAGCCCGTACAGGGCGGACGCCCTGAAGTTCTTTATCTTCAACACGCTCCCCGGCACGACAAGTGCCGCCGGTGTCAAGGCTGCATTCCTAAAGGAGATCATCCTTGGGCAGGCTCGGGTGCCTGAGGTCAACTCTGCTTCTGCGTTCGAGCAGCTGAGCCACATGAAGGGCGGTCCTTCGATAGCGGTCCTGCTTGACTTGGCCTTGGGCAGCGACGCATCCGTTGCCAAGGATGCCGCCGCAGTGCTCAAGACTCAGGTCTTTCTGTACGAGGCAGACACGGATCGTTTGCAGGAAGCACTCGAGGCAGGCAGCCCCATCGCTCGGGAGATCCTCGAGAGCTACGCGAAGGCTGAGTTTTTCACGATGCTTCCCGAGGTGCCGGAAACCATTGAGGTGGTGACTTACGTAGCGGGCGTGGGTGATATCTCCACGGACTTGCTGTCACCGGGCAGCGAGGCCCACTCGCGTTCCGACCGCGAGCTGCACGGAAAATGCCTCATCGATGACAAGGCGCAGAAGGAACTCGTCGAACTCCAGAAGCAACACCCCGACAAGCGCGTGATGCTCATCGCCGAGAAGGGCACGATGGGTGTCGGCTCGTCGCGCATGTCTGGTGTCAACAATGTGGCGCTCTGGATCGGCAAGCAGGCAAGCAAGTATGTCCCGTTCATCAATATCGCTCCGGTGGTTGCTGGGACCAACGGCATCTCGCCGATCTTCCTCACCACCGTTGGCGTGACGGGCGGAATCGGACTTGACCTAAAGAACTGGGTCAAGAGGGTTGATGCCGATGGCAAGCTCGTTTGTGATGCCGACGGAGATCCGATTCTTGACCAGGCCTATTCGGTAGACACCGGCACGGTGCTCACGATCAACACCAAGGAGAAGAAGCTATACCAGGGCAGTCGGGAGCTCATTGACGTTTCCGGAGCCTTTACGCCCCAGAAGATGGAGTTCATGCGAGCGGGTGGCTCCTATGCTGTGGTGTTCGGAAAGAAGCTGCAAACGATTGCAGCTACAGCTCTGGGAATCGAGCCGGCTCCGGTGTTCGCCCCGTCCAGGGAAGTCTCACACGATGGTCAGGGGCTGACTGCCGTTGAGAAGATCTTCAACAGGAACGCCGTAGGGGCGACGCCTGGCAAGGTGCTCCATGCGGGGTCCGACGTTCGCGTGCAGGTGAACATCGTCGGCTCTCAGGACACGACCGGTCTGATGACTTCTCAGGAGTTGGAGATGATGGCCGCCACGGTGATCTCGCCGGTCGTGGATGGTGCGTATCAATCGGGCTGTCATACCGCGTCGGTATGGGACAACAAAGCGCAGACGAACATCCCGCGTCTGATGAAGTTCATGAACGACTTCGGTCTCATCACCGCGCGTGACCCAAAGGGAAGGTACCACGCGATGACCGATGTGATTCACAAGGTGCTCAACGACATTACCGTAGATGATTGGGCCATCATCATTGGTGGTGACTCCCACACCCGAATGTCAAAGGGGGTCGCGTTTGGCGCTGACTCGGGAACCGTTGCCCTTGCGCTTGCAACCGGCGAGGCGTCGATGCCTATTCCCGAATCGGTCAAGGTGACCTTCAAGGGTCAGATGCAGGATCACATGGACTTCCGCGACGTGGTGCACGCTACGCAGGCTCAGATGCTCGACAAGTTTGGCGGCGAAAACGTCTTCCAGGGGCGCGTCATCGAGGTTCATATAGGCACGCTTGCTTCGGACCAGGCATTCACGTTTACGGACTGGACGGCGGAGATGAAAGCCAAGGCTTCCATCTGCATTTCACAGGACGACACCATGGTCGAGTCGCTGGAGATCTCGAAGAGCAGGATCCAGATCATGATCGACAAGGGCATGGACAACGACAAGAGGGTCCTAAGGGGCCTTGTGGACCGGGCGGACAAGCGCATCGCTGAGATCCGCTCTGGTGCCAAGCCCGCGCTTGCTCCCGACGAAAACGCCAAGTACTTCGCCGAGTTTGAGGTCGACCTCGATCTGATCGATGAGCCGATGATCGCTGACCCGGACGTTCACAATGAAGACGCATCCAAGCGCTACACCCACGACACGATCCGGGACCTGACGTACTACAACGGGGAGAAAGCCGTCGACCTCGGGTTCGTCGGCTCCTGCATGGTTCACAAGGGCGACATGAAGATCCTCTCCCACATGCTGAAGAACTTGAAGGAGCAACACGGCAAGGTGGAGTTCAAGGCACCGCTCGTGGTGGCCCCTCCGACGTACAACATCGTCGACGAGCTCAAGGCGGAGGGCGATTGGGAGATTCTGCAAGAGTGTGCCGGGTTCGAGTTCGATGACACGGCGCCGAAGAACACCCCTCGCACCAAGTACGAAAACATGATGTACCTCGAGCGCCCCGGCTGTAACCTATGCATGGGCAACCAGGAAAAGGCAGAGAAGGGGGACACCGTGATGGCAACCTCTACCCGTCTGTTCCAGGGGCGCGTCGTGGCGGACTCCGCTGAAAAGAAGGGCGAGTCTCTCTTGGCCTCCACACCGGTTGTGGTTCTGTCCACGATTCTCGGCCGCACTCCGACCATCGATGAGTACAAGGCCGCGGTCTCTGGCATCAAGCTCACCGAATTCGCACCGCCTCTCGAAGCGCTGAGCACGCCCAGCGGGGGCGACGGTCTGATCTCGCTTGGGGTGCCTTCGTAGAGAGAATACGAGCAGTATACACGTCGGCTGTCGAAAACCCCGTGAGGCCGAATCCCTGCGCGATCCGACGCGCAATTCATGAATAATCCGGGCATGGCTCGCCT
The DNA here is from genome assembly GCA_028817905.1 of Myxococcales bacterium. Lineage (GTDB taxonomy): Bacteria > Myxococcota_A > Polyangia > Polyangiales > JAFGIB01 > JAPPOR01. The sequence continues at coordinate 4,442 of JAPPOR010000285.1, forward strand.
GCGCGCTCGTTTCACGTTGTGGTTTGTCCTGGCTGTGACCTGGGCGGCGGCGCTGCTGGCGTTGCGGCAGAGGCAGGCCTTCGATCTGTTTGAGAGTGAAGAGTCCGACCGGATCGCACCGGCGGTGGACGCGCGGGCACCGGCGATTGGCCTGCTCAAGGTGGCCGAGGGCTTCGAGCGTGTGACCGACCTGCAGTTTGTTCCCGGGCAGGCGGGGGTGGCCGTAGTGCTGGAACAGGTCGGTCGCGCCCGGCTGGTGCGGTTGCAGTCGGGCGTCGTGGTGAAGCCCGGGCCTGGCCTGCTCTCCGTTTCCGTGCGAGCACACAGCGAGCTCGGGCTGCTCGGGCTCGCCTTTCATCCTGGTTACGCGGAGAACGGCCGCCTGTTTATTCACTACACGCCCAAGGATGGAGCGCAGCGGAGCGTGGTGGCGGAATGGCGGCTTCCGCTTGCGCGCTTGGGGATCTCGCGGGCCGAGCCACATCGGGAGGTCCTCACGGTTATGCAGCCCTATAGCAACCACAATGGTGGGCAGTTGGTGTTCGGGCCCGACGGCTATCTCTACATCGGCTTCGGCGACGGGGGCAGGGCCAACGACCCGCATGGTCACGGGCAGAACCGAGCCACCCTTCTGGGCGCGATGCTGCGGATCGACGTGGACGCCCCGGAGGGGCCCTACGGCATTCCCTCGGACAATCCATTTGCAGCGCAGCCCAAGGTACGGTCCGAGATCTGGGCCTTTGGCCTACGAAACCCGTGGCGTTACTCGTTCGATCCCGCAGGCCGGTTGATCGTGGCCGATGTCGGGCAAAATCGCTACGAGGAGATCGACATTGTGGCCAGTGGCGACAACCTCGGCTGGAACGTGCGCGAGGGGCGCCACTGCTTCCGACCTCGGTCAAACTGCCGCACGCAGGGCCTGGTCGATCCGATCTTCGAGTATGGGCGTGGGCTCGGCAGCAGCGTGACCGGTGGCTTCGTGTACACGGGCGCTGCTCTTCCCGCCCTTGAGGGCAAGTATATCTTCGGCGATTTCGCTTCCGGGAGGATTTGGGCCATGGCCTTGCCACCGCCCGAGCAGTCTGCTGGAGGACAAGCGCGCGGTTCCGCAGTTCTCCTGGGCAGGTGGCCCTATGCCCTGAGCACCTTCGCGCGTGACGAGCAGGGTGAGCTGTACGTCGCCGACTTCACAGCGGGCGCCATCTATCGCCTGGTGCCCG
>JAPPOR010000514.1 GCA_028817905.1 Myxococcales bacterium
CCAGACGCAAGGACCGGAAGGACCGGGGAGAAGAGCGAGCCAAACGCCGGTCGTCGGGTGATGACGACCCGTTGGCCGGCCTCGACGGTCTGTAAGCTCGCCTGGTAGCTCGCACGGACGGCAGGCCTCTAGCCCGGATCATTCACCAAGGCGCGCGATGCTCGTGCAAGTGATCGGCTTCGCAGCTTTCGGTGAAGGACCGAAGCGAGTGCGCGTGATTTGGTGAACGTTCCGGGCTGCCTCTCCTCTCATCCCTCCGATGCCGGATGGACCTACAAAACCCGCACACCATCGCGACCATCACGCGACCGGAAGATCGAGTCGTGGTAGTGGCTGATCATGGAACGCTTGATCGCCGGTCGACGGGCAGTAGTTGAAGCTCTGCAGGCGCACCCGACGGCGATCGTGGCGGTGTACGCCTCACAAGGCGACCTCAAGGCGCTGGCCACAACGATTGCGTTGGCCAAGCGTGTCGGAACGCGTGTGGAACCCCGCAGCCGGGAGGAACTCGATGCACTCGCGGGGCCACTACGCCATCAAGGCATCATAGCGATCGCAGGCGACTATCGCTACGCGGCGCTGGATACGCTGCTCGTTGAAGAAAGGCCGGTCCTTGTGGCGCTCGACCAGATTCAGGACCCCCACAACCTGGGAGCAATCGTGCGTACCAGCGTCGCGCTCGGCGCCCAGGGCATCATCACGCTCAAGGACCGAGCATGTCCTGTTACCGCAGCGGTCGTGCGGGCCTCGGCCGGGGCGACCGAGCACGCGCGGATCGCACGTGTGACAAACCTCGGGCGCACCCTGAAAGTGCTCAAATCACGTGGGCTGCAAGTCGTAGGCTTAGCAGGTGAGGCCGCGATCGACCTCGAACAGGCTCCCGAGGCCCCGATGGGACGCGTGCTGGTCATCGGTTCCGAGGGCAAGGGACTTCGGCGACTCGTGCGAGAGGCCTGTGACGTGATCGTACGCATCCACCTGCCGGGCCCTATCCACTCTCTCAACGCTTCGGTTGCGGCGGGCATCGCCCTACATGCAAGCTGTCGACCGCGCGACATCGACGGCTAGCGCCACGAGCTTCGCGGGCAGGAGCAGGGCACCCCCAACCAACGTGACGATGGAGAGCCATGGCAACTAAGAAGAAGACGACGAGGCAAGCAGCGCGAACGAGAGCCCGCGCTCCCAAACGCGTCTGCATTCTCACCGGAGGCGGCGATGCTCCGGGCCTGAACGCGGTCTTGCGGTCGTTCGTCAAGTCCGCCACCACCGAGCATGGCATAGAAGTGTTCGGCAGCGAAGACGGCTTCGAGGGGCTGATCCAGTCCGGGAAGCTCGTCAAACTCAAGCCCACAAGCGTACGCGGAATCCTTCCCCGGGGGGGAAGCATCCTCGGGTGTTCCAACACCGCCAACCCCTTCGCCTACCCGACCTACGACAAGCGCGGTCGGCGCCGCGACCGGGACGTCTCGACCCAAGTTCTCGAGCGCATCGCCGCCCACGAAATCGACGCTCTGGTCATGGTCGGCGGCGACGGAACAATGACTCATGCGCAAGCGATGATGCGTCTGGGGGTCCCCGTGGTCGGCGTGCCCAAAACGATCGACAACGACCTGGCCGCGACCGACTACACGTTTGGCTTCGACACAGCCGTGAGTACGGCCACGTGGGCCATCGACGCGCTTCACTCCACGGCCGAATCCCATGACCGCGTCATGATCCTCGAGCTCATGGGTCGCTACGCGGGATGGATCGCCCTTTGCGCAGGAATCGCCGGGGGCGCGGACGTGATCGCGATTCCCGAGATCCCCTACGATCTGTCGCGGATCGTCGACAAGGTACAGAAACGGGCCGACGCGGGTTCGACCTTCAGCATCGTCGTGGTCGGAGAAGGCGCGGCTCCTGCGGGAGGTCGAAAGGCGACCCTGTCCAAGGGTCGCCGGGGGCACCTCGAGCGCCTCGGCGGAGCGGGTGCCCACATGGCTGAGCTGTTGAAACGACACATCCAACACGATATTCGCGTCACGGTCCTCGGGCACCTGCAACGCGGTGGCTCACCGTCGGCGTTCGACCGCCTGCTGGGGACGCGCTTCGGCGTCGAAGCAGCGCGCCTATGTGCGACGGGCAAGATGGGTCGCATGGTCGCCCTGCGTGGCAACGACATCGTGTCAGTTCCAATCGCGCAGGCCCTGGCGGCGCCCAAACTGGTACCGTCCACGGGCCAGATGGTCCAAACGGCCCGTGCCGTAGGCATTGAGCTCGGACAGTAGAACCTAGCGGAACAACGCTCGCACTGGCGGCTTCAGAGCCCTTCTTGACGGACGATCTTCTGGGGATCGAGTTGGGCGCAAAAGGTTTCAGCCGCGCGGGTGATCTCATCGGGATCGCGCCCATCAAACGTCACCTTGGTGCGATAGGCTGGATCCCGAAAGGTCGGGTAGCTGCCGATCGATACTCCGGCAAAGCTCGCCTCCAGTTCCCTGAGCTGCAAAGCGATCTCTCCCTCGTCGCAGTGCGTAAAGACCGCGTGGGAATAGAAACGCGCGCCCCCTGTGAGGTGTGGTCGGACGGCGGCAAACTTGGCGCGAAAGATCTCGGGTACACCCGGAAAGATCAGCACGTTCCCAATGCAGACTGTGGGCCAACGCACCTGCTCGTTGCTGATAAACGTGGAGCCCTCCGGCGCGTCCGCCATCCGCAAGTGCGCCTCGGTGGCCCGGTCGCCATGGTACTGGCGAATCAAGCCCTCGATCTCAGGAACCCGCACCAGAGGCACCGCAAACGCCTTAGCGACCGCCGGCAGCGTCATGTCGTCGTGCGTCGGCCCCACGCCCCCACTCGTAAAGACGTAATCGTGGCTGTCACGCAGGAGATTCAGATCCGCTGCTATCGTGTCAATGTCATCCAGACACATCACGACCCGCCGAAGCTGGATACCGAGTCGGTACAGCTCCTTGCCCAGATAGGCCAGATTGAGCTCCTGGATCTTCCCCGTCAGAAGCTCGTTGCCGATGATCAACGCCGCCGCTGTCTTTGTCATCGGACCGGAGGTTAGCCCGCATCCATCGCCAAATCACGCGCCCCGAGACAAGTGCTCTTGTGAGGGGCGCCCGCACATTCGCTGAAGGCCCAAGGCAGCGTTTCGTGTCGCACCAAAACCCCTGCGAAGTCGAGCGGTTGTGGGACGGCCCCGCAGCTCGCTGATGCCGGCGAGCTGGCCCGAATCAGGGATCGTCGCGAAGTCGCAAACGGCGCAACTCATAGCCGATCTGCGCCTCGATTTGGCAGGTCCGTCGCAACGAAGGTCGCACCGCCATGCGCCTGTAGTGACCAACAAGGTTGGGAAACTCTTCGGGCGGTGGGTGGTCCGAATGCCAGAACCGCCAGAACAGCCGGAACAAGTGGATATCGGCGATCGAGTAGCGACCGACGGCCCATGCGCTGCTGCCCAGCTTCGCGTCGGCCAGCTTGAATACCTCGAAGACCCGATCAGGATATCGTAGGACCGGATGTACGGTCGAAGCGATGAAGGACATCCACGAAATCGTCCGTGACTCGGACTCCACGTCACCACTCGGCAAGAGATCGGCCTCAGGAAAACGGCGGGCCAGGTACCACAGAATCGCCGCTACCTCCGTCAGGGGTCGACCGTCCACTAGCAGGGTTGGCACCTTGCCCTCGGGGTTGAGCGCCAAGAACGCCTCGCTTCGGTGTTCCTGGCTGGCGAAAGAGACCGGCCGTGCTTCGAACGCGGCCCCCACCTCGTGCAGCGCAATGTGCGGAGCCATCGAACTGGAACCCGGCGCAAAGTAGAATGCAAGCGTAGGTGTCGACATGGGAAGCTAGCCTAGTTGGCAGCGCAGAAGAGCGCCACAAGCGCGCGCCCATGCGGCGTCCATCTAGTTGAAGCGCGCCCAGAGGCACGGAATCCTCAAAAGGACATGCGGGGGAAGGTTTCGGCGGAATAGGAGAGAGACCTTGCTGCGAGGACAGTCGACCGATTTGGTCCACTTCGTGGGGGACCGAGCTTGTCAGCCCTGCCCGACTGCCATGAGTCGAGCACTGCGCACGCGGCCGGTCACTCGAGCATGCACGATGTCGTCTGGCAAGCTGAACCGAACTTGCACACCGTACAAAACCGGTCCGGATCATTTCATGGAGGACCAACATGACGCGGTTGCAGGGACTCGGCTTCAAAGGACTTTCAGCGAGCTCCCGAGTCGTCGAGTAGTGCCGGGACCGCTCGCGCCGTGGTGGGTGCGGCCATGGACTTGAGCCGGCGCTCGCGTCGGTCAACCACAAGCGTTCTCACATCGTCATCGCGTGGCCATCGCCGGCACGCTGGGGCACAGCAGGCCATCCACCCGCCGCTTGCCACCTTGCGGTACCGCAGACGCCGCAAGTTGGGGCGCGGCGTCTGCACCAATGCAGTCTTGACAGCTGCCCTGCCGGGTGGTTCTTGGGGCTCGAGCGTGGACCGCTCATGAGGCTTCAGCGATACGGGAGATGATGATGACGAGGGAATGTGCACGGCATCACGTGGCGTGGCTTGCGGTTTGCTCCGTTCTAATGGCTGCCTGTGGCGACAGCGAAGAAGAGCCGGAGAGTGCACCGTCGGGCAGCCAGGCTGGAGACCCTCCCGAGCCGCCTCCCAGTGCCCCTGAAGCCGGCTCTTCGGGCGCCCCCTCAACGCCGCCCGAGTCGCCTTCGGCCCCAGCACCCCAGCAGCCCTCGGGCGAAACCGCCGGGCAGCCTGCAAACATGCCGGCGCCCGCTGGCGCGCCGGCCGGCGCGCCGGCTGCAGGAGCTCCGGACCTGACCGCGCTGGCGCCCGAGTGCGACATGACGATTCCCAAGACCGCGACCTGCGGCGAAGTAGAATGCCCGGCCGTAACGGACGAGTTGGCGTCTGGCCTGTGCATCGTGCCCTGTTGCACCGCGGACGACAGCTGCGGCACCCGCTACGCGACGGCGAACGACGCCACCGAATGCCTGGTGCCAGCGGTCGCCGATCCTGCTTGTCCCGCCTATTCCGGCGACGCCCTTGGAATGGAGGTCGAGCTCGAGGGCTGCTGCGCAGAGTCCGGCTTCTGCGGCGCCATCTCCACCCTGTCCAACGCCTGCATCACCAGCAGCACCGTGCTCGCAGACCTAATGCCCGGAGACCCGTGTGGCGACAATCCGGGCATGCTCGATGGCGGCCTCCTCGATGGCGGGCTGGATAGCGGGCTGGACGGCGACCTGGACGGCGGCCTCGATGCCGGCTTCGACGGTGACGACGCGGGCTTCGACGGCGGCCTCGACGCAGGCGTCGATGCTGGGCTCGATATCGAGCCGGATGCAAGCATCACCGATGCGGAGGTGGACACCGAACCGGCTGATAGCTGCCCGGACATCACCCCAACGAGTCTGCTTGGCCTGACAACCCTGGCTGGCTGCTGCGCAGACAGTGAACGCTGCGGCGGCATTTCGCCACTCACCAATGAGTGCATCACCACGAGCACGCTCATCCTGGACCTGCAACCCGGGGCGCCCTGCACCCCCTAGCTAGTGCCCGTCCCGGAATGGGCAATTTCGGAGGCAAGATCCGCAGCCGGGCACGATGAGCTGTGCCATCGTAGCCGTTGGAGCAGGTCAGTAGCGGGCC
>JAPPOR010000324.1 GCA_028817905.1 Myxococcales bacterium
CAGGTTGAAGGTGCCGCCGGGCGGGGCTCGACCAGCCGGCGGTAGAGGTGCCTAGAGTGTCTCTTCAACCAGACGGTGCCCGCGCCTCCACCGCTTGCGCTCCGGATCAGGCGGGGTGTTCACCCTCGGATGCTTCGCGCAGCCTGCCACGGAGGGCGTTGGCGGCACGCCCGCGCCACCGGTTCAGTCCGGCTGTGCCGGCAAGAGACTCGACCTATCGATTGCCCACGAACATGATCTGGATCGTGCCCACTGAGTTCAGCTACAACGATGGCTGCCGCATTCGACGAGCACCTTCGCATTCTGGCGGACATCAACGGCGACGGAGACGACGACCGTTGGCTTCGGACAGGGCGAGATGAAGCCTCGACGACGACGGCGGTGGGCGCTACAAGGGAACCATGGCCGAATTCTATCTCAAACAGTTGCTCATGGGACGCGATGTGGCGCAGGGCCATATGGCTGCGGAGCAGATGCAGAACTTCGTGTACCTCGTCGGTGATCGGGAAGCGGGTGAGTGCCTCGTCATCGACCCCGCCTGGGATGTCCAGGGGATCGTGGACTGCGCTGCGGCGGACGACATGAAGATAGTCGGAGCGCTCGCCACACACTACCATCCCGATCATGTTGGCGGATCGATGATGGGGTTGGACATACAAGGTCTGCACACACTGATGGAGATCAACCCTTGCCCGGTGCACGTGCACAAGCTGGAGGCCCAAGGTGTGGCCAAGGTCACTGGCCTGAGCAAGACCGACCTGGCAAGCCATGACTCGGGCGACGTGATCGGTGCTGGGGGCGTTGAGGTGGAGTTGCTGCACACTCCTGGACACACCCCGGGCTCCTGTTGCTTTCGCGTCAAGCAAGCATTGCTCGCTGGCGACACGCTGTTTCTGCAGGGGTGCGGACGCGTCGACTTACCCGGTGGCAGTCCTGAGGAAATGCGGCGAACCCTGACGGAACGGCTGTCCACGATCTCCGGGAACACCATCTTGTATCCGGGCCATGCCTACGGCGGTGAGTCGGCGCCGATGGAGGACGTGCGCAGGACCAATCCGACGTTGATGAGCTTGCTGAGCTAGCCCGCATCCGTCGCCAAGGGCACGTAATCATCGTGCAACTGATCGGCTTCGCCGGGGCTTTCGGTGAAGGAAGGAATACTCGCTCTATTTTCGACTGAAGCGAAAGCGCTGCGGAGTCGAGCAGTTGTGCGAGCGCGGTATTTTCTAGGGCGGCGAAAGCCTCGTGGAGTCGAAGGACAAGCGAGGCGATGTCGATGTCGTGAATGGTCCGGGCTAGGTACGTGCTTGCGTGCAGGGCGCCTCACAAACCGGAACGGCGCCTCTGTGGCGACGGCCCCGGTTCCGTGAGACAGTGGTTGCGTGTTCGAGTGGTGGCGGCAGCGACGGCGGGAGCAAATCCTCCAGAATCCCTTTCCGGACGATTGGCGCGCCATCGTGGCAAGCAATGTGGGGCATTTTGCGTTCCTCGATGCTGACGAGCGCAAGCTGCTCGAAGACCTCTCGCAGGTCTTCGTCGAGGAGAAGGAGTTCGAGGGCTGCGGCGGACTCGATCTCACGGACGAGATCCAAGTTACGATTGCGGCCAATGCTTGCCTCCTGCTGCTCGGACTCAGCCACGACATGTACCGGCGCGTCGGCAGCATCCTCGTCTATCCGTCGGCCGTCCATCAGCCGGAGCGGCCGCGCAGCGTGTTCGACAATACGGTCGAGGTCGTGCCGGGTCAGGTGGCCCTGGCCGGCGAGGCGCACTATCGCGGACCGGTGGTCCTCGTGTGGGACGCCGCCCGGCGGGGGAGCCGTAACCCGCGAAGCGGCCAGAACGTGGTCTTCCATGAGTTCGCACACAAGCTCGACATGCTGGATGGAGCCGTCGATGGCACACCACCGCTGCGCGGAAGCGAGCAACTGAAGCGTTGGGCCGAGGTCTGCTCAAAGGCCTACCTCACCTTGCGGGCAGAGTCCGAACGCGGCGGAGATAGCTTCATGGATGCTTACGGTGCGGTCTCCGAAGCCGAGTTCTTCGCGGTCGCCACCGAAGCCTTCTTCGAGCAACCCCACCGTCTTCGCCAGAGCCAGCCCGACCTCTACGAGGTTCTCGCCAGCTTCTACAGACAGGACACCGCATCGCGAATGCCTCGCCGTTCTTAGCAAGTTCGCGCCACGGGAACAGAAGGTCTGGGTGCGCATGGCATTATCGGATGCAAGCATGGCCGCTTCCGCCCTCTCATGCTGCGGGAAGAAGCGCGCGCGTGGCTTGACTGAATCGCAAGACAGCCTTCCCCTTCGGAACCTTCCGCGCGCCAGCCGCGCTTGTGTCCAGCCGCTCCTGCGTGTGGTAGCCACAACCTACCTCATCCGCCTCCGGCTCGGGCGGGGATTTGGGCATGACTCCCGCGCGCAGCTTACTTGCCGACGCCAATACGCCCGAATACCGGATCTCGTTTTCCAGGGCGGTGGCACCAGCGCAGCAAGCCCTGCAGAACCTCGGTAGCCTTTGGATTGCGCAGCCAGATCGGACATCCCGCGGGTGAAGGTGTCGATACAGTTACCCGCAAACATGCGTAGGATGATTCCGGCATGGATACCAGGCGGTACATGCCGACCCGCCCGCCAAATGGGGACAGCGTTCCAGACGAAGCCGCGAGTACGGCCCCGTACCAGTCCGCAAGACCTTGCAGCACGCCCCATGGCGGCGTTAGGAAGCACGTACAAACAACCTATGGACGGATGCCCGAATGGTATTGGGCCTGTGGGTGTTTCATCAGCAAGGAGATCAGCATGGCGATACTTGGAAGGGTCGGCCTGACCCTACTCTTGGCAGCGGCGTTGATGGGGGTGAGTGGGCTTCAAGCTGTCGGCAACCCAAGCGTTCGCGTTGGCGCGTCGTGCCTGAACGACGACGATGACGACGACGACGACGACAAGCACGTCGCCCTGATGGACGACGATGACGACGACGACGACGACAAGCACGTCGCCTAGTCGCTTCCCCCGCTTGGCCCGTTTGGAGGGGTAACGCGTCTCATGCAGGATACGTGTTCCCCTCTAGCGGGGCCGAATCTGGATGCCGAACGAGGCCCACCAGCACGAAACCATCGGGCCCGCCGGCTACCCAGCACAGCTCGGACGCTTCCCAGCCCGGCGTGGGCCATCGGGCTCAACCGATTGCGAACGCCCATTGGGCTCGATGCCCCAAGGTGCAGAAATGCTTGACGGTTTCCCGGTCGAGAATACGAATCGCGGGGGCGGTGGTAGGTGCGTAGACTGGCCGCATGACATGTGACGTAATCGTCGCGGGCGCTGGCATCGGGGGGGTGGCGGCGGCGCTCGCACTCGCAAGGGAAGGCCTCTCGGTCCAGGTCCTGGAACGGGCTGAGGGTCCGCGACCGGTGGGCGCTGGGATCGGGCTTGCGCCCAATGCCTGCGCCCTATTCGAGCGGTGGGGATTGTATGGAAGCCTGGCGCAACGCGGCCAGCAGCTGACAACCATGACCGTCTGCACGAGCGGAGGGCGGCCCCTGTCGGTCGCGCCGCTCAACTACGAGATCTGCGGAAGGCACTACCCTCCGCTGGGGATTCACCGGGCGGACCTTCTGGACGTGCTGCTAGAGCGTGCTCGCGCGACCGGGCGCGTCGGGCTGAACTGGGGTGCCGGCGTCGAGCGTTTCGAGCCGCATGCGACCGGCGCCCGCGTGTACGACGAAGGCGGGCGCGTGCACGACGCGCGCGTGCTGATCGGTGCCGATGGCATCCACTCCCGCGTACGCGCACAATTGCACGGCGAGGAAGCCCCACGCTATGCCGGCTACACCTGCTGGCGCGGCATCGCCAGCGGCGACTTCGACCTTGCCGGCGAGGCCACGGAAGCGTGGGGTTCCGGTCGGCGCTTTGGCTTCCTCCCTATAGGAGGGCGCCGCGTGTATTGGTTCGCGGTCGAGAATGCGGAACCCAACACGCGCTTAGCGGGGGAGGCAGCCCGCGCAGAACTCTTGTCGTGCTTCGGTGGAGCCTTCGCGGTCTCGCGCGTGGGCGCTCTTATCGCCGCAACCCCGCCCGATGCCATCGTGCACCACGACATCCTCGATCGCCCTCCCCTCGCCCACTGGGGCAGCCAGCGCGTCACACTACTTGGCGATGCCGCCCACGCGATGACCCCCAACCTCGGTCAGGGCGCGTGCCAAGCAATCGAAGATGCCGCTGCACTCGCACAGGCCGTGTCCGCGCACGGTACGGAAGAGGCTGCGCTGCGCGACTACGAAGCGCGGCGGATTCTGCGGGTCAACCCCTTGGTTGAGCGCAGCTATGGGGTCGGAAGACTCGCACAGCTCAGCCACCCCCTGCTTGTGGCGCTGCGCAATACGGCCATGTGGCTCGCGCCCAGCGAGACCATGCACGCGCGCATGGCCCGCGAGCTGGAAGCGGGCGTCGCACCGCTCTTAGCGCGGGAGCCAGCTTCGGCCGGGCTAGCAGGATGCTGACCAAGTCAGCCCGGGTTCAGCCCGTCAAATAGGCGACCCCAAGGTCAGCGAGCGCGTGCACCAGCCGGTCCCGTGGCAAGGGTGGGTCGCGCCGTGCCAGTGCCAGCATCGCTCCGCGGATCGCATGAATCGAGGTCACCGCGGCCACTTCCGGGTCCAGCCCTGGCCGCAGCGTCGCGCGCCGCCGCGCCAGTTCCGCAGACCAGAGCGCCTCGAAACGGGCGATGAACGCCTGGACCTGCACGTGCCGCTCCGCCGCCTGCAGGTTGTCAACCATCGACGGGTAGAGCGCGATCTCCCAATCCCGATGGGGCAACATCGTGTCCACGGACCGCCTGATGAGCTCCTCGAGCGAGTCATCCCGATGACGCTCGAAGACCGCCAGCAATGCCCGCTCATCACGCTCGAGCCGCCGGTCCACGATCCGTGCAATGACCGCGTCCCGCCTTGGGAAATACTGATACAGCGTTCCCACACTGACCCCCGCCAGCCTCGCAATCGTGCGCGTATTGGTACGACCACCACTAGCGAGCAGCCGTTCCGCCGCCTCCAGGATCACATCGACCGTGAAGCGGGCCCGCGCCTGCTTCGGTTCTGCCCGTGCCTGTTTCCCCGTCATCCTGGCCGTAGCATAGCGCAGCCCGGCAGCGAGCAATGTGCCAGAGGCGTCGAGTTCACACCAGCGACCTTGAGTCAGCGGTTCGTGGACGTTTGCGTCAAGTTTGCTCAGGTTGCCTTGATTGGATACGTCTGGACAAGGTCGCTAAGTCGCGCTGGCGCGCTCCGGGGATGAGCTGCGAGCGACTGCGGTCTCCATTTGGTGCCTGGGTCACATGCCTTGTTGGGCGGGGGCAGAGCCCCGTTGGAATCCTTGACGAGCGATCTCGTTTGCAGATGAGTCAAGTCTTGGGACCTCACCATTCTTGGTGGCGTTGCATCATGGATTCTAGTTCGCCCTCCGGTGCTCCGGGCAGTGATGGGCTGCGAGACTTGCCTCACGGCGACTCGTCGTGCGTTCGTCGTCGGAACCCGCTGGGTTCCATGTCCCGTCGGCTGGGGCGGCGCCCCGCAAACCCCTAGCCCGGATTATTCATGAACTCTGCGTCGGAGCGCGCAGGGATTCGGCTTCACACGGCTTTTCGG
>JAPPOR010000625.1 GCA_028817905.1 Myxococcales bacterium
CGCGCGACCTGCCTCGCGAGGGCCGCTTTGGCACCTCCAAGCTTGGGCGTGCCATGGGCGGAGATCAGATTGTCGAAGTCGAGACCAAGCACGCGTTCGAAGTCAGGCCTCAGGCTGCCGTGGTCGGGGGTAACCGCCTTGCGCCACAGTGGCCCGATCACGCACGGTCTAAAGAAGCCCATCGGAAGCATGACGAGACGCGCCAAAGGAGACAGCAACGGATCGCGCCCGTAGTGCTGGACGCTATCACAGGTCAACAGCAGCCGATGCTCGGGCATGAACAGCACGGCCTCCGGCAGCGTTGCCTGGTGGAAAACCACCGCCCGGGCGCCTGGGATCGGTCCCGGGCCGTGCTCCGACAGCTCACGCATAGAAGCCGGGAGCGGGTGGCGATAGTCCCCGGGCGCCGCCCAGAACTGGGCGCCGAAAGTCTCCACGTAGTAGGCGTCGTCACGCCCATGGTAGGTACCGAGGCGGACGACGTGCCGCACCGGACCGTGGCGCAGCAGCGCCGCCTCCGCGTCGCTCGACAGGCGCACGGGATTGACCAGGACCAGGCCGTCGGCACCGCAAACCACGACCATGTTGCGACTGTACCGCAGTCCCGGTGGAGGGCGCTGGTGGTGGCTGGCGCTCACATACCACAAGCCAGGAAAGATCTCCCTGGGCGACAGATGGTCAGGAGCAGGCGGATAGGCCCGCCCCCCGGCGCGCGACGCGCTTGGCCTCTGGTTCGGCTCGGCCTGCCCCCCTTGGGGGTGGAACGTTCCGGGCTGCCCGTTGAACGTCATCGATGCTCTTCCATCGGTTGCGGCTGGGCCGTTGACGCGGGAGCACATCCTCGTGCACGCGGGTCCGTTCGGTGTAGGCGCACAGGCACGCCATTGAGGATCGACTGCCCCACCACCGCTTCCACCCGCCCGTCGTCCGTCCAATCGTTGATCGAGACGCCGGGGACTTCGCCAGCGGCCCGCTGAAAGCATGCGACCTCCTGGTGGCCCCAGCCATGGGGCAAGCTCACCACCCCCGGCCGCATCTCGTCGCTGACTTCGATCGGAACCTGGCCCACATGCACGCGGCTCTGCATCCAAACGGCCTCACCATCGACGAGCCCAGCTGCCTGAGCGTCCGAGGGGTGCACGCGCAAGCGGCAGCGCGCCTTGCCGTTGACGAGCGATGGCAGGTTGTGAAGCCAGCTGTTGTTGCTGAGGATCTCGCGCCTCCCCACGAGCAGCAGGTGGTCGCCGGGCACGGGTTCGGATAGGGATGAGCCGAACTCACGCAGCGCGGTCATGATCGGCTCGGCGTCGACGTGAACGCTCCGGTCGCGGTGGCGGATCAGATCCTTGACCCCCGATTCAAGGCCTCCCAGGTCCACACCATGGGGCATTTTTCGGAGCTTCGCGACCGAAAGGCCACGCCCGACGGGCAGGAAGCGATCACCGTGAGGACCGGTGCGCAGCAGCCCGTCCAAGATGCCCATCGGTCCCACCTCGGCGCCGAGCCAGCGCAGCCAACGCAGCGGTCCGTCCAACGGCGTGCCGGTCATGCCGCCACCCATCCCCTCGGCGAGCGCCCGCAGAATCTCCCAGTCGTGCCGTTCTCCCTCTCCCTTGGGAGCGATGCCGGGTGAGACGCGCGCCACGTTGCGGATCATGACGGTTGGGAATACGAGATCCATGTGCTCCTCAGTAAGCGGACTCGCGGGCGGAAGAATGATGTCTGCGTGGCGAGTGGTCTCGTTGATGTACAGATCGATCGACACCATGAAGTCCAGGTCGGCCAAAGCGCGGCCGAGCCGCCGACCATTGGGTACGGACAGCACGGGGTTGCCCGCATAGGTCAGCAGCCCGCGAATCTGGCCGTGCCCCGGGGTCTCGATCTCCTCCGCCATGCAGGCGGCGGGCAGATCGCCGAGCGTCTCGGGCAGCTGGCGTACGCGACTATGGAAGCGCCCGTGACCGTCCATTCCGGGCATGGCCAGCAGCCGACGAAGGTCGAGAGCGGGCCGCGCAAACATCGCCCCACCGACCTGCGCCAGGCGACCTGCGGCCAGATTCAACAGATCGGTGGCCCAGGTGGCGAGCGTGCCATGTCGGTTGTTGCATATGCCGATGCGCGAATAGGCAACGCTCGTTTTCGCGCTCGCGAACTCGTGCGCAAGCCGAGCGATGGTTTCGTGAGCCACCCCGCAGGCTGACGCAAGCCGCTCGGGATCGAGCGCGCGCACCTGCTGGGCGGCGTCATCGAATCCGCGGGCAAGCTCGCGAACCGCCAGCAAATCCACGAGGTCGGCGGTTAGCAGCTCGCGCACCATGCCCAATAGCAAGGCGGCGTCTCCGCCGGGCAGAATCGCCACGTGCTCGTCCGCTTGCACAGCCGTCTCGGAGCGCCTTGGGTCAACGACCACCAGCTTGCCACCACGTCGCTGAAGGCCCCGAAGCCAGTCACGCATCCCGGGTGCCGTCAAGAAGCTCCCATTCGACACGCGTGGGTTGGCCCCAAGGCACAGCAAATAGTCCGTGCGCTCGAGATCGGGAATGGGGATCGTGAAGGAGCTGCCGTAAAGGTGATAGGACGTGGCAAATCTCGGACTCGTGTCCTGGGAGCCGGCGCTGAACGAATTGCGCGTTCCGATCGCACGGATGAGCCCCGTGCGTACCAGCAGCGCCGCTGGGTTGTGCACGATGGGGTTGCCGAAGTACGTGGCGACCCCGTTGGCCCCCGCGCTCGTTCGAACGCGCTTGAGCCCCTCAACCGCAGACGCAATGGCTTCGTCCCACCCGATCGGCTCGAACTGCCCGGAGGGGGTGCGACGCATGGGAGCACGCAGCCGGTCGGGATCCGTGTGCAGTTCGGCGTTCGCTATGCCCTTGGGACAGGCATAGCCGTGGGACAGTACGTCTTCGTCGTCGGGACGCACATGCGCCACCCGACCCCCCTGCAGCTCGTAGCTCAGGCCGCAGTTCGCTTCGCAGATCGTGCAGGTCCTGTGAATGATCGTCATAGGGAACGCCCCTCCTCGGAGCGTGGTTTCGAAAGGGACCCTAGGGTGGATATTGGTATCACGCCATGGTCCAATTTGACCAAATCAGTGGTACCAATTGGCCGTGCTGATCACCCTCGACGGCCGGGAGACGTTGCAGCGGCAGGTGTACCGGGCGGTGCGGGCGCAGATCCTGGCCGGACAGCTCGGGCCCGGAACGCGCCTGCCCACCACGCGCGGCCTCTCGGAACAGCTGGGCGTCTCGCGCAACACCGTCGTGGCCGCCTATCGACAGCTGACGGACGAAGGCTATGCGGTCGCGCGAACGGGCTCCGGAAGCTTCGTCGCGAACACGTTGCCCGAGCAACATCTCGAAGGGATCTCCGCACAGCTGCTGGGCGAGGCCGCGAGCGACGGGAGCCAAGCCGGCCCTGACACTGCCGAACCGTCCACGCCGCTTTCCACGCGTGCCCGACGGATCGGCGCCGTAGCCCCACGGCGCCTCGGCTGGGAAATGCCGCGCCATCCCGTGGAGATCGACTTCCGCTACGGTGAGCCCGGGTTCGCCGATGTGCCGCTCGAGACCTGGTGGCGGCTGACGGCACGGCGCGCCCGCCGCGCGACCGCACGCCAACTCGGGTACGGGCCCCGCGCCGGCGCGCCCGAGCTGCAGCGCGCACTCGCCGGCTACCTCGCCCGCGCGCGCGGGGTGCGCTGCACACCGGGGCAAGTACTGATCGTGCACGGCACGCAGCAGGCGATCGATCTCACCATCCGAACCCTGGTCGACCCCGGCGATCCGGTCGCTGTCGAGGAACCGGGCTACTTCGGCATCACCTACGCCCTGCTAGCACACGGTGCGCGCGTGCGCCTGATCGCAGTGGACCCGCAGGGAATGCCCTTTGACGGGCTGGTCGCTGCGGGTGCCGTACGAGGGATCTTCGTAACGCCTTCGCACCAGTTCCCGACCGGCGGCATCCTGCCGCTGCGCCGGCGACTGGCCCTGCTCGAACACGCGGCCCACATGGGGGCATTCGTGTTCGAGGACGACTACGACGGCGAGTACCGCTACGACGGGCGCCCGATCGAAAGTCTCCAGGGGCTCGACCCGGCGGGTCGTGTGCTCTACGCGGGCAGCGCCTCGAAGTTGCTGTTCCCCGCCCTGCGCATTGGTTGGCTGGTGGTGCCGGAGGAGTTGGTGGATCCGTTTCAGCAGGCCAAGGCACTGTGCGACACGGGCAGTCCCGGTCTCGACCAGTTGGTGCTCGCTGACTTCATCGAAGAGGGCCATCTCGAGCGATACATCCGGCGCGCGCGGCTGTGCCACGCAGCACGGCGGGAGGCGTTGGCCGAGGCGGTCGCGCGCTACCTAGGCGAGGCTGCGCACCTGGAAGGCACCGGAGCCGGCGTGCACGGCTTGCTATGGTTGCCAGACGTCCCCGCCGATCGCCAGGCCGAAGTCCGCAGAGCCTGCGCCCGGCGAAGCGTCGGCGTGTACCCCGTGCGGCCGCACTATCGGAACCCGCCCCCGCGGGCTGGGTTTGTGCTAGGCTTCGCCGGGCTAGAACCACCCGCCATCACGGAAGGCATCGCGCGGCTTGCCCAGGCGATCGACGAGGTCATGGGTCACGCGTGACCCCTTGCCCCACGCTTGTGGGAACCCCAGGCTCGCACGAGCAGTCATAGGGTCCGCAACTCCATCGCGTTAGTCCGGTTCGTCCTCCCGCAAGTCGGTCCGTACAGCTCGTGAAGCCGTAATGCTTCTGTAATGTTCGGCGGCTCTAGTTCGGCGGTATCGTGGCCCCCGACGACGTGCAGCCACTCATCAAGTTCGGTGGGCGCGCTTGACCGTCATTTGGGGGGGTCATGTCGAATGGATACCGTCGTGGTGCGAGTGCGCGGCGTCGAACCGTCGAGTCCGCTGCAAGGGACATCGGTGTCTCTGACTCCGGGTGGCGCGAGCTAGTCAGTAAAGAGGGGAGCGACCAGCGGCGACCTCCCCCTTTCCTTTCCGAACTGCCACCGGTCGGAGCCCCCTACGCCCCCAAGTCTCCCATTGGCAAACGGCTGCAAGCACTGATCGAGGACAACCTGTACGTCCAGGCATTTGAGACCGCCATCACTGCCGTCAGTCGCCGAAGGATCCCCGAGCTCGAGCGAATCAAGACGCTGAATCAGTTCTACTACTACGTGGACGCGCTCGTCTCTTGGGTTCCAGAGATTCGCGTCTGGAACTTCGACGGGCAGAACGCCCACGAACGTACCGTGTATCTAAGGATCACCCAGTTCTACTACTACTTCAATCAGCCAAGCTTGGGCCCTCTGCAGAGCCCGATCGATCCGGCGGCGAGCGACAAGGACCTGACGCCACTATCCCGATGGTTAAGGGAGTTCGCCGTGCAGTGGGGCGAGTTCCTCGACACGAGTGCCTCCAGCGAACTGCTGAGCAGTTTCAAGTACGCGCCGGAATACAGCTGGCAGGACTATGAGCGAGCGCCGGAGGAGTACGCCACGTTCAACGCCTTCTTCGCGCGGCAGTTTCGCGACATCGACAAGCAGCGACCCGTGGCGCAACCCAAGAATGACCGTGTTGTGGTCTTTCCCGCCGAGTCAACCTTCGTGGGTCAGTGGGCGGTGTCCACCCCGGTTGGCCCGCC
>JAPPOR010000023.1 GCA_028817905.1 Myxococcales bacterium
GCTAGCCCGGCGGCAGGCAGAAGAGCCGCGCAGCATTGAGTCCGAGTATCTTGGCCTTGCGCAGCGGTGTGAGCTCGGGATAGCCGTACTGCACGCGAAGAGGTTCGGGGATCTGGAAGGCGCGGAAGGCTTCGAGCTGTGGCGCCGGAATGCCGTACATCATGGCCTGGGTTCCCCACAAAACGTTGTCCTCGCCCACGTGGAGTAGGAGCTTGCCAAGCACGTGGGCGGCTTCGGTGGGCCGGGTGATCAACTCGGCCCACACGCCACCGAGCGCAACATAGACACGCCCGTCGGGACCAACACCGGCGTCGCGCAACGACTTGATCAAGCTGTTGACCCCGCGGTCCAATGGGAAGAGCGCCTGCACGGCGGAGTCGGTCTCGTCGTACGGTCCCTCGGGCCACTGACCCACGCCGGGACCCCAGCCCAGATCGGTGGTAGCGTCCACCGGCGCGCTGGTTTCACCATTGTCGAGACCATGCTCGAAGCCGCCCTGCATGACGACCAGGTGTGCGTCGGGTCGGCGTGCGGCGGCGGGCCCGATGTCCCGCGGGTCGGTGAACCTGCTGGACAGGCCATGCCACGGCATGCCTTTGAAGACCAGGAAGATTGGAACCCCCAGCTCGACGCCTTTGTCGATAAACGCGCTGCCGTTCGCGTCGTCGAGCCAGTAACCATCACCGTCGGTCGCGGGCGACCAGCCCGTGTAGGTGGCCCAGGCGTCCGCCGTTGCGGCGCGCCGCTCCATCATGGTTAGCTGAACCTCGAGGCGATCATTGGGCATGACCATTGGCGCCAGCAATGGCGTAAGGGTCGGCGCTTGTGCGCCGATCTCCGCCTGAATGTCTACTAGATCCTCGTAGTGGGCGGGCGCGTAGCCGCTCGCTCGGGTGCCGTCCGCATCCAGCCTGTAGGCCGTTCCGTGAAGGAGGGCGGCGGACACGTCGCCGCTGCCGAACACGTGTTGTCGGTACGATTCGGGACTGACCTTGCACGCGCCGAGGCAGTCGGGCCATTGCATCCAAGGGTGCCGATTGGGGGTGAGCTCCCACGGCCATGCCAACGGGCTCAGAAACGCGCTGGTTTCGAACGCGAAGGCGATGGTGTCCACATCGACCACGAACCCCGCATCAACCCCGGCGGGGTCGACCTCTGCGCCGCAGCGATCGACCATGACCTGAGGCGTTGTTCCCGCGTCCGTGGGCTGCGGCACCGGGTCGGCGGCCCCTTCGAGCATCCCACCATCCACGGCACCCGACGGGTCGATGACTTCACCCGCCAGGCCTGTGTTCTCGTCCAGGCCGGTATTCTCGTCCAGGCCTGTGTTCTCGTCCAGGCCTGTGTTCTCGTCCAGGCCGGAGGGGCTGTCGAGCGCGGCGTCCGCGCTCATACCGGTGGTTTCAGGCCGCCCGTTGGCGTCATCAGCGACCGCACTCGCGCGCTCAGCCCGGTCTGGGCTCTCTCGACCAGGACCGGCGTTCCCCCGGCCGGCCTGGCCACACGCGACCAGAACGAGCAGGCTCGGCAACAGGACTGCGGCGCAGACGCGGGCTCGTCCTATCAAGCATGGACCCATACTGGCTTTCTCCCGAGGTGGTACCGTACACGCGATCGCGCCGCCCCTTCAAAGCTACGCGGGGGTCGTTGCAGGGTCGGCAGTAGGTCGGCGCCAGGCCGCGATCAGGCCCTCATCGGCCACACCCCCCGCACATCGAACCCACCATGCGTCCAGCCGGGATCGATCCTACGGACGGATCAGTCGCGCTTGCGCAAGATGATCGTAGCGTAGCAGCAGTGCAGGCCATCGGGACAAAGCGCCGGCGCCGAGTAGTCTTCGTCAGGAGCTAGAAAGAAGACTTAGAGGGCTTCCCTTAGCGCAGGCACGAGCTGAGCTAGTTCCGAAGCTCCCGCCAAGAAGTCCACCGGGAGGTCGTGACACTTGTCAATTGGGGCCCTAACGCCGGCGTGGTCGCTGTCAAGAAGTAGTGAGAACGGCGTTACCAGTCGATATATTGGAAGGTCTGAGCGCAAGCGAAGCATTAGTAGGACCGGCGTTGTCGGAGTCGCATCGTTCATAGAGTCGATCGCTTTTTCGGCTGCATCAGCGTTCGACACATCCGCGACGAAGGACACCACCAACTCTTGCTCCGGCATCTTGCCCAAGAATTCGGTGGCCTCGAACGTCAAGTTGAACTCGGCGTAGTATCCGAAGCCTGCACCCATCGAGCGACCAAGCTCTACACTGACGACTCGGGCGAGGACCACCGCATCCGACGCGGCAGCAGTTTCCAGCGATGTCGAGTAGGATTCGGATGCGGTGCCGCAGATTCGGAGCGGCTCCCAGAACGCAGGCACGGAACCGGCAGCAGAGACCCGCGCATCCTCAGAGCTCGGTCCCGCACCTGCACCGCCTGAGCTCCCTGGGGCCACATCTCGACCCTCGACGGAACCACCATCAGAGCTCGGTGCGGCATCCTCACCGCCTGAGCGGCCTGATGCCATGTCTCCACCCTTGCGGGAACCGCCATCAGAGCTTGGTGCCGCGTCGATATCCGGCCCCGCCTCGTCACCTCGGCGTCCTAGTCCTAGATCTCCAATGTCCTCCGCTTGACCGGTGCCAGCCGAATCTTCGCAACTGGCCGCCAGGAAGACCACAACCAAGATCCTTGCGACTCTCACCTTCTGACTCTCCCATAGACACTGCACTGGCGCTACGTTTGTCGGGACCGTTGAGGCGGCTGCCATCGCTCCTGCGCTGATCCGGTCCGATCACGACTCGCAACCTCCTGTCTGAGATGCCACGAGCTCGGAGGCGCGTAGGCAACCTGCGCGTATGTCGGTCATGGGCGTATCAAGGATAGCCGGCACCCGAGTTGCCCGAAACACACGACCTGCGGCCGGCGGGTGTCCGGGTTAGCCCGCATCCATCACCAAAGCACGTGCCCTCGCACAACTGCTCGACTCCACAGCGCTTTCGCTTCAGTCGAAGATACAGCGAGTATTCCCTCCTTCACCGAAACCCCTGCGAAGCCGATCACTTGCACGATCATCACGTGATTTGGTGATGGATGCGGGCTAGGTGGGCCCAGGCGCGTCGAGCTGGCGGAGCCAGCGGCGTGCCGTGGCGGAGTGTCGGACTCGACCGTGTCGGCGAGGCTGTGTCGGAGTTGGTCGGCCGTCTGCAGGTCGCCACGCAGCCGAGCAACCGCCACCAAAACGACCGTCGCGATGACGATTTTCTGAGCATCGTCCGACGGCGCGCGACACTTCGAGGCCGTCGCTGGCGGCCTCGGTGGCAGTTTCGAGCGAACCCTTTGCAAGCGCATGCGTGGCCCTGCGGGTCAGGGCGAACGAGAGCTCGTACCTGGCGTCCGCCATGCGCAGGTCGGCAAGCGCGGCCCGCAACAGTCCGTCCTCGGCGTCGCTTTCGAGTACCTGCGCAAGCGCATGGAGGGAACGGGCGATCACAGCTTCCGCGCCTGGCCGCACGCGAGCGGCGAGCTCCACGAGGCTTGCGGCCAACCCCTCGGCATGCCCGGTCCCGAGGTCGAGGGCGAGCATGACGCGATGTTCGAGGGCGCCGAACTCGGCCAAGCGCTCACCGCTGGCGCGGGCCAGGTCCTGCGCCTCGGTAAGCGCCGCATCGGCGAGGGCCCGCTCACCACGGTGGGCTGAGATCATCCCGAGCGCAGATGCAACCGCTGCGCTGGCCCCGCTGCGCTCGCTGACGCCCCTGGCCTCCAGCAAGAACGCCTCGGCCTGGCCGAGGTTGCGCTCCAGCAATACCAGGCAACGTGCCGCGTGGGCCAGCGCTTGACTGCGCTCGTCGGGATCCGCAGACCGGCTCACGCGCTCCGCCTGCAGGATGTTTGCATGGGCGTCGGCCATCGAGGCGCTCTCCCAGCGCAGGTAGGAAAGCATCTGGAAGTTCTACAGCATCATCGAGACCTACAAGCTCGACGCCGACCCCTACGATTGTCTGCGGGATGCGACCCACGCGGCAGTCAAGGGAGAGCCTCTGCCGATGCCCGGCGATCGCGACCACGCCAACGCTGCTTGAGGGGCTCCGGCCCTCGGAAGTCGTTCCCGCGGGAACGCCTACCGGGGATCGGCGAGGTTTTACCTCATTCCGGGCCGCGCCCGATCTCGTGCGCCTGCGCAACGCTTCCTTAGATCGCGTGGCCGACAACCTCGAGGCGGCTCTAGATCCCACCGCCCTGCGATCGCTGCTGACGCCCGGAGCTGCCTTGCCCCTACTTCAACGGACTCGGGACGACTGAATACGTGGCCGGGTCCGCTCCCGGCCACGTACTTTCGCCGACATCTAGCGGTCCCGGGCAAGACAGATGAACGATCCGGGCTACAGTTCTCGATGCCGCAAGGGAGGGGGCATGGTGCCAAACGAGATCACGCATTCGACCTGGACATGGCTGCTTGTCGGACTGCCGGTGCTGGTGGCATGCGGTTGCGGGCACGACGCCGCCGCGCCGACCGGGCTTTCTGAGGTCCAACCGCACGAGCAGTCGCACGGCCGACCCACGCACCGGGCCGGCGAAGCGCAGCGCCAGCCGTTCCTTGAGATCCTCAAGCCCGCCTCGGGGGACACCTTGGCTGGCGCGACCACGATCGAGCTTGATTACTTCGTACCCGCCACGCCGGTTCGGGTCGAATTCGGCTTCGGGGAGCCGCTGGTAGAGGGCCAGGGGATGCCCCACAAGCGTATCGGTGTCGACACGTCTCGCATGCGCGACGGCGACTATCGCTATACGGTGCGGCTCACGTTGGCTTCGGGCAAACGACTGGAGGCCCATGTCGATGTCAAGGTCGACAACCCCGACCACCGGTTGGCGCGCTATGAGGCGAACCAAGACCGGTACGCGGCGGGCGAGACCGTCGTTCTTAGCTTGGAATACGGCCGGCCCAGCCTCCGGCTCGCAGCGGACTTCAAGGACGTTGACCCAGGGTTCGATTCAGGCCGGGAGCACGTCGCGGACCTGGGCGATGGTTTGTATCGGGTCACATACGCACTGAGCGCCACCGCCGTCGGCGACCGGAGGGGTGTGGTCGTCGTGCGCGCGGTCAATGCCGACGGCGAGGTTACCACCAACCCCATAGAGCTCACGTTGGCGAATACGCCGCACATGCCAATCGTCGTGCGCGGCGGCATCCTGATGGCCGCCGCACGGATCCCCGTCCAGGTCATCCCGCAGCACGCTCCGCAGATCGTACCCATCGATCTGCCGGCGTCCATCTCGACCGGTACCGAAGTCATCCTGAAGCTGCGACTCCAGGACCGTGGCAAGGGAGCATCCAACCGCGTGGTGATCGGCGCCGAAGGGTATTCGGACGTCTATATCGTCCTGGTGAAAAAGGGCCAATCGCAAATGGCTATTCCGATCGCTATGCCCAAGTTCAAGCCAAGCCAGGCAGGCCTGCCGATCCACCTGCGGGTCGCGGCGCTCAACGCGGCGGGGTGGACATCGGCGTGGGTCGAGCGACCGATCACGGCACGGCCCTAGCCCGGATATCTCACCAACATCGCGGCGCCTCGCTTGTTCTTCGACTTCACACGCCTTTCGTCGCCCTCGCAAATACAGGC
>JAPPOR010000070.1 GCA_028817905.1 Myxococcales bacterium
CATACGTATCGGCCGGCTTGAGGGGGTGCAGCTCGACGTGGGAGGCGCGCGAGCCCAGCACGTCGCGGGCGGCCGGCTCCACCCCCGGTTGTGCGCGGGCGGCGCATACGAGCAGCAGCGAGTGGCTCGGCGCCAGGCGCTGCAGCGCCGAAAGCAGCGCGAGCGAAGCGCTGTCGGCGTCGTCGGCATTGTCGACGATGAGCAGTAGCGGCTGCGCGTGGCATGCGGCCGCCACCACATCGCGCAGCACGTCCTGAACGCGCGCTTTCCACTCGCCCGTGATCGCGCTGTCGGGCGCGCTGGCCGCAACGCCAAGCTGCTCGGCCAGCCATGGGTCGAGCTGAGCCAGCATTGCGCCATGCATGCTGGCGGAGTGTGCAGCGGCCTGCGATGCCTCGATCAAAGACTGCAAGAGCGCGATCGCCGCGCCGTGCGAACGCCGATGGCCGCTCGCGTCGACGTGCACGGTTTCGACCCCGGCCAACTTGCCGTGGAGAGCGAGCTCGGCGAGCAACCGGCTGCGCCCCACCCCGGCTGGACCTTCGATCACGACCGATCCGCCACGGCCCCGCTCGAGCCCGCTTACGTCCTGTTGCAACGCATGCAGCTCGCGCTCGCGCCCCACGAACTCCGTGTGTGCCAAGTAGCTTCGCGCAAGCGCGTCCACCGTGGTCTCGTCGAGCGGTTCCGTCGAGCCGAACAAGTTGAGTCGTTCGAAGACCTCCGCGATCGTGCCGGGCCGTGCCAGTGCGTCGAGGCTGAGTAGCCGCAGCACGAGGGTATCGATGTCCTTTGGGATCTCGGGCTGGAAGTGCGACGGCGGCGGTGGCCGCACATCCCAGGCCTTGCGCAGATGCTGCACGCGCCGCACCGCAAACGCGTGGCGCCCGGTCAGCATGTAGTAAGCCAGCGCCCCGAACGCGAACAGGTCCGCACGCTGATCGAGCGGCGCTCCACGCACCGCCTCGGGCGGTATGCACGGCGGCGTGCCCACCACCTGCTCCGCGGTGCCGAACGACGTGAGCGCGCCGAAGTCGAGCAGCTTGCAGCGGCCGTCAGGAGTGACGCGCACGTTTCGAGGCGACAGATCGCGGTGGAGCAGGCGCCGCGTGTGCAGCAGCGCCAGGCACGTCGCGATGTCGCGCAAGTACCGGCACGCGTCGACGAACGGCACGGGCGCCAGCTCGTTCAGGTCACGGCCCTTGACGAGCTCCATCGTGTAGTACGGGCCACTCGTATCGACGCCGTACTCGAAGACCTTGATGATGCGCGGGTGCTGGATGCCGACCAGCGTGCGGTACTCGCGCTCGAAGAGCGCGAGCGCCTGCTTGCCACTTGCCGCGCGCATCCGCTTGAGCACTACGGCCTTGCCCGTTCGCACGTCGGTCGCGGCATAGACGGCCCCCATCCCGCCTTCTGCCAGGGGGTGCTCGATGCGGTAGCGACCACCGATCCACGACGCGGACAGCTCGGGCGTCTCCGGAAGTGACTGCTTGGGTTGGATCACGCGCGATCAAGGCACTTGCGAGCGTTTCGCAAGCCAATTGTAGGATAGATGAACCGCGTTAGCTAGCGAGATGGACCTGCGCTGACGTAGGCAAATCCCGCATACCTGCGAATGGCTGGCGCGGGATATGAAGTTGGCGGCTCGTGGATATGCGCACGCCTTGTCCCTGGTGCCGGTGGTTTTTAGGCTTCCAGCGAAGGGTGGTCATGAAGCGCATGAAGCAACGAAACACGCGGTGGTGGGGCATGTGCCTGCTCGCCGCATGCGCGGGAGCCGAGACCGTGGAGAGCTCCGACCTGCCACCGCTGGGCACGGCTCCCACTGTGGGCGCGCCCTCGGAGGGCATGCCCCGGGCGGTCTCCGGCACGGTAAACCAAGCCCCAAGCGCGCCGGCGCAGGCGTCGGGAGATGAGAGCGCGCCGGGCGGGCAGGGCATGGCCGGGCAGGGCATGGCCGGAGTGGGCGGTGGCGCCGTGCCGCCGCGCACGCCACCGCAGGTGGACGAACCCAGGGCGGCCGCCGACCCGACACAACCGACTGCCATGCCGACGCCCGCGGGACCTGCGGACGGTGATCCAAACAGCCCGGTCGTCGAGCTCCCCGGCCTTGCGTGCGGCGAACATCCATCTCTTCTCGGCCTCACCGCGCCCAACGCGGAGATCGGTGGGCGTGCGGTGCACGTCGCCTACCCGTGCAACAAGCGCCAGGGCGCGCCAGTGGTGTTCATTCTCAACCTCCACGGAACGATGCCCGCAGAAGAGCTCAAGCTCTACCAGGTCGCGTACTTCTCCGTGAACAACCTGGTCAGCTCGCACAACTTCATCACCGTCGCGCCGAAGTCGGTCGTGGCACAGTGGGGCAATGGCGATGGCGGCGTCGACGAGCCGCACCTGATGGAAGTCATCGACTGGGTGTACACCACGTTCGCTGACTTCGATATCCGTTCGATGTGGGTTGCCGGCCACTCCTGGGGCGCTGGGTACACGGCCCGCTTTGGATGCAAGGCCGAGCTGGCTGACAAGGTGGGCGGGCTGGTGCTGATGAGCGGCGGCGGCAGCCCCCCGTGCGCGAGTCGCGTTTCGGCGGTGATCACCATGGCGGAAGGCGATGGGCGCCGGCCGGCCGATCAGTCCAGCGTGGCCACGGCACACGGCTGCGATGCGGGTGAGATGACGACGCTGTTGATGAACGATGTCACGATCTGGCCGAGCTGCGACCCGCCCTTCGTGCATGGCAACTACTACATGCGTGGCAAGCAGCACGCGACCTACATGGATGCGGAGGTCGTGCGCAGCATCGGCGACCTCATCAACAGCGCCCGGCCCTGAAGCAGCCTACTCGCCTGCGCTCATGCCCGCGTCCGCGCCCGTCGCCTGACAAACACCGTCGGCGCAGACTTCGCCTGGCTGGCAGTCGTTGTCGCATCGTCCGCAGTGGGCCGGGTTGGTGTTGAGGTCGACGCAATCGTCGTCGCCTCGTCCGCAATCGGTCCCTTGATCCGTGCAGCGACAGGACCCGAAGCGACACACCTCGATCGCTGGGTTGCAAGCGCGACCACAGCGCCCACAGTGTTCGGGATCTTCGGAGGTGTCTACGCAGACTCCTTCGCAGGCCGTGCCAATGCTCCGGCAGTCGAGCACGCACTCGGCGCCGGAACAATAGTCGCCCGGACCGCACGCGCTACGACATCCCCCGCAGTTCGCATCGTCGGAGGTGACGTCCGTGCACACGCCGGCGCACTCGAGAAATCCGGGGGCGCACGCACAGCGACCGCCAAGACAGGTCTCCCCGTCGCCGCAGACAACACCGCAGGTTCCGCAGTTCTCGACATCCCGTGCGAGCTCGACACAGGCGTGGTCGCATAGGTCGGTGCCCAGCGGACATGCGCAAAGGCCCTCCCGACACGTGAGGGGGTCGGCACAGACGTTGCCGCAGCTACCGCAGTTGAGGGGGTCGCTGCCGAGCGACGCGCACCCATCCTCGCACAACACTTGGCTGATCGGACAACCACCGTCCGCTGCCGTGGCCGAGGCCGGGCTGGAGCTGGAGCTGCTGGAGCTGGGCGAAGCCATGGCCCCTCCCGCACCACTTGGAGCACTGGGTGGTGTGGTCGTGGCCTCGTCGGCCTCGCCGCCGGGATCATTTCCTGCAGGGGTGATCGAGGCCTCTTCGCAACCCGAGGCCCAGAGCACCAGTGGCGCGACCCACCATGAGAACTTCGCCATTTTCGCTACCCGAGCGGCAACGGTTCATTTGGCAGCACGTTGAGCGCGAAGCGCCTGAGCGGATCGTCGGGCGCACCCGTGTCGCACAAGCCGATGGCATTGCGCAACGCGTGGTGCACGTGCCCCGCCGTCAGCTCAAAGGCATCCGGATCGCCCGCTTCCGCCACTATGGTCTGCCCGCCGCTAATCTTGACCGGGAGCGCTTCCACGCCGTTGCCCCCCGTCGGCGTGGTCGCGCCGATGACCCGAGCGCCGCCGATCACCGATTCCGCCGCGCCCACGCCGATCGCCATCATGCTGGTAATCGGCCAGTGGTCCTTGCCGCCACCTCCGTTGTACCGAGTACGACCGAAGTCGGAAGCAACCACGATGAGAACGCCGCGCGAACTGAGCGTAGCGTCCGCGCTGACGGCTTCGATGATGAAATCGAGGCCGCTGAGCAGGTTCTGCAACGCGCCGGGGTGTTCGTCGTCGTGACCATCATGGGTGTCGAAGCCACCAAGGGACAGGTGCGCACCGGCTGTCGCGCCCGAGCTCATCAGAGCCAGCACCCCGGCTGCGGTGTTTTCCAGACCGCGGCGGCGACCGGATCGCGCGCCGTCCAACACATCGGCGATCTCCTCGAAGCGCCGCTGCAAGGCGCCGTTGCGTGCCTCCCGGATCTTCTCATAGGCTTGCCTGGGCCGGGGCAGGCTACTTCCTGCGAGCAGACGCGCGTCGCGAGCTTGGGTGGCCTCGCGGAGCAGCTCGTTGACGCTATCGGTGTGTATCGAATCCCTGTTGGGGTCGGCGACGCCCCGGAGCAAGTCGAGCGAACCTCCTCGCGTGACCGGCACCAACCCGCCGGTTGAGGCGAAGCCGCTCGAAACGAACATCGCCAGAGGCATCTCGGCGCCCTGCAACCCCGCCACCAATCCACTGAACGTGGGCTGGCCGTCACGCGTCGAGCCGGTAAATGCGATGCGGGGCCCTATGTCGTGACTGACCGTGCGGTTGTTGACGCCGTTGAAGACCACGATTCGGTGGCCGTGCTTGACGAAGAAGTCCTGCTGATCGTCGCCGACCAGATAGGGCGCGACCGCGCCCGTGTTGGCGTCGAAGAACGGGGCGTAGCGGATTTCGCCGACCGTGCGGATCTGGGAGGCCACGAAGGGCGTAAAGTCCGCGCTGTCGGTGACCGGATCCATCAGGAAGGTCGGATCCCAGGCGCCGCTGGCTTGCACCGTGATGACAAAGGGAAGGTCGCTGCGGCAGACGCTATCCTGAGCCCTGGATGACAGGCCGAGCGCAAAGCTCGCCGCCGCGCCCCCGGAAACCATGAGAAAGGTTCGTCGATCGAGTTCCATGAGCCGAGCCTCCGATTGCAACTACTGCAGGAAGAAACGTCCGTCGGAAAGCAGATACGCCACCACCGCCATCCAAGCCTGGACGGAGGGCGTGCGGGCGTCGATCGCGTTGTGCGTAGCCGTCGGATATGGCGTCTGCTGCGGCGTGTAGCTCGCCTCGGCATCGCAGTTGCGAAGTCGCCGGCTCGAGTCGGCGCCAGCCGCTGCGTAGCTGCCGCTCCACAGCTGCCAGGTGGCCTCGAGCTCTGAATCTCCGTCCTCGAGCTCTTCGTTGAGCAGCAGGCGGTGCAAGCGGCGAAGCTGTGCCCGAATCTCCCGCTCGTTGCCGGCTTCGGGCGTGGCGTCTGCGTCCACACGGCGAAACAGATGCCGCGACATCGGGTCGTTGATCGCGAAGTCCTGCGGCACCGCCAGACATGCCATCTCGTTGGCCATTCGCAGCGCGATCCTGATCGACATCGCGTTGGGTTCCCGATAGCGCTCGGGAGTCGAATCCCAATCGGTGCCCCCGAACATGAGGC
>JAPPOR010000364.1 GCA_028817905.1 Myxococcales bacterium
GCTAGCCCGAAAACCCGTTGCCATTTTGTCATGCGGCCGGGGCAAGGCCCCGCGTGCACGCGCCAGATTGTCCACCACGGGGGACGAAATCCGTGATAACCGGCGGCAAATCGAGATGGACCGAAGCTTGCATAGAGGCGTCCCCATGTTCGCAAGAAGCTTGCTTGGAACGATCCCCGCCGCCCCGCTTGGCGCGGGCGCGCTGCTGGTGATGGCGGCGGCAATGTCGCCCCCAATGGCAGCCGCCCAGCAGTCCGGGGGTCAAGGCACATGCGGTGTCAACGTCCGACTGCACGCCATCGGTGGCGAGCAGACCGACGAGCAGGAGGTCCGCCCCATCAATGCGCGCGAATGCAACGGACAGACCACCCTCGACTTCGCCCTGATGAACCTGCCGAACAGCAACAACCTGATCGTCTACGCGGCGGCGGGGCGGATGTGTGAGAGCAGGGCCGAACGCGAAATGTTGCGGGAGGAAAACTCCGAGCAGTGCCAGCTGCTCGGAAGCGAGGAGATCGTGCCAACCGCTCGAGAACAGATCGTCTCGGTCCGCCTGGATGAAGCCCTGTGCCCAGAAAACGGCGGCGAAACCACGGTCAAGTTCGTCTTCATCCCCAGCGACACCGACAGCAACCCGGCGGATCCCACGGGGAGCTACGGCTGCGCCGAGTTCGCGATCGACGCCCAGCCCCCGATCGCGCCCATGGGCCTTAACGAACCGTTTGGGGAGCGGACCCTAACCGTCCGTTGGGACTCCCTCAACGACGATAGCGTGGAGGAGTACCTCGCCTTCTTCGACAACGAAGCCACCGCCTCGGTGGATGGCTCCGTTCCGACGGTGGACCCCGATGAGGACGCCGGTGCGGTAGACGCCCCGACGGTGGCCAACCCCGACTGCCCCTCGGCCCACGTACGAAGCGGCGCCACGCTCGACCGGGACAACCCGCCGCCCGGAGTGGGATATGAGGCCGTGACGGGGCGCGTGGCCACGAGCGTCGACATTGCGGCCAGCCGCTTGAAGCGCGACATCGTTCCAGTCGCGGTTGCCGCGGTCGACCGCGCCGGCAACGTGGGACCGCTTTCCGAAGTGGTGTGCATGGAGAAGGGGGACACACTCGGGGTTTGGGAAGAGTACCGGAGCCGTGGAGGGACCGCGCAAGACGGCTGCGCTTGTTCGACCCTGGGTCGTGGTCATCTGGAAGGTAGCCTGCCGATCGGGCTGGTGATGCTGAGCCTTCTAGCGCGGGCGAGAAGGAGGCACGCGTGAGAACGTTCCTGTGGACGAAGCGACGCGCACGCACACTGCTCCTGGGTATGGGCGGGGCGCTGGTAGCAGGCCTGGTGCTCCCCTTCGGGGCGGCCGCCCAGCTCAACGAGGACCTACTGCCTCCTGAGAAGAACTTTGTCTCGCCAGAACAGCTACTCGTCGAGCTACGCGTCGGCCCGTACGTGCCGGACGAGCCGACCGGCGCCTTTGACGAGATTCTGGGCGAGGACGTGGGGCCCCTGCTCGAACTTGAGCTCGACGTGATCGCGTATCGACTCAAGGACATCCTCTATGTCACCGGAGGCGGCGCCCTGGGCTGGGCCAGCTTCAGTGAGGCCGCCCTGTCGGCCACCGACCGCAGCCAGACGAGCGAGGACACCGATCTGGACCTCATCCCGCTGTCCCTGCTGGTCGGAGTACGGGTCGACGCCCTGCCCCGGCTGTTCGAGATCCCGCTGATTGTGACTGGCAAGCTGGGCTATTCGTGGGTCCATTGGTCCGCCTCCACCGGCGGGTTCGAGGACGCCAGCGGTGTCGCCCATGGTTTCCGCTGGGGCCTTCAGGGCGCGCTGGACCTTGACACGTTCGAGCCCCGCGCGGCGCGAGCGATGGATGAGGAGTGGGGTATCAACCACTCCTACGCGTTCTTCGAGCTGACGGGATTTTCCCCCAGCGGAGACTCCTTCGAGGTCGGCGGCGTGAACTGGGTCGCGGGGCTGGGCTTCGTATTGTAGCGCCGTGCGATACGGCGTACGCCTCACGGTCGCCTACGACGGCACGGCCTTTCACGGCTTCCAGGAGCAAGCCGGCCTGCGATGCGTGCAGAGCGAGCTGGCCAAAGTGGCAGGCCAGATTGCGCAGCACCCGGTGATGGTCTGGGGCGCTTCGCGCACCGACGCCGGGGTCCACGCTGAGGGACAAGTGGTGGCCTTCGGAACCAACCGGGAACTGTCCCCCCGTCGATGGGCGCAGGCGCTCAACCGCTATCTCCCTCCCGATCTCGCGGTGCGGCATGTAAGCCCTTGCCCAACCGACTATCAGCCCCGCTTCGACGCGACCCACAAGCTCTACCGCTACCTGTTTCACCTCGGTACAACCCGCGACCCGCTCTTGCGCCACCGCGCCTGGCACCTCGGAAAGCACATTCCCCGCGTGTACCCTGAGCGTGACCGCCTCGATGACGCTCGCCACGACCTGGATCTGGACGCCATGCGGCACACCGTTCGGGCATTCGTCGGGACGCATGACTTCAGCGCGTTCCGGGCCGCTTCGGACACCCGTAGCGATACGGTCCGTACGATGCTCCGGGCGCGCATCGTGGAAAACTTCATGGGCCAGGAGGAGCTTCTCGCCTTCGAGGTGGAAGGCACGGCGTTCATGAAGAACATGGTCCGCATCATGGCCGGCACGTTGATCGCCGCGGGCCGCCGGCGGCTGACCCAGGAGCAGGTGCGCGCCCTGCTGGTGCCGGGAGGCGATCGACGACTTGCCGGCGAGACCGCCCCTCCCCACGGTCTGACCCTGCTGCGCGTACGCCTGGGACGCTTGGAATAGCTGCGCCATTTCGCGCATGTTCCGAAACCCCGTCGATTTCGCGCGCGATGCGGGCTACGCTAGCCAGAGTCCCCGCCATGGCAGCAGTAGTGAAACGGAGCGCGGTTTCGTGCTGGCTTTGGGGCCTGTGTGGGGGCCTGCTTGGGGGAGCCGTGGCAAGCCTGTGGGGTGGCGATGCCGTAAACGCCCAGCCCAACGCCGTAGCTCCGGAGCCTGCCACACTGCAAACCGCGCAGCTGCCCGAGCTCCCTGAGGAGCTCCCCGAGGGGTACGTGATCGAGGCCAAAGACCGAGTCCGCTGGATCTATCCGACATCAGCAACGGATGAGGTCGCCGAACTCCAGGACGCACAGCCCGACATCTGGCACAAGGTAACCCGAGAACTGGGCCAAGAGGTGGCCGCCGACCTGGACATCCGTGTGGCAATTGAGCCGACGGATATGCGTCGCCTCGCAGGCGGGCGACCACTGCCCTCCTACGCGACGGGCGTGGCTCTTCCGCACCAGGGGCTGATCTTGCTCTCCCTGACGGCGCCCCAAACATGGATGCGCCCGAACATGGTCCAGCTCTTGACCCACGAGCTATCCCACGTGGCCCTGTACCGGGCGGTGGCCGGCGGACAGGTCCCGCGCTGGTTCTCGGAGGGAGTCGCCATCCACCAGGCCGGCGAGCGCTCGCTGGCCCGCATCCGGACACTCTGGATGGGCGCACTCGCAGGCAAGCTCATGCGGGCGGATCAACTGTCGGGAGCGTTTCCGAAGGACCACCACGAGGTCGCCCTCGCCTATGCGCAAAGCGCCGACCTCGTGCGCTACTTGCTGGAAGGCACCGATGACCGCAAGCGTTTTGGGAACTTGATTTCGAAGCTACGAGACGGCGAAACGTTCACCGATGCTGTCGCAAGTGCCTACCACGTCGACCTCGGCTACATCGAACGCGAATGGCGCAACGAGATCACGGGACGCTATGGCCGCTGGCCGTCGGCACTGGCGGGCTTGACGGGCATCTGGTCCATTGGCGCCCTGTTGTTGGTGGTCGGCTTTGTGCGAACACGCAGGCAGCACCATCGAACCCTAGCGCAGTGGCAGGCTGCCGAGGCCGAAGCAGCCGCCCGCCTGACGCGCCAACGGCGCGCGCACGCCGAGGCCTCGCGAACGCCGGCGACCGGAACCAACCGTGTGGACGAGGTCTTCGACCGGTTGGCGGACAGCCGGCGCAATCCGGCCGAGATACCGACGATCGAACACGAAGGGCGCAACTACACGTTGCATTGAAGCGATCCTTGGGCGCGGTAGGCAGGCGCCGGTAAGCACCGGGAAGCCACCACCATGTACGACCGTGCGCGCAACGTAGTCGCGGTGGGTGCACCTCCAGAAGCATTTTGATTGTCGCGTGGAAAGCCGTCATCATGGACTAGATGCAATCGTCGTCGCCGTTTCGAGCTGTCCCTGTACCTTGCCTTGCGTTTCTGCTCATGACCTTCGTAGCCTCCGGGTGTGGCGGCGATTCGCCCCCGCAACGGCTCCAGCCGGTTGAGGTTGTTGCTCAGCAGCCAGGCGACCCCGCCGCAGACCGCACGGTCGTCGCAGAACTGACCGGTAGGTCTGAAGAAGAGGAGCAAGCTGAGCCAGAACCCCGAGAGGCGATTGCCGATCTGGTGGTGCTGATTTCAGTCGATGGCTTGCGACCCGATGTCATCTATCCGCAGGCGCCGACCATCCACGGACTGCAGCTGCGCGGTGCCGCCGCGCTGCATTCACGAACCATCTCCAAATCCAGCACCCTGCCCTCCCACGCCTCGATGGTGAGCGGGGTGGACTTCGACCAGCACGGCTTGACCTTCAACTCCTACCGCCCAGAGCGGGGTCACATCCAGTACCCCACAATCTTCAGCGAGGCCCAACGGGCGGGCCTGTCAACCGCGCTGTTCGTCGGCAAGCGCAAGCTCGAGCACTTGCTCAAGCCCGATCTGGTCGAGCACTTCGAGGTCGGTGGCGTCTTCTGCAACAAGGTGACGAACCTCGCCGTCCCGCACCTGCGCAAGGCGGAACCGGGAGTGGTCTTCGTCCACTTCTCGGATCCTGACAGCGCAGGGCATCGCTACGGCTGGATGAGCAGCAAGTACAAGACGGCAGTGCACAGGGCCGATCGCTGCGTTCGAGATGTCCTGCGAGCACTCGAGCAGCGCGGCAACATGGAGCGGACCCTGGTCCTGGTCACCTCCGACCACGGCGGCCACGACCACAGCCACGGCACCCGCCGACGCCTCGACCGGAACATCCCCTGGGTGCTCTATGGAGCGGGCGTGAAGGTAAAAAAGCGCATCCGCAAGACGGTCTACAATACGGACACCGCCGCGACGATCTTCTTCGCGCTGGGCATCGCCCCCCCGGACACGATCGTCGGCCAGCCGATCCTGGAGGCCTTCGAGGGCCACGAGGCCTAGCTAGCTAGCTAGACTGCTTCTTCTGCGGATGGATAGGGAACTTCGGGGTGCCCGCCTTGACGCGAGCGCGCTTGGCGGCGCGGCCGGCCTTGGCGGCCTTGTTCTGGCGGCGCTTTCGGGTGACCTGGGTCAGGGAAGCCATCGGCGATCCTCGCAACGAAGAAGGAAAAACGGTCCCGGGTTTCTAGCCGAGGCCCCTATCGTCGTCAAGCCAAGTTGCTAGCGGGGCTCCACCCCCGCCCAACGAGGCATGTGCCCCAGGCGCCCGGAGCGCGCAGCGCGACCTAGCGACCTTGTCCAAACGCTTCCAATCAAGGTAACGCGACCAAA
>JAPPOR010000431.1 GCA_028817905.1 Myxococcales bacterium
GGGGATCGCGGTACTTGCGGATACGGGCGGGCGGAGGGCGGGAGGCTCTGCCTCCTGAAGGCCCGGCGCAACGGGGGGCGGCAATCCGTGGTTCCCTGCAACGACGCGCGTTTCGCCTACCGCGCGTGAATCAGCACGACCGAGGAGCGCCAATCACGCGCGTAATCACGCGGTCGCACCCGGAACACGCGCTGGAAGGCCGTGGAGAAGTGGCTCTGGCTGGAGAACCCTACTTCATAGGCGATTTCGGCCAGGTCGCGGCGCGTGGTGCGCATCAACCGGGCGGCCTCCCGTAGGCGCATGGTCAGCACGTATTGATAGGGTGTGATCGCAAACGAGCGCTTGAACAGGGTGGAGAAGTGTCGAGGCCCAAGGCCTACGAGCCCTGCGAGTGCGGCATGCGTGATGCGCTCCCCAAGGTGCTCATATACGTAGCTCTGCACGCGCCGACACGCCGCTCGGCTGAGTCCGATGGCACGATGATCCAGCTGCTGACCCGGAAGGGCGTCGAGTAGCCCGGAGATGAGATCGAACGAGAGCGTTTCGATCTGCAACGGGTCGGACGACCCTTGGCGAGCGTGTCGAAGGAGGCTCGTGACCTCTGAGGCGATGGAGGGCTGTGCACCGAGCCGCAGCGTGGAGCGCGGGGCTGGCGGCTTTCCGCCCGCGGTTGCCCAGATCCAGGTCGCCGAGACGTCCACTGCTGCCACCTGCGCCTGGCCGCGGCAACGCAACATACGCGGAACGCGGTCGCCCGACAGCACGGCGACATCGCCGCACCGACCGCTCCAAGCCCGGTCCCGCTTGCGGCCCCGCGCCAGAAAATCCACGCTCCCCGTCAGGAAGACCAATAGGCCGAGCGTGCCGCCGAGCGGGCCCATTTCGGCGTCTCCTTCCCAATCGCTGACCCCGTGCACCTCGAGTGGCGGTCCTGCCCAGTCGGGCTGCTCGGCGGTCGTCAGTGCAGGGCCCGGTCCTCCCAGACGCAGGGGCTGCACTGCCCCGGAAACCTGCATGAGAATGCGCTCGGCCATGGGCAACGGTGCATTGTCGGCGTGCAGCAGGCAAGAGCGCGGGGCGAAATTGGGCTAGGTCTTTGGCGAATGCCGTGAGTTTTCGGTCGGTCCCCGAAAGCCCAGTGAAGCCGGATCCCTTCACGCTTCGTTTACGAGTTGCCAACATCCTTGGGCCAGTAACCTTGCCGGATCCGGCCACCCGAACCAGCTAGGCAGTGCGACGGGTCCAGCCAAGCAGTGCGACCAGGGCCAGTAGCGTCACGCCGGCCAGCCACAGCGCGCCACGAAGGTACGTCGAGCGAAAGCTCAGGACGATCTGGTGGTCTCCGGCCGGCACCACCAGGCCCTTGAAGCCGTCGTTGGTACGATGCAGGCGTGTGGGTTGCCCATCGATGGACGCTTGCCAGCCAGGGTAGTCGGCGTCGAGTACAACCAGGTAGCGCGTTCGGTGCCCCCGGTTGTCCACCTGGACCTGGAGTGAGTCGGGGGTCCGCTTCAGGATCCGGATCCTTTCATCAAGGTCGGCGCGGTCCTCATGGTAGTGAACGGTTTGCAGTTTCGGGAGCTTTCTTCGACGTTCTGCAACCAGCGCGAAGCGCACGTTCAGGTGCTCGTGGTCGGGCATGGGCACCCATGCTTCCTGCTTTCCTCGCCGCCTAGGTCGGATGCGCAGACCGGCCTGATGGCGGTTCGACAGCGGGTCGAGGATCCAGGTGTCGATGTGGGCCGGTGCCCCGCGGCTCGATAAGCCCAGCCGCAGCGCTGAATGGACCGCCCTTCGCTGAACCGGCTCGGCCTCACATCGCACCACGTACTGGCGGCCTCCCTGCAGGGCGGCCGGCTCTTCACACGTGAACGGCAGGTCGCGACCTGGGCTAGCGTCCGCGAGTGGCGAGGTGGGTACCCGGCGCGCCCCAATCCTGATCGCGGATGGCAGGGGCGCCGCGTCCACCACATATGCGAAGCGGGTTGGGGGAAAGAGGCGCCGACGTCTCGGGAGGCGCCCCTCCACGACGTGGTCCACAAGCCACAACTGGCGTTTGAACAGGTTGTGTCCACGTGGGTTGCGTTGGAACGCTTCGGGCCCACCGAGTTCGCGGTGGTATTCCTTGGCCCGCTTCGGTCCTGCGATGGCTTGCACCGAGTGGGAAGGGAACATGGGATCGTAGCCGGTCACGACCGAACGCATCGCATTCAGGTTCTCGTTGCCGTGGTAGGACCTTCCGCGGTGATTGTCCGGCCAAAACGGCTCGTTGCCGTTTTGGCCGATCCACGCGAGCACTCCGCGATCCTTGTCGGGTAGACGTGCGAGAAATGGGAAATAGGCGTTGCTCCAAAGTGCAAGCTCGGCGAATAGGCAAAGTGGCACGAGCCAGCTGGCCGCGCCGCGCACAGTGGGCCAAAGAAGCATGACCGTTGCGGGCACGAGCAGAAGGCATGGCAGCAGCACCTTCGAGAGGTCTTTCCCCAGGTAGTACTGGTCTGTGAGCGTACCGTCGATTGCGAGCGCTCCACCGCAGATCGCTAGCCAGCACACTGCCAGCAGGAATGCTCGCCTGCGCGGCGAGCGGCAATCATACAGCGCCTGGACACCGAGACTAGCGAGCATGCCGTAGCTCACGACCCCCAGGTCGAACACGCGAGTGCGGGACACCATCTGAAACGGGGCCGCCGCTTCGATCAGGCTGCTTAGCGGGGCCGGGGGGCCTACGGCCAGGTCCACGCAGGAAAGTAGTACCAGCGCTGGCGGCAGAGTCCTGCGGAGGCCGCCCGCGATCAGCCCGAGGAGCGCGAGCGCGGCGGCGCAGAGTCCGGCTCCGCGCACCGCTTCAGGTGCGAACCCGGGGCCGCCGTAGAGAAGCACCGACGCGAGATGGAAACGCAACGGAAGCTCATCGCCCCAACCCTGCGCAACGACGCCCGTCCCGGTGGCCCGGGAGTTGTACTGGATGAACTCCCATGTGGGCAGCAGTTGCGGGGCGGCCAGGAACAGAATCGGCAGAGCGGCCACGGCCGGAAGGGCCAAGCGGGCCAGCCGCGCGCGCGGGGGCCAGTCCGCATGCGTCAGGGGCCGCTCGCAACACTCGTGGGCGAGCACGTAAACCAGGGTCGTGGCGACGACGTACGGGAAGAGCTGGGCGAATCCGCCCAGCAGAGCGAGTCCCGTGGTGCCCGCCAGGGCTGCCGTCCAGCGCAAGCGACGTCGCACAGCTCCTGGACGGAGTGCGAGCTCAAGGGATAGCCAGATCCAGGGTAGCCACGCCAGGGTAAATAGGAAGTGCCACTCGACGAAGCGACGCAGGATGGCAGCACTGCCCAGGACCGTGAGGGCGCCCGCAAAGCTGGCGACCGACAGCAACCCGCGGCGTCTGCCCAGGACATACACGCCGAGCGCGACCCATACGACGTGCAGGCCGTTCAGCCACCAGCCGCTCTGCTCGGTGCTGTCGGGCGTGGGGTGCCGGTTCAGCAGCCCGCGCACGAGGTTCGGAGGGTACAGCTGGGCTGTCTGAACATTGGCCGCGTGGGGCAAGCCGCCTAGCAAGAGCGGGTTCCATTCGGGAAGGTCGCCTTGCTGGAGCGCCCGGTCGCCGTAGTAGTACGCGGGTACAAAGTACCGATAGACATCCCGCCGGCCGAGCAACAGGGGGTCGTCGGTCAGCAGTGCCCGGCAGAAAACCAGCAACGCCGCGGCCAGCAGAAAAGCCACCAGTAGCGGCTCCGCGGCGCGCCATCTCTTCCGCGGGCTATGCATCGGCTCGGTACTCCAGGCGCTCAAGGCTAGCCCGCATATCTCACCAACTCACGCGCCCTCGCACAACCGCTCGAGCCCACAGCGCTTTCGCTTCGGTCGAAGATACAGCGAGCATTCCCTTCCCTCACCGAAACCCCCGTGAACTCGATCGCTTGCACGATCATCACACGAGTTGGTGAGAGATACGGGCTGGCGTCCCAAGCCCACGGGAGCGCCTGGGACAGGAATGGGAGGGTACCGAACATCGGGCTGCTTCCTACGCGACCACGACCCACAGCGCTACTTCTTCGCGTGTTCTTGTGGTCACCAGGAGCCGGCTGGACTTCCAGTGCCGGGCTCCCGCTCGGGTCGTGAGGAGGCTGCCCAACCGTTCAGTTTGCGCGCGCGCAACCGAGCCCTGCTCGGTCTTGCTTCTCGGTTGCAAGACTCGGATGCAGCGGCACGCATGGGGCCGCGCGCTAGCCCGGATCATTCGCGACTTCGACGCCGCCTCGCTTGTCCTTCGACTCCACAGGACTTTCGCCGCCCTAGGAAATACAGGCAGTATGCCCGTCGGTCGTCGAAAGCCCTGTGAAGCCGAATCCCTGTGCGATCCGGCGTCGAAGTCGTGAATGATCCGGGCTAGTCCGACTTGATTACATCCGACGCGCGCCTCGCCAGCGCGATCCATCATGACGAGTGTGACCAGGTTGCACTACTCGCAGGTGTCTTCGACGCAGGCGAGGCCCGGCCCGCAGAAGGCCCCACCCTGCTGGTCACCGATTCCGAGCGTGCAACAGCTCTCCCCGGCCTCGTCGCATGCGGAAATGAAGCCACCGGCGCCGCCTCCAAAGAGGGCGCTACACGTGGAGTCGTCGCACAAGAGCCCAGCGGCGCAGTACTCGAAGGTGCCAGCGCCGGGACCTCCGGTTTCGAATGCGCAGCAGGTTTCGCCTGCCTCGTTGCAGCTCTCCACGTCGGGCAAGGTGACGTCGCCAGGGATGCCGCTAGTCGGTTCTTCGCAGATCGAGTCCGTGCAGAACAGCCCGCCGTCACAGAACTCGAATTCGATCCCAGTGCCCGCCTGGATTGCGCAGCAGCTTTCGCCCTGCTCGTCGCACGCGTCGGCGTTCGGGGGCTCCGGGGCCTGGCATCGGTCATCGCGGCAGCTGAGTCCCAGGCCACACTCGTCGCCATCGCAACAGGCCTGGCCGCGCGCGCCGCACTGCTGGCAAGTGCCATCGATGCACCCGAGACCCCAGGCGAGGCACACAGCGAGTTCAGTGGCGCCGCCCACGGTGCAGCACGCCTGGCCGGGTGCTCCGCACGGTGCGCCTTGGCACATGCCGTTGGCGCAGAGCGTCCCCGCCTGACAAGTTCCCACGGCCGATCCGAAGCCCGGGCCGCCGATGCCCAAGTCAACGTCGCAGCACGCCTGGCCAGGTGCGCCGCACTCCGTCTGACAGGTCGCCGTGCCCAGGCCCAGGCCCACGCAGGCGCCTTCGTCACAGGATCGGGCCGCGCAGCAGGCCTGACCTGCCGTACCGCATGCTGCGCATTGGCCGCCCTCGGACTCGCTGGCTCGGCAGGAAAGCCCCGCCTGACAGTTGCCGTCGCAACACGCCTGCTGCTCGCCTCCGCAGTCCGCACAGGAGCCTGCGCTGCAGGTGCCCGCAGCATCGCCGCAGCTTTCCCCCGCCTCGACGCACTGGTTGCCCACGCAACAGCCATCGTCGTTGCACACATCGCCGGTGCAGCAGACCTGACCGGGACCCCCACAGGAGCCGTCTCCATCACCGGAATCGCCATCACCGGAATCGCCATCACCGGAATCGCCATCACCGG